>DASUGW010000100.1:0-12960 GCA_036273805.1 Mycobacterium sp.
CCGCCACCGATCCAGGGCCGCACCAGGACTGGCCGGACCGCGACGCGCGGGCCTCGATCGAGGAACAGCCGGCGATCGGGCGGCATTGGCAACTCGCCGTCACCGAGGGCCCGCACGGCGCACCGGAGTTCTTCACCCGCGCGGGCATCGATACGCTGCTGGCCTCCGAGTACACCGTGCACTTCAACTCCGACCGGACCGGCGTGCGCCTCGACGGCCCCAAACCGCAGTGGGCCCGCAGCGACGGCGGCGAGGCCGGACTGCACCCGTCGAACATCCATGACAACGCCTACTGCGTGGGTGCGCTGGACTTCACCGGCGACACCCCGATTCTGCTGGGCCCCGACGGGCCGAGTCTGGGTGGATTCGTCTGCCCGGTAACCGTTGTCGGCGCCGAGCGCTGGAAACTGGGTCAGCTCGCCCCCGGCGACACGGTGCGGTTCGTGCCGGTGCGCGCCGACCGGGCACCGTCGCTGCGGAGCCTCGACGCCGACCGGCGCGCCGCGTTCGGCTCGGTGATCTCGGCCTCCGGCGACGGCGACGACGGCGTGTTGCAGCGCTACGTCGCCTCCGACGGCACCGACGTGACAGTGCGCCGCGCCGGCGACGGCGGGGTGCTCGTCGAGTACGGCCCGATGGCGCTCGACTTGGCGCTGCGCGCCCGGGTGCATGTACTCGACGAACGGCTCTCGGCACACCGGATCGACGGCGTCAAAGAGCGCACTCCGGGGGTGCGCTCGCTGCAGGTGCAGTTCGACCCGGACGTCATCGACACGGCCGAAATAACCAGGCTGATAGCCGAACTCGACGACGACCTGCCGCCGAGTGATGAGCTGGTGGTGCCCAGCCGAGAAGTGCGCCTACCGCTGTCGTGGGACGACCCGTCGACCCGCGAGGCCATTCAGCGGTACATGCACGGTGTCCGCGCGGATGCGCCATGGTGCCCGGACAACATCGAGTTCATCCGGCGCATCAACGGCCTTGGCGATATCACCGATGTGCACGACATCGTGTTCGGCGCCTCCTATCTGGTGCTGGGTCTGGGCGACGTGTATCTGGGCGCGCCCGTCGCCACACCGCTGGATCCACGACACCGCCTGGTCACCACCAAGTACAACCCGGCCCGCACCTGGACACCGGAGAACGCCGTCGGCATCGGTGGCGCGTACATGTGCATCTACGGCATGGAGGGTCCGGGCGGCTACCAGTTCGTCGGCCGCACGACGCAGGTGTGGAATCACTGCCATCCGCGGGATGCGCGGTCGTTCGAACCGGGCACGCCCTGGCTGCTGCGCAACTTCGACCGGATCAGCTTCTACCCCGTCGCCGCCGACGAGCTCACCGAGTTGCGGGCCGAGATGGCGGCAGGGCGCGGTGACGTGCAGATCACCGACGGAATTTTCTCGATGTCCGACTACTCGGCGTTCCTGGAGGCCGAAGCCGAACCGATCGCAGCGTTCAAGCGCACCCAGCAGGCGGCGTTCGCTGCCGAGCGTCGGGCCTGGGACGCCGCCGGGGAGTTCACGGGTCAGCGCGCCAGCTGATGTGGCACTCTGGTGGGCACCTATGCCAAAGCCAGCACGCTACAAAGAGATCGAACGCAAATACGACGTCGATGATTCGACGGTGTCGCCATCGTTCGACGGCATCGCTGCCATCGGGCGTGTCGAACACGCACCGACCGAGCACCTCGATGCTGTGTATTTCGACACCCCGGGGCAGGATCTTGCGCGCAACAAGGTGACATTGCGTCGCCGTACCGGCGGCACCGATGCGGGATGGCATCTAAAGCTGCCCGCCGGGGCCGATGCACGCACCGAGGTCCGGCTGCCGCTCGACGGAACCGCCCAGGACACGGTGCCCGCCGACCTCGTCGACGTCGTACTGGCGATCGTGCGGGACCGTCCACTGGCGCCGGTCGCACGCATCTCGACCACGCGTGAGGTCCAGCTGCTCTACACCCCCGACGGCCGTCGTCTCGCGGAGTTCTGTGACGACAGAGTACGTGCCTACCGCACCGGCGCGACCGCGCCCACCGAACAGCGGTGGCGGGAATGGGAACTCGAACTGCTCGGCGACCCCGACGACCCGAAGGGCTCAGCGGAAGTGCTCACCCGGGTGGGCAACCGGCTTCTCGACGCGGGTGCACAATCGGCCGCCGCCGGTTCCAAACTCGCCCGCGTGCTCGACGATCCCGACGCCGAGGCACAGCCTGAGATCGAGTTCAGCGACCCGGTGCACCGGGCGATCGCCGAGCAAGTTGGCGAACTGGTGATATGGGACCGAGCGGTGCGCGCGGACGCCTATGACTCGGTGCACCAAATGCGGGTGATCACCCGCAAGCTGCGTAGCCTGCTCAAGGAGTCCGAGGAGTCGTTCGGCCTCACCGACGATTCCTGGGTTCTCGACGAATTGCGCCAACTCGCAGCCATTCTGGGCGTGGCCCGCGACGCCGAAGTCCTCGCCGAGAAATACCAGACGTCACTTGACGCGCTGCCCGCCGAACTGATCCGCGGGCCCGTCCGCGAACGTCTGGTGGACGGCGCCCGGCGCCGCTACGACCTCGGGCTGCGGCGCTCCCTGGCGGCGATGCGCACAACCCGCTACTTCCGGTTGCTGGATGCCCTGGAAGCGCTGGCCAGTGCCGAACCGGTAACCACCGAGCACGGCGAGGAACCCGCACCGGTCACGATCGACGCCGCATACAAGCGGGTGCGCAAGGCGGCCAAAGTAGCCCATGAGGCCCAGACCGCGGAGGGGCTGGGGGTCGAGGAACGCGACGAGGCATTGCACCGTATCCGCAAGGGCGCCAAGCGGTTGCGCTACACCGCGTCGGCCACCGGCGAGCCAAAAGTCTCCGATGCGGCCAAGACCATCCAAACGCTGCTGGGCGACCATCAGGACAGCGTGGTCAGCCGCACGCATCTGAGCCAGCAGGCCGAGGCCGCGCACGCTGCCGGGGAGGACACGTTCACCTACGGCGTGCTCTACCAACACGAGGACGATCTGGCGCAGGCCGCGCGGTCGCGACTGGACGCGGCCCTGCATGCACTGGCCAAGGCGGTACGCAAAGCCACCTGACGGATCGTGCCGAGTGTGGATACGGGTACGTGAACCCGTCGAATTGCGGCACCCGGTTCAGGCTGGGCGAGCGGGCGAACGAGTTGGCCTATAAGCCGGATTCTGTCCTGTCGTGTTTCCACGTCAGCGGCGACCATCCATCTGGGCACACCGTCGCCGGGTGCCTCGAGCGGCCTACCCGCAGGCTCGGGCGAGCAGCCCTCGAGCGCCTGCGCAGTCGTGCTGGGCACGACCTCTTGGCCTTGCTTCGGGTGGGGTTTGCCTAGCCACTCCGGTCACCCGGAATGCTGGTGCGCTCTTACCGCACCGTTTCACCCTTACCGCCGTTGCCCGAAGGTTCCGGCGGCGGTCTGTTTTCTGTGGCACTGTCCCGCGAGTCGCCTCGGATTGCCGTTAGCAATCACCCTGCTCTGCGAAGTCCGGACTTTCCTCGACACCCGAAGTGGGTGCCGCGGTCGCCCGGCCAACTCGTTCGCGCACTCAAAGGTAGCAGGTCATTCGCCTTCCGCGTGGTGACGGCGAACGCAACTCAGGCCTTTCGCCGCAGCACGATCAGGTTGTCGACCAACGTCGCCTGCTCACCGTCGGGACCGGTCGCCTCCCGCTCGGAGGCACCCACCCGCAGCCGATCCCACTCGTCGGCCCGCAGTTGCAGACCGTGAAGAACCTCTTCGGCGGGCGCGAAATGGTGGTGGTGCCCCTCTCCGTCCCCGTGGCGGGCCCACGGGGGCGCCGCACCGTGGTCGACGACGGCAAGTACACCGCCGGGCGCCACCGCGGTCGCGGCCCGGCGCAGCACGGTCATCCGGTCGAACTCGACGGAGGAATGCAGGAACTGCGCCGACACCAGATCGAAACTGCCGGCCGGAAAGCTATCCGAGAGATCGAGTTGTTCGAACACCACGCGGTCGGTGACGCTGTGAGTGTGGGCCGCTTCGGCGGCGCGCTGCAGCGCAACCGCGGAGATGTCGACGGCAGTTACCGTCCAACCGTGTCCGGCCAGCCAGATGGCGTCCGCACCCTCACCGCAACCTAAGTCCAAAGCGGTTCTGTCCGTGCGGTTTTCACCGATGTCTTCAACGATTTCGGCCAACCGCGGGTTGACGCGACCGCTCCACACGCGGTCGCGCTCGCGGTAGCGGGCATCCCAGTGCTGCTGCGCTTCGCTCACAGGTAAGCCGTCTGGTTGACCAGCCGCACCGACGCCGCGCCGTCCGGATAGAACTCGGCGATCGACAGCGACGCCAGATCCAGGTGCAGCCGGTACAGAATCTGCGGACCGGCGTCGAGCGCCATCCGCAGGATCGTCTTAATCGGCGTGACGTGGGAGACCACCAACACCGTCGAACCGCCGTACTCGGCGATGATCCGGTTGCGGGCCCGGCGAACCCGGCTGTGCACCTCTTCGAAGCTCTCGCCGCCGGGCGGGTTGACCGAGGTGTCCTTCAGCCATCGCGGATGCAGATCGGGATGGGCGCGACCGGCTTCGGTGAACGTCAGCCCCTCCCAGTCGCCGAAGTCGGTTTCGGTGAGGTCGTCGTCGACGACGACGTCCGCCACGCCGAGCGCGTCGGCCGCCGCCTGCGCGGTGTCGCGGGCGCGCTGCAGCGGCGAGCTGATCACCGCGGTGATGCCGCCGCGACCGGCCAGGTACTCGGCCGCCGCGGTGGCCTGACGGCGCCCTACGTCGGTCAGCGGCGGGTTGCCCCGGCCGGAATAACGGCGCTGCACCGACAATTCGGTCTGCCCGTGGCGCAGCAACAGCAGCCGGGTCGGTTCGCCCACCGCCCCGGTCCAGCCCGGCGCGCTATCGGCGGTGCCGCCCGGCGGGATGGCCACGGCCTGTGAACCGCTGCCCTGCGAACCGGCGCCGGCCGCGGACGCGACCGCCGCCGGCTCGGCAGCGGCGGACTTCTCCGGCAGCCCGGCAGCGGCATCCATCGCCTCATTGGCCAACCGGTCTGCGTGCGAGTTCTTCTCGCGCGGAATCCAGCGGTAGCTGATGTGCTCGAAACGCCCTGCCAGCTCGCTGGCTTCCCGGTTGAGCTCAATGAGGTCGGGGTGCTTGACCTTCCAGCGCCCCGACATCTGCTCGACGACCAGTTTGGAGTCCATCGAGACAGCCACGTCGGTCGCACCGGCCGCGGCAGCCTCAGCCAAACCCGCTATCAGACCGCGGTATTCGGCAACATTGTTGGTGGCCCAACCGATGGCCTGCTTGCTCTCGGCAAGCACGCCGGCGCGGTCGGCGGAGAACACCACGGCGCCGTACCCGGCCGGACCGGGGTTGCCACGGGAACCTCCGTCGGCCTCGACGATCACCTTCACGCTTTGGTCCGCACCAGAATCGCTCCGCACTCGGGACAGCGCAGCACGTCATCCGCCGCCGCGGCGGCGATGCGGGACAGCTCACCGCGGTCGATCTCGATCCGGCAGGCACCGCAGCGACCGCCCTGCAGGGCACCCGCGCCCGCCCGCTCGTACAACGTCACCAGTTCGGGGTCCAGCGAGGCGCGCAACGCCTCACCTTTCTCGGTCTGCGCCGTCCGCGCCGAGTCGATCTCGGCCATGGCACTGTCCAGCGCCTGACCGGCGAAACCCAGTTCGTTGTCCAGCGCGCTGATCGCAGCGTGCTCCTGGTGCTGTTCGGCCTGGCGCCCCTCGCGCTGCTCCATGAGCTCCAGCAGCGAGTCCTCCAGCGAAGCCTGCCGACGCTCCAGGGTCTCCAACTCATGCTGGAGCTCGGAGAGCTGCTTCGCCCCGGTCGACGGCGAATCCAGCAGTACACGGTCGCGGTCCTCGCGCTGCCGGACACTTTCGATCTCCGCCTCGAAACGGCTGACCTGTCCGTCGAGGTCTTCGATCGCGATACCCAGGACGGCCGCGCGATCCTCTGCGGCCCGGCGGTCAGCCTGCAGCGCCTCGACTCGCTGCGCTTCGGCGAGGTTGGCCGACCGGTGCGCGATGCGGCGCAGCTCGGCATCGACCCCGGCCAGCTCGAGCACTGAACGTTGTTGTGTGGCTTCGGCTTTCATTACTGTCCTTCTGCTGTGGGGATCGCGGCGTGCAGATTCCACGGGTCGGTGCGCACACCTGACACCCGCACCGGCAGCGCCGCGCCGAAATGTTGGCGCAGCAGCGCCGCGGCCTGCTCGCACCACGGGAATTCGCTGGCCCAGTGCGCGACATCCACCAGGGCGACGTCGCTGGCCCGGCGATGCTCGTCGGCGGGATGGTGACGCAGATCTGCGGTCAGGTAGGTCTGTACGCCGGCACGTTCGACGGTACCCAGAAGCGAGTCTCCGGCCCCGCCGCACAGCGCCACCCGCGACACCATCAGGTCGGGGTCGCCGGTAGCACGTACCCCCCAGGCGGTGACCGGAAGCCGCGCGGCGGCGCGGGCCACGAATTCGCGCAACGGTTCGGGCTCGTCGAGTTCGGCGATACGGCCCAGTCCGGTACCGGTGGGCAGCGCCGCCAGCGTGAGGACGTCGAACGCCGGCTCTTCGTACGGGTGGGCGGCGCGCATCGCCGTCAGCACCGCCGGCCGGCTGCGGGCCGGTGCGATCACCTCGATGCGGTCTTCGGGCAGCCGTTCCACCGTGCCGACCGAGCCGACCGCCGGGGTGGCGCCGTCGTGCGGCAGGAACTGCCCGGTGCCGGTGACACTCCAGCTGCAGCACGAGTAGTCGCCGATTTGCCCGGCCCCGGCGCCGAACATCGCGGCGCGCACCGCCTCGGCGTGTTCGGGCGGGACGAAGACCACCCATTTGTCCAGGTCCGGACCACCGAGGGCGGGTTCGAGGACGTCGACGACCGTCAGCCCGAGCGTTTCGGCCAGCGCGTCGGACACCCCGGGGGCGGAACTGTCGGCATTGGTGTGTGCGGTGAACAGGGCCGAACCCGACCGGATCAGCCGATGCAGCAGCGCCCCCTTGGGGGTGTCGGCGGCCACGGTGTCGACGCCGCGCAGCAGCAACGGGTGATGCGCCAGCAGCAGGCTGCGCTCCCCGGCCTCCTCGACCACCGCGGCGGTGGCGTCGACGGCGATGGTGACGGAGTCGACAGTGTCAGCCGGGTCACCGGCTACCAACCCCACGGAGTCCCAGGACTGCGCCAGTTGCGGCGGATAGGCGGCGTCCAGCACGTCGATGATGTCGGCCAACCGGACTGTCACAGAGATGAACAGTAGTGCGCCGGGCGGTGGACACCGCAGATCGGGGACAATGGGCCCGTGACTCAGCAGCTGTCGACCACATATCCCGAACTGGTGTTGTTCGATCTCGACGGCACGTTGACCGACTCGGCGACCGGAATCGTCGCCAGCTTCCGCCATGCGCTGGGCAAGATCGGCGCGCCGGTGCCCGCGGGTGACCTGGTGGGCCGGATCGTCGGCCCGCCGATGCACGTGACGCTGCACGGCATGGGCCTCGGTGACCGCGCCGACGAAGCTGTGGCCGCCTTCCGCGCCGACTACACCAGCCGCGGCTGGTCGATGAACTCGCCGTTCGACGGCATCCCCGAACTGCTGGCGGACCTGCGCGCAGCGGGCGTGCGGATGGCCGTCGCCACCTCGAAGGCCGAGCCGACCGCACGCCGCATCCTGGAGCACTTCGGTCTCGACGGCTACTTCGAGGTGATCGCGGGAGCGTCCGTCGATGGGGTGCGCTCGGCGAAGTCCGAGGTCGTGGCGCACGCCCTGGAACAGCTGGCGCCGCTGCCCGAGCGGGTCCTGATGGTCGGCGACCGCAGCCACGACGTCGAGGGCGCCGCCGAACACGGCATCGAGACCGTCGTCGTCGGCTGGGGATACGGACGCGACGACTTCTCCGACGGTTCAACCGCCGCGGCCCACGTCGGCTCCGTGAGCGAACTGCGCGAGGTGCTCGGTGCCTAGGTCCTCCTCCGACTCAGCGGCGGGCCGCCCGTTGCACGTGACGTTCGTGTGCTCGGGCAACATCTGCCGCTCTCCCATTGCCGAGAAGATGTTCGCCCACCAGATCGAGCAGCGCGGTCTGGCCGGCCAGGTCCGGGTCACCAGCGCGGGCACCGGGCACTGGCACGAGGGCGAGGGCGCCGATCGGCGAGCCCGACAAGTGCTGCGCGATCACGGCTACCCGTTCGAACATCGTGCCGCCGCCCTGACCGACGATCACCTGGCCGCCGATCTGGTGATCGCGCTGGGCCGCAACCACCTGCGGTTCCTGCGCGAGGCGGGCGTCGAGGCCGACCGGGTCCGGATGTTGCGGTCCTTCGACCCCCGCAGCGGCGCCCACGCGCTCGACGTCGAGGACCCCTACTACGGCACCCACGCCGATTTCGAAGACGTCTACACCGTGATCGACGCCGCCCTGCCCGGGGTTCATACCTGGGTCGACGAGCAACTGGCGGGACCGTGAAGCGGCTGGCCTTCCTGCTGCGGCCGGGCTGGATCGCGCTGGCGCTGGTGGTGGTGGCCTTCGCCTACCTGTGCTTCACGGTCCTGGCCCCCTGGCAGCTCGGCAAGAACACCAAGACGTCGCGGGAGAACCACCAGATCACCGCGTCGTTGACGGCCGACCCGGTGCCGCTGACGACGCTGCTACCCCATCAGAATTCGTCGGCGCCCGACGCACAGTGGCGACGGGTCACCGCGACCGGTCACTACCTCCCGATGCCACCGCTGCTGGCCCGGCTGCGCGTCATCGAGGGCGACCCCGCATTCGAGGTACTGGCACCGTTCGCGGTGGACAACGGGCCCACCGTGGTGGTCAACCGCGGATATATCCGGCCTGAGCAGGCCACCCGGGTCCCGGCGTTCGCGCCCGCCCCCACCGGCACCGTCACCATCACCGCCCGGCTGCGCGACTCCGAGACCGCCCCACCGGACAAGAAACCGTTCCCCGAGCAGGGCTACCAGCAGGTGTACGCCATCGACACCGCGCAACTGGCGGGCCTGACCGGGGTGCCACTGGCCGGCTCCTATCTACAGCTGGCCGCGGACCAGCCCGGCGGCCTCGGGGTGATCGGCCTGCCCCACCTGGACGCTGGGCCGTTCCTGTCCTACGGCATCCAGTGGATCGCCTTCGGGATCGTGGCGCCGATCGGCCTGGGCTACTTCGTCTACTCGGAGATCAAGGCCCGACGCCGCGAACGAGCGCAGATCACCGCGGCGCAGTCGGCCGCACCGGACGCGCCGATCAGCGTCGAGCAGAAACTCGCCGACCGCTACGGGCGACGGCGATAGTCACCGCGACCAGGGCGGCAGCGGCCTGCACCAGCCGGGACAGCCGGACCGCACGGCGCAGGTCCGACACCGCGGGCGGCGCGCCGTCACCCAGGGTCGGCCGTATCTGAAGTTCGTAGCGGTACTGGGTTGGGCCGCCCAACCGCACGCCCAGCGCCCCGGCGAACGTTGCCTCGACGACGCCGGCATTGGGGCTGGGATGGCGTGCGGCATCGCGAGTCCACGCCCGCAGCGCCCCGCCCGGAGCGCCCCGCACCGCAGGTGCGCACAGCGCGGTCAGGACTCCGGTGAGACGCGCCCCGGCATAGTTGGCAACATCATCCAATCGTGCTGCGGCCCAACCGAATCTGAGATACCTCGGTGAGCGGTGCCCGATCATCGCGTCGAGTGTGTTGACGGCGCGGTACAGCAGCACGCCGGGGATTCCGCCGCACGCCGCCCACACCAGCGGAGCCACCTGGGCGTCGGAGGTGTTCTCCGCGATCGATTCCAGCGCGGCGCGGGTCAGGCCGGCACCGTCCAGAAACTCCGGATCGCGACCGCACAACGACGGCAACAGGTCGCGTGCCGCCGTCAGATCGCCGTTCTCACCCTCGCGGTCAGCTGCTTCAAGCAGGTCGGCCATCCGTTCACCCGTGCGCGCCAGCGAGGTGCCGCCGAGGCAGGCCCACGTCGCGGCGGCGACGGCGACGGCCGAACACAGCGGACCGCCGCGGGCCGCCAGCCGGGCGAGCCCGCTGCCCCCGGCGCCGATGGCGGCCAGCAGCAGTCCGGTGTGCAGCGCCCCGGCGGCGCGGCTGTCGCCGTAGGTCACCGACTCGAGCGCGGTGGCCAGCCGGCCGAAGGCCGCGACGGGATGCGCGCGCGCAGGGTCGGCCAGTGCGGCGTCGGCCAGCACACCGAGTGCAATGCCGGCCGGCACCGTCAGACCGTCTCGACCTGTCGCGCAGAACATGCCCGGCAGCGTCTCACAGGTGTGCTCTACTGCCGTGTATGGGATACGCCAGACGGGAACCGAGCCGCGTCAGCGACCTGCTCAATCCGGCGTCGATGCTGCTGCCCGCGGCCAACGTGATCATGCAGCTGTCGGCCCCCGGTGTCGGCTACGGCGTGCTGGAGAGCCCGGTGGACAGCGGCAACGTCTACAAGCATCCGTTCAAACGTGCACGCACCACCGGCACCTACCTGGCGGCGGCCACGGTCGGCACCGAGGCCGACCGCCAGCTGATCCGGTCGGCGGTCAACACCGCCCATCGCCAGGTGCGCTCCACCGCGGTAAGTCCGGTGTCCTACAACGCCTTCGATCCGGCGCTGCAGCTCTGGGTGGCGGCCTGCCTGTATCGCTATTTCGTCGACAGCCACGAATACCTGTATGGCCCGCTCAGCGATAAGGCCGCTGACGCGGTCTACCAGGACGCACAGCGGCTGGGCACCACGCTGCAGGTGCGTCCCGAGATGTGGCCCGCCGACCGCGCGGCCTTCGACGAATACTGGAAGCGCTCCCTCGACGACCTCGACATCGCCGAGCCGGTACGCCGGCATCTCAAAGGTGTTGCGGCCATGGCGTTTCTGCCGTTACCGCTGCGCGCGGTCGCGGGCCGGCTGAACCTGTTCGCCACGACGGGCTTTCTGCCCGAGACGTTCCGCGCCATGATGAAGCTGTCCTGGGACGCCGCCGATCAGCGCCGCTTCGAACGGCTGCTGAGCGCACTGCGGTTGGCCGACCGGATCATTCCGCGGCGCGCCTGGGTGGCGGGTTATCAGTTGTATCTGTGGGACATGCGGACGCGGCACCGGCTCGGGTTGCCGGTCGTGTAGCGCCGATCCCCCGAGGAATCGATCAGGAAGCAAGCTCGGCGACCATGTCGGGGTCTCCGGGTTCTTGTTCGAGCACTTGGCGATTGAACTTCCACATGTACACGAAGTACGCGAAGCCCACGGCGAGCAGGCCGCTGACAATCAGTACCGACGCCCACGTGGTGCAAGACACCAATACCGTCAGCAGCGAACCGACTACCCATACCAGCGCGGCGATCGCAACCGGCCCGTCGAAGCGCCCGAGGTCGAATCCGCCGTTACCGCGCACCAACTTCCGGCGCACCGCCAGATACAGCGCCACGGTCATCGCATACAACGAGATGCCCAGGATGGTGCCTGTTGCGATCAACTGGATCAGCGCTGCGCCAGGCAGCACGACCATCAGGATCACCCCGATGGCCAACACCAGCAGGGTCGCCGGAATCGGGGTGTGCGTGCGGGGGTTGACTCGCTGCATGATCCGGTGCCCGGGAAAGCGTCCATCGCGCGACATCGCGAAGATATAACGCGACGTCGAAGCGATCGCGACAAGCGCGGCCCCGAAGAACGCCACCGCGATGACCGCGAGGAAGGGCCGTTCCCAGGTGGGTCCGAACTGCTGGTGCATGACTTCGGCGACCGGGGATTCACTGACAGACGCGGCCGGCACGTCCTTGACCGCGATCGTCAACACGATGAGGAAGACGAACCCGAGCCCGGCGGATGCCAGGACAGACCCGATGATCGCGCGGGGCACGGTGCGAGTGGCATCCGCGGCCTCCTCCGACATGTTCGCCGCGGTCTCAAAACCGACGAGCGTGTTGAAGCCCATAAGCGTGGCCGCCATCAGCCCGCCGCCGATTGCGAAGTAATGGGCGTTGCCCTCGGCGACCCCACGCGAGAACAGGTTGCCAGTCTTGCCGTCGCCGGTCAGCATCACCACCGAGGCGAACGCCACGCCCAGTACGACGAGGATGCCGAGTTCGACCGCCACCGACAGCGAGTTGACCCAACCGACGATGCGGGTTGCGGCGATCGCCAATGCGGCCTGAATCACCAGCAGCACCACGGTGATCAGGCGCCCGGTCGTCTCATTCGGATCCATGTCGAACAGCGGCATCAAACATTGAGTCGCCAACGCGTTGTCGATCGCCACCGGTGCGGTCACCGCGCCCAGGAAAGCCATCCACCCGAAAGCCCAGCCGACCCGCGGGTTGCCCAGTCGCGATGCCCACGCGTAGGCGCCGCCACTGAGCGGTATCCGAGCCGCGAACTGCGCGTAGACCAGCGCAACCAACAGCTGTCCCACCCCGATGACGGGGAACAGCCAGATACCCACCGGCCCCGAACTGCGCAATACATCGTCGTAGGTGGCGAAGATGCCCATCACAACCGACATCGATGCGAACGCGACGGCGAATATCTGGAAACCGTTGAGCGACCGCTTCAGTTCGGGTTCATAACCGCAATCCCGACATATCTCGTCGGCCTTCTCATCTCCTGCCGCAGTTTGTGTCACGTCCCCCCAACCTTTCCTTTCGCGAACGGCTAATCAGCGCTGTGGCTGCTCATCGATATGCGCTGCGATAACGTAGATCCGGTGCGCCATGGCCGAGGTCATCGCGCACCGTCGGCGGTCAGGCCCTGCTCGAAATTGAAGACACCGCACGGGTCGTACGTGGCTTTGATCGCGCGCAGTCGCCCGACGTTGGCACCCCAGTAAGCCGTTTCCCAGTCGGGCATGCCGTTGTTGGGGACGTTGACGTAGGCGCCATTCACGTAGGGCTGCAATGCTTCCGAGGTCTGCGCTACCCAGTCAAGGCAGTCGCGCGTCTGCTGCTCGTCGGCAGCAGGTC
>DASUGW010000101.1:0-10850 GCA_036273805.1 Mycobacterium sp.
CCAGAGGCGCGATCGCTGTCGTCGACGACGCCGCGTGTTCGGTTGTAGACAAACAGAAAGCGGCCGCCGCGGCAGGGGCGGCGGCATTGATCGTCATCAGTCCGCCAGGCCGAAATGGAAGTCCGCCAGGGCTTTTCGTAAAGGACTACTATAACCAGTTGACTATGCCGGTGGCTGTCGCTGGCACTGATGCCGGCACCGCGCTGAGCCGGGCGAGCGGGCCGGTGCGCCTGGTGCTCGACGCCAAGACCGTGCAGCTGACATCTCGAAATGTGCTGGCGCAAACGAAAACCGGCGCCGCCCAGAACGTCGTCATGGTCGGCGCGCACCTGGACGGCCCGGCGCGCGGGCCCGGTGCGAACAACAACGGATCGGGCGTTGCGGCGGTGCTCGAGACGGCGTTACAGCTCGGGCCTTCGCCGTCGGTCGCCAACGCCGTGCGGTTCGCCTTCTGGGGCGGATCGCTCGACAAGCTGGCCGGCTCGCTGAACTACGTGTCCGGGTTGAACAAGGACGCCCTCAACGACATCGCCGTGTACCTCAACGCCGACGAACTGGCGTCGCCCAACGCGGGGTTCTTCACCTACGACGGCGACCAGTCGGGTCCGCCGAGCCCCGACATCACTGCCGACGAGGTACCGAGCGGGTCGGCAGGTGTGGAACGCACGCTTGCGGGGTACCTGAACCTGGCGGGCAAGCGGCCGGCCGACATGCCGCTGTCGGTAGCCTCCGATGACAGCGCCTTTCTGCACTCCGGGGTGCCTATCGGCGGGCTGACCACCGGGTCGACACAGACCAAGACCGTCACCCAGGCGCGGCTGTGGGGTGGCAACGCCGGTGCGGCGTTCGATCCGAACCGTGGCACCGCCCGCGACGACCTGGCGGCGGTCAATCGCGACGCGCTGGCGGTGATGGGCGCGGGCATCGCCTTCGGCGTCGGTACCTACGCCGATTCGATCGACGGCGTCAACGGGGTACCGCCCCGTGACGTGCGGCACCGGGTGCCGATGGGGCCCTGACCAGCCGGTCGGGTGCTGTAGTTGGAGGTTAGCGACCGCTGCGGGAGGATCACACGTATGCCGTTCGCCCCGGGTTCGGTGTTCGTCGGTTACCGGATCGTCCGGTTACTGGGCACCGGCGGCATGGGTGAGGTGTACCTGGCCCAGCATCCCCGCCTGCCGCGCTACGACGCGCTGAAGATCATGCCCGCCGACCTGTCGGCGAACCCGGAGTTCCGGGACCGGTTCCACCGCGAGGCCGACCTGGTGGCGGTGCTCTACCACCCGCACATCGTCGGTGTGCACGATCGCGGTGAGTACCAGGGCCAGCTGTGGATCTCGATGGACTACATCGATGGTCCCGATGCCGGCCGCTACCTGCGAGAGCAGTTCCCGGGTGGCATTCCGCGGCGCACAGTCGCCGAGATCGTGTACGCGATCGCCGATGCGCTGGACTATGCGCACTCACGCGGGCTGCTGCACCGCGACGTCAAGCCGGCCAACATCCTGCTCACCGATCCGCGGTCAGGGATTCAGCGAATCCTGCTGGCGGACTTCGGTATTGCCCGCAGCCTCGAAGAGGTCGATGGAATCACCAAAACCAACACCGTGCTCGGAACCGTGTCCTACGCCGCGCCGGAGCAACTGATGGGGCAGGTGCTCGACGGCCGCACCGACCAGTACGCGCTGGCGGCCACGGCGTATGAATTGCTCACCGGTGCACCGCTGTTCGCCGATCCGAACCCGACGGTGGTGATCAGCCGGCATCTGAACGCCCAGCCCACCCCGCTGGCGGTGCGCCGGCCCGACCTGGCGGACCTCGACCCGGTGATGGCCCGGGCGCTCGCGAAGAACCCCGATGACCGCTTCGACCGGTGCGTACATTTCGCGCGTGCCATTGCCGATCCCAATCTGGTCCTGGGACAGCCGAATGCCACTCCCACCCGGCTAGTCCGGAAGGAACCGACCCGGGTAATGGAACCCGTCACCCCGCTACCCGTGGCGGCCCGGCCCGAAACGTCATCGAAGGGATGGCTGATCTCGGGGGCGGTGTTGGCGGCGATCGCGCTGCTGTTCGTCATCGCGTTCGTGTTCCGGCCCTTCAAGGGGGACCGGGACGCCGCGCCGACTGCCGCGCCCACGGCCACCACGACCAGCACCACGTCCGCGTCGGCCCCGATCACGCTTGACAGCATGCGTGCGGCGGTCACCGCGCTGTACGGCAACCTGCCTGCCCGGCCGATGGATGCCTGGCAGCTGTTCGACAGCAACTATCAGAATCGGACGGGATTGCAAGACTTCCAAGGATTCTGGTCCACCATCCAGTCCGTGGCAGTGCTCGACGTGTCGGCCCGGGACGCCAACAGTGTGGTGGCCCGGTTGCAGTATGTACGCACTGACGGTCACGTGGACACCGAGGACCGCTGGTTGAGTTTCGTGTCGAAGGACGGCCGGCTGCTCGTCTACGACTCGGAACGCATCGGTCCGGCGGATAGCGGTAACGGTAAAGGTAACGGTAAAGGTAACGGTCCGCGTCGTAGCGGAGTCCGCGGTCACGGGAGATCTGGCTGAACTTGCCCGGCCACGCGCGACATGTCGCCGGGGTCAGCCGACGGTTTCGGTAGGGTCGCTCGGGCGTTCCGCAGCGGCACCCTCGGGGCGCCCACCGCGCAGCGCACTGAGCAACCGCATGCCGTGATAGACCAGTAGCGCGGCGATCGACCCCAGGGCGATGCCGGTGAACGTGAGATCACCGATGTGCCAAGTGAAGTCGGCGATCCCGATGATCAGCGCGATGGCCGCGGTCATCTGGTTGACGGGCAGGGCGAAGTCAACCCGGTTGGTCAGCCAGATCCGCACACCGAGCACGCCGACCAGGCCGTAGAGCACGATCGTCGCACCACCCAACACCCCGGCCGGGATCGCCGAGATCGTCGCACCGACCTTGGGGCACAAGGAAAGTGCGATGGCCACGATGCCGGCCACCCAGTATGCGGCGGTCGAATACACACGCGTCGCGGCCATCACCCCGATGTTCTCGGCATAGGTCGTGGTGGCCGTTCCGCCTCCGAGTCCGGCCAGTACGGTGGCCACGCCGTCGGCCGCCAGCGCGCGGCCGGTCAGCGGGTCGGTGTTGGTCCCGGTCATCTGGCCCACGGATTTCACGTGCCCGATGTTCTCGGCCACCAGCGCGATCACCGCCGGCAGGAACATCGGCAACACCGCCAGACTGAACACCGGGGTCTGGAACTTCGGCAACCCCAGCCACGCGGCGCTCGCGATACCGGAGGTGTCCACCTCGCCGAGGCTCAGCGCGAGCAGGTAGCCCAGCGTCACGGCCACGAAGATCGCCAGCCGCCCGAGGAGACCACGGAAGAACGCCAGCACACCGACCAGCAGCACCAGCGTCACGATGCCGACCAGCGGGCCCTTCTCGAAGTTGGCCTTCGCCGCCGGGGCCAGATTGAACCCGATCAGCGCGACGATCGCGCCGGTCACCACCGGCGGCAGCACCACGTCGATCCAATGTGTGCCCAGCACATGCACGACGACACCGATGAGCACCAGCGTCAGGCCGACGGCCACCAGCCCGCCCAGCGCGCCGCCGGGGCCGGCCGACGCGGTTGCCGCGAGCACCGGCGCGATGACCGCGAAACTCGACCCGAGATAGCTCGGCAGCCGGTTGCCGGTGATCACCAGGAACAGCAGTGTGCCGATACCGGAGAACAGCAGCGTGGTGGCCGGCGGGAAGCCGGTCAGCACCGGGACCAGGAAGGTGGCCCCGAACATCGCCACCACGTGTTGCGCGCCGATGCCGATGGTGCGAGGCCAGCTCAGCCGTTCGTGTGGCGCTACGACGAAGTCCGGGTCGGTGCGGCTGGGCACCGGTGTCCAGTTCAAGGGGATCACCCCTGCGACTACACACCATGTGACGGGCGCCCGCATGGCCAACGGCGCAGAATCGTCGCCTACTACACCTCGATCGGCGGGTGCAGCCTTTCCATCGTGTACTGCCGGTTACGGCGGGCCGCCACCGCGCTGAGTGCCAGCGAGCCGGCTAACACCCCGGTCAGTACCGCAACCGCGATCCACAGCCGGGCGTCGATACCACCCACGGTCAACTGACGTAAACCGTTGACCGCGTAGGTCATCGGATCGAAGGGGTGGATGACCTGGAAGGGTTTGGCGGTGGTCTCCACCGGATAGATGCCGCCGGCCGACACCAGCTGGAACATCAGGAACGCCAACGTCACCACCCGGCCGACGGCCACCCCGAACAGCGCGTTGAAGGCCTGGATCATGGCCAGGAACGCGCCGCCGATGAGGATCAGAAACGCCACCGTCGCCAGCGGGTACTTCGCCTTCAGCCCGACCCCGAAATGCACCACCGCATACATCACGATCACCTGGCACAGCGCGAGAAGCAGGGCCGGCCAGTAGGAGGCCAGCACCACGCGCAGCGCACCTAGCCCGTTGACGATCGGGCGGGACTGCAAGGGCGTCAACAGCATCCAGATGATCAACGTGCCGATGAACAGCGCCAGCGGCAGGAAGAACGGCGCGAAGCCGGTGCCGAACGTCGGCACCGCATGGTGGTAGTCCATCTCGAGTGCCACCGGGGCAGCCACGGTACGGGCCACCGCCGTGCGCTGCGTGTCATTCCAGGACGGCACCTGCGTGGACCCGGCCCGCAGCTTGCTCGCCAGCTCGTGGCTGCCGGCCTGCAGCTTGTCGGTGCCGGTGGCGAGCTCCCCGGCGCCCTGGGCCAGCTTGATGCCGCCCGCATGCAGCGCCAACAGGCCGCTGTTGAGCTGTGCGGCACCGGTGTTCAGCTGCTCGACGCCACTGCGCAGCCGAACCACATCGGAGCGCAGCTGGCCGTTGAGCGCCTTGGTCATGAAGGTCCGCAGCTCACTGTGCGGGTCGCCGAGCTGGTTCTCCAGATCGGCCGCGCTGCCGCGCAATCGGGCCAGGCCGTCGTCGGTGGTGGGATCGAGCCCCTTGGTCGCCAGGATCCGTTGCGCGCCGGCCAGAAACGCACCGAGGTCGCGCAGGGTGGGGTCCGGATTGTTCGACAGGATGCCGACGGCCTGGTCGACGATGGTGGCCGCCTGCGCATAATTGATGTTCAGCGCGGCGATCCGGTCCGTGGTGGAACGCACTGCGCCACTGAGGTGTTCGGCAGCCAGACCCACCTCGTCGGGATCCAGCTTCGCAGCCGCCACGGTATCGAGGACCTTCAGCAGCGGGTCGGTCGCGGTGGCCACACTGCCGGCCAGCTGTTTGGTTCCCGCGGACAGTTGCGCCGAGCCGGCGCTGGCCGTCTGCAGGCCCGCGTTCAGCGCACCGGCACCGGTGGCGAGCTGGTGGGCGCCGCTGTCGGCCGAAGTCAGGCCGGTGGCCAACTGGTCGGCGCCGTCGGCGGCCTGCGTGAGTCCCTTACCGGCGTCGGTGAGCCCGCTGAGCACAGTGGTGATGGTCTGCTCGCCGACCTTGGCGTTGACCTGACTGATCACCTCGCGGGCGGCGTTCTGCCCGATAATCGTCGCCAGATAGTTGTTGGCGCCGTTGAACGTGAAGCGCAGCTGCGCCGGCTGCGGATTGCCGCCCGACGGCGATGCGACGTTGGCGCTGAAGTCCTCCGGCAGCGTCACCGAGAAGTAATACTTGCCGCTGGCCACGCCCGCGGCGGCCTCCTGCGCGGACACCTGGTGCAGACCGAGTTGACCCGAGGACAGCAGTGCCGACGCCACCTCGTCGCCGGCCCGCAGTGGCTTGCCGTCGACGACCGTCCCGCGGTCGGCGTTGACCAGTGCCGCCGGCACCTTGTTGACCTCCGCGAACGGGTTCCAGAATGCCCACAGATACATGGCGCCGTACAACAGCGGTAGCAGCACCACGGTGACGATCGCGATCCGGGGCAGCGTGCCCCGCGAATAGCGCTTGAGATCGGTGCCCAGCGACATTCCGGCAAGCACGGCTGCCTCCTAGTTGTCGGGTGAGAGTTCGGCCCGGGTGGTGTTGGTCACCGGTATCTGGGCGCGCACCTCGGCGGACACCCCGTTGACGGTTGCGGTGACGACGGTCTGAGCCCGGCCCAGTTCGATGAGCCGCGCCAGCAGCACATCTCGGTTGACGTCACTGGTGACGTAGTCGAGATTGCCGAGGACCAACAGCGGCGGCCGGCGGGTGTTGGCCAGCGCAATGCGCAACAGCACCCGGTCCAGTTCGGTGAGCTCCTCGAAGTACTCGGTCAGCGGTGGCAGCGGCAGCTCTCCGAATACCGGTTCGCACACCTTTTTCAGTGCGCCCTGGTCGGCGCGCGGGATCAGCCGGT
Organism: Mycobacterium sp.; assembly: GCA_036273805.1. Lineage (GTDB taxonomy): Bacteria > Actinomycetota > Actinomycetes > Mycobacteriales > Mycobacteriaceae > Mycobacterium. The sequence goes on from DASUGW010000101.1 coordinate 6,337, forward strand.
GCCAGGCCGCGTCCCAGCGCAGCTGTTCGGTGATCAGGTCGCCGACGGTCACCGACTCGGAGACGGTGTCGATCTCGTCGATGCCGGCCAGCGCCGAGTTGGCGAAGATGTCCTTGGCGCTGCGGTGTCCGAGAACCGTCAACTCACCGGCGACCGGCTTCATCCGGCCGGCCAGCGTCATCAGCAGGGCGGTGCGCCCGGATCCGGCGGGACAGACCAGCACGGTGACTCCGCCTGCGGGAATGTCGAGGTCTACCGGGCCGTAGACCGGACCCCAGGGGCCGCGCATCCGGATGCCGCGGGCTGTGACCGCGGGAGCCTGCTCGGGTTCCGTCACATGCCTGATCGAAGCACCTTTGCGGCACTGCCACGACCGATCGGGTCAAAGCAGGGCTTTGCCGCTCCGGACGCGCCGCTTGATGTCGTACAGCAGAATGTACGTGCCGCCCTGGCGGATGAATTGCGGCAGAAAGCGATTCGCGAGCGCCACCAGCAGGAACAACCGCTCGAACCAGCGCTGGCGCGCCGCCGACCAGGTCACGCCGAGCGCGTCGCGGAACACCGGGGCCAAGAACCCCGTCGTCAAGAACTTCAGCAGCATCACGTGGCCCGGGCGCAGCACCGGGGTGATCATCTTCAGGCCGATCAGGTCGCGAAGGTAACCGCGCACGGTGGCGTCCATCAGGACGCGTTCGCAGGCGTCGTTCCAGTAGTCGTCGAACGCCGCGCGGGTCGGCGGCCACTGGTCCTCGGTGACCTGCAGGGTGGTTCCGAGGGTGAACGCCGAACGGTAGAACAGCTCGGCGCCCTCCGGCGTCAGTTCGCCGCGCAACAGTTGATAGGTGTCCTCCAGGCCGACGAAAAGGCATGCCGCTACCCACATCTGGAGGTCTTTGTCGAAGGCGTTGTATTGGACCGGGCTCGCGGGCGTGGAACGCACCTGACGGTGTGCACCATCCACTGCGGCGCGGTAGGCGGCCTTGTCCTGCGGGCTGCCCAGGATGGCCACGGCCAGGTAGCTGAATGTGGTCCGCGCGCGCTTCCACGGGTGGTGCATCAGGCTGCCGGAGGTCACCGTGCTTTCCGCGACACCCCGCCCGACCTCGGGCCAGGACAACTGCATGACCACGTTGGCGGCGCCGGCGGCGAACGACCAGAAGTCCAGCGCGTCGGCGACGGTGGCGGTGACCTCGGGGCCGTCCCAGCGCGCCGTCCGGTGCGTGATCCGAATTCGGGTGTCGGCCGTCGTCAACCGCCCGCCGGTCATGTCATGCACACGTTCGCGAACAACAGCACCGGCCAGGACACGATGGAACCGAGGAACGAGACCACCAGGTCGACGCCGTGCATGTGCTGCAGGTGGGCGGTGTGTGTGAACGACCAGATCGTGCCGATCACCAGGTAGGGGGTACCGAGGATGATCGCCAGTCCGATGAGTTCGGCCACCGTGAACTCGTAGCTCAGCAGCTTTCGGAGCTGGGTTAACATGCCGCTATGTTAACGGCAATTCTGCGCCTGGTGGCCAGATCGGCGAAGTCGGTCAGCGCCTGTTGCGGGCCAGGTTGACGCCCAGGTAGGCGAAGTAACCGACACCACCGATGGCGGCGAGCTTGCGCGCCTGCGGCACGGCGATGGCTGCCCCCAGCGCCGTCTCCAGACCGCCGTTGATGTAGGTGAATCGGCGGGTGTTACGTGGAAATGCCTGGGCGGTAAGGGAATCGAACGCCGTGGGCTTGATGAAATGTGCGACGCCGGTGGCCGCGAGCGTCAGCCCGGAGATCAGGGGCAGGCGGGAGCCTTGATTGGCCATCTAAAGGTGTTGCCTTTCAGTCGATTGTGTAATCGGACAGCGGAAACTCGGACGCCTCGCGCAGCGCGTCGTGCAGCGACATCGGCCGCAGCAGGGTGGCTTCGCCGGACGGGTTGAAGTAGTACGACCGCGCCGAGCCGCAGTTGCCGGCGTTGAACACGGTGTCGCCGAGCAGTTCGGTCATCCGGTCCAGGTACGCGGTGTTGGCGTCTTCGGTGACCTCGAACGTCGTTGCCCCCTGCCGCTTGACTTCGCCGAGCAGCCGGTCCATGTGCCGCATCTGATACTCCATCGTGTTGAAGAAGTTCAACCCGAGGAACGCGTACGGACTGGCCAGGCTCAGGAAGTTCGGGAAGTACGGGACCGTCACGCCCTGATAGGCCTGAAAGCGGGTGTCGCGCCACCACTTTCCGAGGTTGCGGCCCTCACGTCCGACGACCTCGATGGCGGGGAAGTTGGCCTCCCACAGATCGAAACCCGTCGCAAGCACCAGGGTGTCGATGTGCGTCTTGGTGGCGTCGGAGTTCACGATGCCATCGGACTCGACGTGGTCGATGCCGTCGGCCTGCAGATGCACGTTGGGTTTGGTGAACGTGCGGTAGTAGCTGTTGGAGAACGTCGGCCGCTTGCAGCCGAAGTCGTAGTCCGGCGTCAGCTTGGCGCGCAGGTTCTTGTCCCGGATCGAGATGAAGCGATGCATCTTCGAGAGGTCGGATGCCGAGATGTTGCCCCGGCCGCGGAACGTCTTGTAGTGCACGACACCGATGTAGACCATGAATTCGTAGATCGCGTCGGTGATCGCGCGCAGCGCGCGCTGGGTGGCCGGTATGCGGGCGAACAACCGCTTGGCCCACGCACCGAATTTCAGGTCGATCTTGGGCACCACCCAGATCGGGGTGCGCTGGTAGATGGTGAGCTCGCCGGCGGTCTTGGCCAGCTCGGGGATGAGCTGCACCGCGGTGGCGCCGGTGCCGATGACGGCGATGCGGCGGCCTGCCGGGTCGAAGTCGTCCTGCCAGGCGGTGGTGTGGATGACCGTGCCGTCGAAGTCGTGGATGCCACGGATTTCCGGGGTGTGCGGCTGGGACAGGAACCCCGTCGCGGTGATCAGGTACCGCGTGCTCAGCGTGGCCCCGTCGGCGAGCGTGACCTGCCAGCGGCGCGCCTCCTCGTCCCAGCGGGCGCCCTCGACGACCGTGTTGAAGCGCATGTGCCGGCGCACGTCGTACTTGGCGGCCACGTCCGCGGCGTACTGCTTGAGCTCCGGGCCGGGCGTGAACAACCGCGACCAGTTCGGGTTGGGCTCGAAGAAGTATGAGTAGGTGGTAGTGGGGACGTCGACGGCCAGACCGGGATAGTGATTGACGTGCCAGGTGCCGCCGAGGTCGTCCTCGCGGTCGAGGATGACGAAATTCTCGAAGCCCAGCCGCTTGAGCTGGACGGCCGCGCCGATCCCGCCGAAGCCGGCGCCAACGATCACGACGTCGAATTGCTCAGCAGACATGGCTTCACGATACCGGTGGTACCAGGGGATCTAACGGCGCCGCACCCGCGCCGGGACGGCACCGGCCGGGACGACGGTGAACGGCGTCGCGAGCGGGAAGGTGTCGGTCAGCGGTTCCACCGACACCGCGCGCAGCACCGTCGCCAGCGCCAGCGTCGCTTCCAGCATCGCGAAGTGATCGCCGATACACGTGCGTGGGCCACCGCCGAACGGCAGATACTGCCAGCGGTCACGGACCGCGCTGCGGCCGGGCAGGAAGCGGTCGGGGTCGAAGCGCTGCGGGTCCTCCCACAACGTGGGGTCCCGGTGCAGCGCGGGCACGCTGAGGATCGCGGTGGTGCCCGCCTCGATGCGGTATCCGTCCACCTCGACGTCGCAGCCCGGGGTGCGGGCGATGGTTGCGGCGGGCGGACACAGCCGAAGTGCCTCGTGCAGCACCTCGACCGTGCGTGGCAGTGCGGGCACGTCCTGCGGTGTCAGCCGACGGTCACCGAGTGCGGCGGCCTCCTCGTGCACCTGCTGCTGCAACTCAGGATGGCGGCCCAGCGCCCAGAGCGCGTACGTCAGCGTGGTGGATGTGGTGTCGTGGCCGGCGAGCAGGAACAGCACGAGCTCGGAACGGATCTCGTCGTCGCGCAGCGGTTGGCCGGTGTGCGGGTCGGTGGCCTCGAGCAAGGCCCGCACCAGCGGTGCATCGCGGTCCGGATCGGCGCGGACACCGGCGAGAATGCCGTCGGCGAGCTCGTTCAGCCGGATCGTGGCCCGCCGTACCCTGCGCTGCTTCGGGGTGGGCAGCCAGTGCGGCGCCTTGACCGGCTGGATCGAGCGGTCGATGGTCCAGGACAGGGCGGTGCGCATCGCGGCCCCCACCGAGGCGGCGTCATAGCTGAGGTCCACACCGAACACCGAATGCCCAAGCGCCTGCAGGGTCAGGGTGCGGCACTCCGCGTCGAGATCGACGGCATCGGCAGGGTCGCGACCGGCCCAGCCGTCGACCACCGACTGCGCGGCGTCGGCCATATGTCCGGCGTAGCGGTGCGCACACTGCTTGGTGAAGATCGGCTGCAGCGCATGGCGCCGCGGCAGCCACTGCCGGTGCGGCAGGTTGAGCAGGTTGCCGCCGAGCAGCCTGCGCATTTCGGCCATCGTGGTGGTCAGGCCGCGGTCGAACTCGGCATTGGCGAGCAGGTCGCGCGCCCC
>DASUGW010000102.1:0-11310 GCA_036273805.1 Mycobacterium sp.
CGCCATGGATATGGGCGGGATGGGCGGAATGGGGATGCGCTGGACCATCGACGGCCGCACCTTCGACGACCGGCGCGACGACCAGACCGTTCGCCTGGGCAGCACCGAGGACTGGACCATCACCAACACCAGCCCCATGGACCACCCCTTCCACCTGCACGTCTGGCCCTTCCACGTGCTGGCCGACAGCGTCGGAACACCCCGCACCGCCACCCGCCAAGACGTCGTGCTCGTCCCCGCCCGCGGTTGGGTGCGCGTACGCATCCCCTTCACCGACTACGCCGGCCGCAGCGTCTATCACTGCCACACCGCCGACCACGAAGACGCCGGCATGATGGGCACCCTCCACGTCACCGCCTAAAGCCCGCACCCGACGATCGAGGAAGCCACCGTCAGCTGACGCCACCGGAACCCGCGGCACCAGAGCACTCCAACCGACCTCGAGCTAGATCATGGCGACGACCGCGTTTCGCCACGACGACGTGCGCGGCCGATCGCCGCAGCAGTACTATCTACGTACGGTGATCGTAGGTCATGTCCGAAGGGGCGCTCACCCTTGAGTGAGAACGCCCGGAGGGGGAGCGGGATGGAGCCACTTCTTACGATGCGCGCTCGCGCTCGTGACCGTGTAGTGATGAGGAGAACCTCACAAGGATCGGGTAAGCGGCCGGCTCGCTTTCGGTCGGGCCGTAGCCCCGGGACGGCAGCACGGAGAGCCGGAACCGGGCGCTCCTGGCGCAGTGGCGGAACCGTCATGCTGATCGCGGTCGCCGTGGTGCTGGGCGGGACCCTGCAAGGCTGCGGGAGTGCTGCGAGCCCGTCGGCCGGCCCGGAGGGAATCCCGCTAGAGACCGGACCGGCCTTGGCCCCGGCATCGACGTCAACTGATGGCGCCACAGTCGACGGGATCCAGTGCAACACCAACGAACAGGTCGCCTACCACATCCACAGCCACCTGCAGGTGTTCGTCAACGGTCAACCCCGCAGCATTCCCTACGGCATCGGCCTGGTGACGCCGGTGGTCAAGAACAACGCGCAAGGTGACTTCGCGGGAGCCAGCCGCTGCTACTACTGGCTGCACGTGCACGCCGGCGACGGGATCATCCACATCGAGTCGCCCACCCAGCGGACCTACACATTGGGCCAATTCTTCACGCTCTGGCGACAACCACTCAATGCGAACGCAGCCGGCCCAGCCACCGGAGCGGTCACCGCCTACATCAACGGCAAACCCTTCACCGGCGACCCGAGCACGATCCCACTCAAAGATCACGAAGCGATCCAGCTCGACGTCGGCACACCCACCCCGGCACCACAGAACGTGAACTGGGCCAACGCGCAGCTGTGAACACCTCAGGTACCACGCCGCCGGGAGCGAGCAGATCGGCTCCCGGCGGCGCCACCCCCCGATGAGATCAATCCCGCTGCCCGGGAGATCATGGTCGAACTGGGTGTCGACATGTCGACGTCATCCAAGCCGCCGACCGCCGCTCTCGGCACCGAGCACCGGGATGATGGAAGGAACAGCGCAGACCGGGTCCGAAGATTGTGACTAGAACAGGAGACCTTGTGGCGAAGTTGCGGCTTGAACGGATGGCGACGAGACAGCGGATGCAGGCCGTTCCCCGTCCGGTGGAAGGAGAACCGGGCCTCGTGGAGGTGGACACCACGTGGGGGACCATCCAGCCGATGAACGTGGCCGAGGCCGTACGGACGGTCGGCGAGGTGGAAGTGATCGAGCACCTGGAGAAAGGATTGCCCGTCATCGATAGCCGTGATCGGAACTCCTACGACAGGGCCAGCATCCCCGGCGCGACCAACCTACCCTTCGCCGATGCGGCGGCGCGCAGGGACGAGCTGGACGAGGAGCATCCCACGGTGTTCTTCTGCAACGGCCCACAGTGCGGTCAGTCACCGAGAGCCATCCGCGCTCTGCTGGAAGCAGGCCGCCCCCCAGAGAAAATTCAGTACTACCGAGGTGGGCTGCACGACTGGATCACCCTGGGGCTGCCGGTAGCTTCCGCTGGGTCGACCGCTACATCTGCAGTAGCCGGAGACTGCTGAACAGGCCACACACGGCAGGGCTGGCCATGCCATCCCGCCGGGTGCTCGCTGCGCCCCAGCGTGGCGGGGCCCTGGGTGACGTGGCGATCGGGCCGTTTCACCCCGGTCGGTCCAGGTATGCGCCGACGCCAGGGGCCTGAGGCACTCACCCACTCCTTACCATGGTGCGCACCACCGCGAGACAGAAGATCGGTGTGCGTATGCCGCAGTCAACCACCGGCTCTGGCCGTGTCGTAGGGAGCAGCCTGATTGTGCGGCTGGTCGGCCTTCTTGGGTGCCTTGCAGTGGTCGTGGTCCACGGTGTCGACCAAGGCGGCTTTCCCGGCTCCAAAGATTCGTCCAGGTCTTCTACTACGTCCTCGAAGCCGCTGGCGTCGTGACCGCCGCGCTGGCTCATGACCAACCAAGCAAGGTGGGGGTGGTTCCTGTCGCTGGGGATAGCAGCTGGCCTCATCGTGGGCTACGTGTTCTTCCGCGGACCTGGATTGCCTGGCTATACCGATGACATCGGCAACGGGACCACCAATCGGGATTATTCAGCCTCGTCGTCGAGCGTCTGTGGTGACGTCCCGCTGAGGTGAAACAAGCAGCCGCGTCATGGTGCGGCGTTGGTGGTGTGCGGCGGCGCCGGCTGGGTTGGGGTTGGTGTGGTGGGGATGAGTCGGGCGGAGAGCAGCACGATTGCCGCGGCGGCGGTGAGGATGAGCAGGGCGGTGCGGGGGCCGTCGAGCTGGTGGCTGCCGGTGGGGCGTAGGTGCAGCGCGAGGGTGACCAGGGCGACGCCCAGGGCGGTGCCCAGGCTGCGGTTCATGTTCAGCAACCCCCCGAGAGTCCCGGAGGTGCGGGCAGGCAGGGCTCGCATGACCAGGCTGTTGTTCGCGGGAGTGAAGATCCCCAGAGCGACACCGAGGACGCCCAGCAACGGGATCAACCATGCGGCGGTCAGAGGCGCGGCCACCAACCCGCCCAGCACCACGACACCGAGCAGCGCACCGAGGGTGCAGCGGGCGCGGTTGGTCCATGATCGGGGCAGGAGTCGTTCGCTGGTGGTGGCGGCCAGGGCGAACCCGGCGGGCAGCGTGGTCAAGATGAGCCCGGCGTGCAGTTCTGAGAAACCCGCCGCGGTGAGGGTGATCGGGATGAGGACCAACGGGCCGAACAGGACCAGGTAGCCGCACAGCGCGCCGAGCAGCCCAGCGCTGACCGCGCGGGAGCGCAGCAGGGCCAGGTCAAGCAGCGGTGCAGCCGCGTAGTGCTCACGCAGCAGGAACCCTGCCACGCAGGCCACGGCGAGCACCAGCAGCACGATCGGGGCCCAGCCGGGCAGCGACAACCCCGACGCGGCCGACACCCCGAGCAGCCCGGCGGTCGTCGCGGTGGACAACAGCATCAGCCCGGAGCGGTCCCATCGTGGTGTGGGGCTGCGGTGATGGGTGCGGGGCAACAGGTACACCCCGGAGGCCACGGCCACCACCCCGACCGGGACGTTGATGCCGAACACCCACCGCCACCCCAGGGTGGAAACCAGCAACCCACCGACCGTGGGACCCACGGCCAGCCCGATGGCCTGCGCGGCGCCCTGAACCCCGAGCGCGGCGCGCAGCCGCCCATGGGGGGCGCTGGTGGTGACCAGGGCGACGCTGTTGGCCTGCAGCAAGGCGGCGCCGACGCCTTGGACGACCCGGAAGACGATTAACGCGCCCAGCGACGGGGCCAACCCGCAGGCCGCCGACGCGGCGGTGAACACCACGAACCCGTACAGATATAGCAGTTTGCGACCGTGAGCATCGGCCAGCCGCCCGACCGGGACCAGCACCGCGACCAGAGTCAACAGGTAGGACAGCGACACCCACTGCACCCCGGCCAAGGAGGCACCGAACTGCGCCTGAAGGGGGCGATAGGTCAAGGTGACGATGCTCGCGTCGAGCTGACCCATAAACGCGCCGAAGCACACCGTCGCGACGGCCAACCACCACGCGTGGGGCCACTCGCGCAGCCGCGCCGGCCGGGCCCGTTCCCGGCCGAGCGCAGACAGCCGCACGACAGGCTCCGATCAGGACGGCGCTGGGGCGCCGGCGGTGGCCGTCTCCGACACATCCTGACGGGCGCGGTGCAGCAGCAGGAACCCCACCGCGGTGAGGAAGACGACCAGGCTGGTCCAGTCGTTGAGGCGCAGCCCGAGGAAGTGGTTGGCGTGGTCGACGCGCAGCGCCTCAATCCAGGCCCGACCAGCGGTGTAGGCGGCGACATACAGCGCGAACAACCGCCCGTTGCGCAGCCCGAACCGGGGCCCGGCCCACACCAGCAGCACCGCCACCCCGATGTCCCACAGTGACTCGTAGAGAAACGTCGGCTGATACGACCCGATATTGGGGGTGGCCGGTGGCCGGTGCGCGGGATCGATAGCCACCGCCCACGGCAGGGTACTCGGGGCGCCGTAGAGCTCCTGGTTGAAGTAGTTGCCCCACCGGCCGATCGCTTGGGCGACCACCAGGCCCGGGGCCATCGCGTCGGCGAAATCAGCCAACCGGATCCCCCGCCGACGGCACCCGATCCACGCACCCACCGCGCCGAGCGCTACCGCGCCCCAGATACCCAGGCCGCCGTCCCAGATGTACAACGCCCGGATCGGATCCCGACCGGGCCCGAAGTAGAACTCCGGATCGGTGATCACGTGGTAGAGCCGGGCGCCGATGATCCCGAAGGGCACCGCCCACGTTGCCACGTCGAGCACGTCGTCGGCCGCCCCGCCGCGGGCCACCCACCGCCGCCGGGTCCACCACAAGGCGACCAGGATCGCGGCGATGATGCACAGCGCATACGCCCGGATCGGGATCGGACCCAGATACCAGACCCCGTGCGGCGGGCTGGGCACAGACACCAGCATCATCGCTCCTCGTTTCCCTCACGCGTCACCGCGACCGATCCCGAGCATATCGATAAGCACGTCGGTGACCGACATAGTCGCAGACCGATGGACTTGGCCTAAGCTGTCTCCCATGCCAGCCCCCGCATCAGACCCCACTGTGTGGTCAGAGGTGTCGTCCGAGGCCAAGATCCTCACCGAGGTCGTCACCCGGCTGCGGCGGGCGCTGCGCACCAGCATCCGCACCGACTACCCCTGGGAAGCCCTGCCGATGGCTCAAGTCGAGTTGCTGCTGGCGCTGCACGACCACCAACCGGCCCGGGTCGGCCAACTCGCGAACCTGCTACGACTGGCACCCAACACCGTCAGCGGACTGGTCCAGGCCCTCGTCGAGGCCAGGCTCGCCGCACGGGCACCGGACCCCATCGACCGGCGCGTCGCAGTAGTCACCCTCACCGACGCAGGCCACAACAAGCTCGCCGACTGGGAGCACGCCCACCAGCAACGCATCGGCAACGCCCTCAACCAACTCCCCGCCGCCGACCAGACCACCGTCCGGACCGCGCTGCCCGCCCTCGCCCGCCTCGTCGACCACCTCGCTACCGAGAAAACAGCGGCAGTGGCGCGCGACGTCTAGAACCTCCGTCCCAGGAGCGGCAATGCACAACAAGCCCAGACACCCCCGGCTCGCTCAGGACAGTCCACGTCGCGACGTTGCCATCGGTGCCCTCGACGTGGCGACCACCGCCGCGCTCACCGCTGCGGCGCTGGCGACCCACGCCCTTTTGCTTCTTCTCCCCGCCGCCGGCTGGGCCTACCTGGCCCTGCGCCAGCTCCGCCTCAGTCCGCGCGCCGCCGCTGCGGCCTCCTCCCGCGAGGACCGCTAACGATCCTTGGTCGCTAGCGGCTGAACGCCGACGCTGTGCAGTGGCAGACTCCGTCGCGCCGACCAAGCCGTGCCCCGGTCACGGGATTATCCCGGCACCGACTCGGCCACCGTCTCGTGACCGGCTGTTGCTGGTGTGCTGGTCAACACCGGCCGCAGCACTGTGGCCTGCAATGCGATGATCAGGCGGATCAGCACCCCGCGCACCAGCAGGTAACCGGCAACACTTACAGCGGCGCCCAGCAGCAACCCGGCGAGCACGTCTTGGGGGTAGTGCGCACCGACATACACCCGGGAAAACGCGATCAGCAGCGCCGCGGCGACCGTGACCCACGCCAGCACCTGGCGGCCCACCAACACCAACCCGACGGCCGCGGCGCCGGCCATCACCCCGTGATCGCTAGGAAACGACGAGTCCGTCCCGCACGGGGCGATCACCAGAATGTGCGACAGTGCCCGGCAGGGACGGGTCTCGCCCACCGCCCCTGCGATCGGTTGGTTGATCCCCACGGCCAGCAACATCCCGATCGGCGCCCACACCGCCGCGGCCATCACCCCCGGATTGGCCTGCCGCCGCGCCAGCCACCACCCACCCAACAGCAACGCGCCGAACAACACCACACCGTAAGTGGTGTAGACCAGCATCGGTGTGTGCAGCCACGGCGTCACACGAGCGAACCAGTTGATGGCCTGAAATATTTGCGTGTCAACACTCACGTGATTGGCCCCCCTTGAGTATGTCCTTCGTCGCACGTGGGTCGTGCTGTGTGGTCGTCACATCTGGTGCAGCGCGGTGAAGACCGCTCGGTGTAGCCCCTCCAGCCACCCGGTGCAGTGCTTGAGCTGCTGGTCGGCTTCAGGTGGCGGCAGGGGCACCGAGCACGTCGCGGGCTTTGAGGTCGCGGTGCCAGCGACCCAACCGCGCCACGCTTTGCTCCTCCTCTTCCTAGTCGGCCAGGGTGAACTGCCGTTGTCCAATCTCTTTGTCGATCTCAGCGTCGAACCTGTTGCAGCCGGCGAGGAACTCCGCCCACTCGACTTGACGCTCGGCGGTGAACCACCCGACCGACCAGCCGGGCGGCGTCGGTCTCGCTGCGGCCACGGGGCATCTGGGTGCGTCGTCTGCGGCGGTTGCTTACGCAGCAACGGCAGTCACTGGTAGCCCGGCAAGTCGCCACTCGATCATGCCTTCAGTGAGACGGACCGCGGGGTAGCCGCTGGCTCGCAACTGCCGCACGGCATCGTAGGCGAATACGCAGTAGCGGCCGCGGCAGTAGGCCACGATGGTGCGCCCGGCGGGGAGTTCGGCGAGCCGGTGCGACAGCTCGTCGACAGGGATAGAGATCGCCCCGGGGATGTGGCCGTAGGCGTACTCCTCGGCCGGGCGCACGTCAAGGACCACCGCTTGACCATCACGCACCCGGTGCAGCAGCTCGGTGCGGTCGACCTCGTCCACGTCCGCGTCCGCGATGCTGCCGGTGAGTCCGAGATAGGCACGGCGGGCCGCTTCGGTGTCGGGGAGATAGGTCTGAGCGACCGCGCGGAGCCCGACGTAGAGGCCGGCCACGTCGTCACCAGCCAGCGAGTAGTAGATGCGGGTGCCCTCGCGGCGGGTAGCTACCAGGTGCGCGCGCTTGAGTGTCTGTAAATGTGCCGAGGTGGTGCTCACCGCCAGGTGTGTAGCGGCCGCGAGCCCCTCGACTGTGCGCTCACCCTGCGCGAGCAGATCCACCAGCTCCAGCCGGGTGGGATTGCCCAACGCCCTGCCGACCCGGGCGAACTGGTCGAACAGCGCCGCCTTCGCCGCATGATCACCCATTGAACACCCTCCAGATTTCCATGGAATACGGTAAGACATGGATGGTAGCCGCGGCACAAAGAGCGGGAGGTGGTCGTGGTGAGCATCCCGACCAGCTCGGGCCGGAGTCGGCATTGGAACCAGGTGTACGACACCAAGGGCGCCGAGCAGGTCAGCTGGTTCCAGCCGGATCCGACGGTGTCGTTGCACCTCATCGACGGCCTAACCCTGGATCGAGCCCAACCAGTCATCGACATCGGTGGCGGCGCGTCGACCCTGGTCGACCGGTTGCTCGAACGCGGCCACACCGACCTCACGGTGCTCGACGTGTCCGCCCACGCCCTTGGCCTCGCGCAACGCCGCCTCTCCGACCGCGGCCAGCAGGTGCACTGGGAGATAGCGGAGCAGCTGGGATGGACGCCGCCGCGACGCTTCGCGCTGTGGCACGACCGGGCCGTGTTCCACTTCCTGACCGACCCTCATGACCGAGCCCGCTACCGGGAGTTGGCCACCGCCAGCATCATCCCAGGCGGGTACCTGATCATTGCCACGTTCGCCGCCGACGGGCCCGAGCGCTGCTCCGGGCTGCCGGTCTCCCGCTACCGCGCCGACGAACTCGCCGAGCAGCTCGGCGCCGGATTCACCACCATGACCACCCGCCGCGAGCATCACCACACCCCCACCGGCGCCAATCAGCCGTTCACTTGGCTGCTGCTGCGCCGCACCGACACCACCAACCAGCACAAACCGGCTACCGTTCAATCTGGCCGAATTCTCCACTCACCCTATGAGAGCGCACGAAATCACCGAGGTCATCGGTCACGAGGTCAGCCTGGTGTCGTGACACGATCACCCGACTCCTGGCCACTCTCCCCGCTCGACTAGGGGGAACCCTCGCCGGATTTCCTTCCACCACTCCGAGCGCTGTGCCATGCGGTGTTGCCGAGCAGGCGCAAGCCGTTGAGGCCGACGATCACGGTGGAGCCTTCGTGGCCGGCCACACCCAGGGGCAGTGGCAGGTGCCCGAGTAGATCCCACATCACCAGGCCGGTGATAAAGGTCGCGGCGATCACCAGGTTGGCCGCGACAAGGCGCCGGGCGCGGCGCGACAGCGCGATGACGGCGGGGATGGTGGCCAGCTCGTCACGAACGATGACCGCGTCGGCGGTGTCGAGTGTCAGATCTGATCCGGCTTTGCCCATCGCGATGCCAGTGTGGGCGGCGGCTAGGGCAGGGGCGTCGTTGATGCCGTCGCCTACTAGTACAACCCGCTCACCTTGGGCTTGCAGTGCCCGTACGGTGTCGAGCTTGTCCTGGGGCAGCAGCCCGGCCCGGACGTCGTCGATGCCGACCTCGGCGGCCAGCGCGGCGGACGCACGGGGGTTGTCGCCGGTCAGCAGCAGCGGCGTGGCCCCGGTCAGGGCACCCAGCGCGGCCACCGTCGCCGCGGCATCCGGGCGGAGCCGGTCGGCGATGCCGAGCACTCCGACCGGGACACCGTCGCGCAGGACCAGCACGACGGTGCGGCCGTCTTCCTCCAGTGCGGACACCACCGCCGCGGCCGGGCCGGTGAGATCGGCGAGCAGCCGCGCCGGCGCGCCGACCGCGATCCGGGCACCGGCGATGGTGGCGTGCACTCCCACGCCTGGTGTGGAGCCAAACTCCTGCACCGGTTCGAGGGGAAGGTCGCGGTCCCGGGCGGCGGCCACGACCGCGCGGGCCAGCGGATGCTCGCTGGGGTATTCGACGGCAGCGGCCAGGCACAGCAGGTCATCGTCACGCAGACCGGATCCGGTCAGCGGACGGATGTCGGCCAGCCGCGGGCTGCCCTTGGTCAGGGTGCCGGTCTTGTCGAAGGCGACCCTGCTGGTTTGCCCGAGTTGTTCCATCACCACCGCGGATTTCACCAGCACCCCGTGCCGGCCGGCGTTAGCCATCGCCGACAGCAGCGGCGGCATCGTAGCCAACACCACCGCACACGGCGAAGCTACGATCATGAACGTCATCGCCCGCAGCAGGGTGGACTGCAACTCCGCACCCCACAGCAGGGGGACCACGAACAGCGCCACCGTGGCGACGATCATGCCGATCGAGTAGCGCTGTTCGATCTTCTCGATGAACAGTTGAGTCTTGGCTTTGGTCGCCGAGGCTTGCTCGACCATCACCACGATCCGGGCGACCACCGTCTCCTGCGCCGGGCGGCTCACCCGCACCCGCAAAGCGCCACCGCCGTTGGACGTCCCAGCGAACACCTCATCGCCGACGGCTTTGGCCACCGGCAGTCCCTCCCCGGTGATGGTGGCCTGGTCCACGTCGCTGACTCCGTCCAAAACCTGCCCATCGGCGCCGATCCGCTCTCCCGGACGGACCAGAATCACATCCCCCACCGTCAGAGTCGCGGTATCCAATCTCTCCTCACCGGCGGTGGTGAGCCGGGTTGCGCGCTCCGGGGCCAGATCGAGCAGCCCTCGCACCGATTCCGCGGTGCGCTGAGTCGCCACCGCTTCCAGCGCACCGGACGTGGCGAAGATGACGATCAGCAGGCCCCCGTCCAGGACTTGGCCGATGGCCGCCGCCCCGATCGCGGCCAGCACCATCAACAAGTCCACGTCCAGGGTCTTGTCCCGCAACGCCTGCAGCCCGGCCCACCCCGGCTCCCAACCCCCGGTGACATAGCAGGCCAAAAACAGCGGCCAGGACAGCCAGCCCGGCCCACCGGCGAGCTCGGTGAGCAGCCCACCGCAGAACAGCACCGTCGCCACGGCCGCCCACCGGACCTCCGGCGACGACCACGCCCCAGCACGGCGACGGCTTGCGACGGTTTTGGGTCGGGAAATGTGGGGTCCTGCCAGCCCTACAGCCACGAGCACTCCTTCACGACGCGCGCGGTGAACCGACCACGCCACCGTACCGGAACACTTGAAGAGCTGTTCAGTTGTTCGTCGTTGTTAGGATGGACGTCGTGGGCCATGGAGTGCAGGGCCGCGACACCCCGCCGGCGGTGCTGGACGCTCAGACCGCGGCCAGCGTGGCGACCACCCTGCAAGCACTGGCGACCCCCAGCCGGCTGCTGATCTTGTCCCGACTGCGTCAGGGCCCCTGCGCGGTCTCCGAGCTCGCCGAGACCATCGGCATGGAAGCCTCCGCGGTCTCCCACCAACTGCGCCTGCTGCGCACCCTGGGACTGGTCACCGGAACCCGCGCTGGACAGCGGATCGTCTACGCCCTGCACGACAACCACGTCGCGATGCTGCTCGATGAGGCCGTCTACCACAGCGAGCACCTCCGCTTGGGGGTGCCCGACCCCGGAACTGCCACCACCGCCTAACCAGACAGCGTCCTCCCGCGTCCCGGACACCGCCCGTGACGAGGGAATAGACGCACCCCCGAGGTATGGTCGCGGAACCCGCGTGGTTGGTCGAATTGAGCCGGCCACGCACCTCTGCGCAGGCGATCATCCTGGCCGCGGCCGATCGAGCAGTGTGATGTCGGGACCCTCCACCAGCACTAGCCCACCCACCGCGAGGTAGCTGTAGCAGTCGAGCATCGGACCCGATCCGGCGAACACACCCGACAGCTGTGGAACAGCCATAGCAAACCGGACCCTACGGGCACACCGACAGTCGCGCTCGGGAACAGGCGCTTTAGGCGTGATGGGCACCCGCGGCAGCGCTTGAGCGCTGGTTCGGCGCCGTC
>DASUGW010000103.1:0-5467 GCA_036273805.1 Mycobacterium sp.
TGGATCGCTGGCGGCATGCAGGATGTCCCCGGCGCGCAGCGCGCGTCCGTCATGGCCACCGAACTTTGCCATGGTGAAAGTTGCTGCGCTGCCCAGGTATTCGGGCTCGGTCAGGCCGCCGGCCACTAGCACGTAGCAGCGCATGCCCGGTCCGGTGAGTGCGCCGACCTCCAGTTGTGCGCCCGGCGCGACGGAAACCGACTGCCACTGCGGTACCGCGACGCCGTTGACGAGGACGGTCACCGGGGCGCCGGTGACACACACGCGACCGCCGTCGGGGAATGCCAGGGTCGGGCCCGTGCGGGTGCACTCCAGCCCTGCGGCGCCTTCGGGGTTGCCGAGCACGCGGTTGCCGATCCGAAACGACAGGTCGTCCATTGGCCCTGACGGCGGAACACCGATGTGCCAGTACCCGGTTCGGCCGGGCCAGTCCTGCACGGTGGTCAGCATCCCGGGCGTCACCACTTCGACGGTATTCATGAGCGGGTGATCACCATTCGCACCGGTGTCGGGTCGAATCCGTTGCACGGGTTGTTGATCTGCGGGCAGTTCGACACCAGCACCAGCGTGTCGGTGTCGGCGCGCAACGTCAGCGATTTTCCGGGCGCACTCAAGCCGTCGACGATGCCGAGGGTCCCGTCGGGTTGCACCGGCACGTTCATGAAGAAGTTGACGTTGGACACGATGTCGCGCTTGCCCATTCCCCAGCGAGCGGCCTCGGCCAGGAAGTTCTCGGCGCATGCGTGCTGGTGCGCGGTGTGGTGCCCGTAGCGCAGCGTGTTCGATTCCTTCGAGCAGGCGCCGGCGATGGTGTCGTGGTTGCCGACCTCGTCGGCCACGATCGTCACCAGTGCGGTGCCGTCGGCAGCGCGCAGCACCGAACCTGTGGTCAGGAAGATGTTTCGCTGGGCGGCGATCGTTGCTTGTGCGCTGTAGCGCTTTGTGGGATCGGGTGTTTCGCCCTGGAGTCCCCGCTGTGTCATACCCCAGAACAGGGTGTCGACGGCCTGGTTGCCGTGCAGGTCGATGATCTGCAACTGTTGGCCGGCGCGCAGGACGGCCGACCAGGGCAGGTTGGCTGCGGCGATCTCGTCGAGCACGACGTCGGTCTGGACGGTTGTCATTTGGCTTCCTCGGGATAAGTTGCTGCGGCCCAGGTGCTTTCGGTGTTGAACAGTGCGCGCAGATATTCGGGGTCGTCGTTGGCGGGGGAGGTCAGTTCGCCGGCGGCCCGCCAGGCGATCACGTCGATGGGGCCGGTACCGGCCTCGGTGGCCAGCGGGTGGGGGGAGTTGACCAGTGCCACCACCACCGGCAGGTGGATCAGCAGGTCGACCGCGGCGCCCAGGCCGGCCGAGCCGGTGAACTGCAGCCCGCCGTCGGCGCTCACCCGGACGCCCTGGAACAGTGCGACCGACGGGGCGACGTCGCGGGCGTCCAGGCCGTGCTTGAGGGCGGCGAGCAGCATCGCGGCCTGGCCCTCGGCGGTCATCCCGCACAGGTTGTCGTGCTGCCCGGAAGTGTCGGCGACGACGGTGGCCAGCACCCGGCCCTGGTCACTGAGCAGGGGTTGGCCGGCGCCGAGGTAGGCCTGCCACGGCACCTTCATGGTGTCGGCCACATTGAGGCGCTCCCACGGCGCGTCGGCGCGGAACAGCAGCAGATGGGCGCAACCGTCGCCGTCGGTGTCGATGAGCCGCAGGCGGGTGCCGCGGGCCAGCACCCGGGTGGTGTAGGAGCCCGCGGGTACCGACTCTGCCCAGGCGAGCGCGCCGGGCGGAACGTCGGCGGGGGTCTCGGGGATACGCATGCCGGCGCCCGCGACCCCGGCCTGGGCGCGGGCGTGGGCGCGCGCGCCATCGGTCGAGGCAGTGGTTCCGGCGGTCCCGGTTGGCGCAGATGTCACTGTTGCCGGTCCTTTCCTCGGCGCTGCACGCAGCCGATTAACTGTCACTTGAAAGTTTTGCGGTTGGTCGTTCCGACGGGATATCCGCCCCGTTACGGTCCGGTTGCCTAATTTCTATCAAATGATAGGTAATCTGGCACGCCGAAACCGGTGAGCTTTGTCACCGCCGCTGAACTGCGTGAATCGAGTGCGACAATGGGCAGCATGTCGAGTGACGGACGCGGACGCCCACGTCTGGAACGGTCGCGGCGGCCGGGCAAGACCGCCCGCGAGGAAATCCTCGACGCCGCCGCCGAACTGTTCACCAGCGCCGGCTACGCCAGCACGTCGACCAGGCGCATCGCCGACGCAGTCGGAATTCGTCAGGCCTCGCTGTACCACCACTTCGCCACCAAGGACGACATCCTCGACGCGCTGCTGGACAAGACGGTCGACGCCCCGCTGCAGATGGCGACCGCCCTGCTCGACGAACAGGGTTCGGCGGCGCCCCGGCTGCACCTGCTTGCCGCCACCGACGTCGACCAATTGTGCGGCAGCCGCTGGAATCTCGGTGCGCTGTACCTGCTTCCGGAACTGCGGGTGGAGCGCTTCGAGAAGTTCCGGCTGCGCCGTGCCGACCTGCGCGGGCTGTACCGGACTCTGTCGCAGGCGGTGATCGCCGAATGCGACGGCCATGCCGAGGCCGAGGACGTGCCCTTCCGGCTGGTGGAGTCGGTCATCAACCGGCGCTCCGATGACGACGCGTGCGCCGACGGCCAGTGCTGGGTGATCGCCGACGCGGCCTTGCGCACGCTGGGCTGGAACGGCGACTTCGGCGAGCTACGCCGGGGGAGCGCGCAACGGCTGCACAGCGCACCCGCTACCGTCTCGGCATGACTTACCAGACGCTGCTGTTCGAGGAATCGGGTCCGATCACCCGCATCACGCTGAACCGTCCTGATGCGGCCAACGGCATGAACGACACCCTGACCGCGGAGCTGGCCGACGCCGCGGCGCGGTGCAGGGACAACGCCGAAACCAAGGTCGTGGTGCTCACCGGTGCCGGGCGGTTCTTCTGTGCCGGCGGCGATCTGAAGGCTATGGCCGCGTCACCGCTGGGCGCCGGTCCGTTCGTGCGGGGCATCGCCGACGACCTGCACCGCGCGATCTCGATCTTCGCCCGGATAGACGCCGTGCTGATCACCGCCGTCAACGGCACCGCGGCCGGCGCCGGATTCTCGCTGGCGGTCACCGGGGATCTCGTCGTCGCAGCGTCATCCGCGTCGTTCACCATGGCCTACACCCGGGCCGGCCTGAGCCCCGACGGCAGCTCGTCCTACTACCTGCCCCGGCTTGTCGGGGTGCGCCGCACCGCGGATCTGATGCTCACCAACCGCAAGCTGTCGGCCGGCGAGGCGCAGAACTGGGGATTGGTCAATTACGTCGTCGACGACGCCGAACTGGCCGCCAAGGTGGACGCGCTCGCTAGTGAGATCGCTTCCGGTGCAAAGGGTTCCGCGGGTGCGGTGAAGAAGCTGCTGCAAGCCACCTACGGCAACACCATTGAAGAGCAGATGGATCTCGAGTCCCAGCTGATCGCCGAGAGCGCCGACGGCGCCGACGGTCGCGAGGGCATCGACGCGTTCCTGAACAAGCGCGCGCCGAAGTTCGCCTGACGGTGTGGATTCGCCGGTGAGGGAGCGAGGCGATCTCGCTTCGTCACCGCCGAAATCGCGCTAGAAGCTGTGCTCTTCGGCGGGGAACGTGCCGGAGGCGACCTCATCGGCGTACTGGCTGGCGGCACGACTCAACTCGGCGCCGACCTCACCGAAGCGCTTGACGAATTTCGCGGTCTTGCCGAGCGTCATGCCCGCCATGTCCTGCCACACCAGCACCTGGGCGTCGCAGTTGGGGCCCGCACCGATGCCGACGGTGGGAATCGTCAGCTTGCCGGTGATCTGGGTGGCCAACTCGGCCGGCACCATCTCCATCACCACCGCGATCGCGCCGGCCTCGGCCACGGCGATGGCGTCGTGGACGGTCTGCTCGGCGGCGTCGCCGCGGCCCTGTACACGGAACCCGCCCAGGCCGTTGACGCTCTGCGGGGTGAAGCCGATGTGGGCGACGACGGGAATGCCGGCCTGTGTGAGCGTCGCGATCTGCTCGGCGACCCGCTCACCGCCTTCCAGCTTGACCGCGTGCGCGCCGGCCTCCTTCATGAACCGGGTGGCCGTGCCGAGAGCCTGCGCGGGGCTGGCCTCGTAACTGCCGAACGGCAGGTCGGCGACCACCAGGGCGTGCGGTGCGCCACGCACGACACCCCGTACCAGGGGGAGTAATTCGTCGATCGAGATCGGCACGGTGGTGTCGTACCCGTAGACCACGTTGGCGGCCGAGTCGCCGATGAGCAGGACCGGAATGCCTGCCTCGTCGAAAATCCGGGCCGTCGAGTAGTCGTAAACCGTGAGCATGGCCCACTTGTGGCCTTCGCTCTTCCATTGCGCCAGGTGGTGGGTGCGGACCTTGGTGCGCGGAGTGCTGTTCTGGCCGCCGCCGTACACAGGCAATTCAGCCTTTGCTGCAGACATCGTTGTCCCATCGAATGAGTTTGGTCGGTTCGCTCCTCGTGGCCCGTCATAGCGGGTCCCCGGGTTCGTCTGACCACTCAAGTGTGCCACCCGGGCCGTTGAACCTGAACCGGGTAATCAGTGGACTTTGTCACATCGGCTTTCGAGGTGGACATACGATCGCGGCATGTCCGGATACCAGCGGCTCAGCGGTCTCGACGCCAGTTTCCTGTACCTCGAGACGCCGTCGCAGCCGCTGCACGTTTGTTCGGTCCTCGAACTCGACACATCGACCATGCCGGGTGGTTACACCTTTGCCGCCCTGCTCGAGGCGCTGTCGCTGCGCATTCAGGCGATGCCGGAGTTCCGGATGAAACTCACCGACAGTTTCCTCAACCTCGATCATCCAGTTTGGGTGGAGGACAAGGACTTTGACGTCGACCGCCACGTACACCGGGTGGGGTTGCCCGCACCCGGCGGTCGTGCCGAACTGGCCGAGATATGCGGGCACTTCGCATCACTGCGGCTGGATCGCAGCCGCCCGCTGTGGGAAATGGTGGTCATCGAGGGTGTTGACGGCACCGACGCCCGCAAGGGTGGCCCGCTGGCGGTGATGACCAAGGTGCACCACTCGGCGGTGGACGGCGTAACCGGTGCCAACCTGATGTCGCAGTTGTGCAGCACCGTGGCTGATGCGCCGGTGCCCGAACCCGTCGACGCGCCCGGCGGGGCGGGACAGCTCGAGATCGCCGCCCGCGGGCTGGCGCGGTTTGCGACGCGCCCGGTGAACCTGGCCACCAAGGTGTTACCCGGGACGGTGACCAGCGTGGTCGACACCGTCAAGCGGGCGATCGGCGGAGCGGCCATGGCAAGCCCGTTCACCGCGCCGCAGACGCCGTTCAACGCCACTGTGACCGGCCGGCGCAATGTCGCCTTCGCGCAGCTGGATCTCGACGACGTCAAGGCCGTCAAGAATCACTTCGGGGTCAAAGTCAACGACGTGGTGATGGCGCTG
>DASUGW010000104.1:0-3782 GCA_036273805.1 Mycobacterium sp.
CTCACGACCGGTGAACACCCGGCCGTCTTCCAGGACCAGTACTGCTCTGCCCGTCACGCCAATTCCTCTCGAGAAACCCAGTTTTCGTACTGTCGCCGGTCGTCGGCCCGGAATCCGGTGTCGATCTCGGTGCCGCCGGGCAGCTTCCAGCGGATCGCCAGGATGCCGTCATGGGGCGGTGTCTTCCCCCGAGTCGCTGCGCTCCTGCCCCCAGGGATCACCTTGCCGGCGATGCCACGCTCGGTGCGGACCGCACTGATCGACTCCTGCGGAATCCAGATCGGGTGGGCGCCGCTGCGCTGCAGCATGATGCCCTCCGGGTAGCGGGTCAGCACCGCCTTGGCCCGGTACCCCAGGTCACCGACCGCGATCCGATCCTGCCAACTCGGCGCGATGGTGCTCCCGACGTACAAACCCTTCATCGCCGGTGTGGTGGCCGCACCCACGGTGTCCGGCAGCGGCGGCAGGGTGCCGATGATTCCGGCCTGCCGCTGCGCGCGGTGCCGCCATCCTTTGACCATCTGCCGCACCAGGAAAGCGATCACCACGATCAGGATCGCCGCGAAGACCAGCGATCCGATCAGCGTGCCGGTATTCACCGCGTCACCTTGCCGTCCCGCGCGGTGACCCGCCCGCGCAGCAGCGTCGCCGTGACGGTCGCGGGCAGCGTCATCGCCTGATAGGGCGTATTGGCCGATTTACTGGCCAGATCGCCGCCCTCCACGGTCCAGCGAGCTTCCGGGTCGACGACCGTCAGGTTGGCCGGCTCGCCGACCTCCAGAGGGCGGCCCTGATCGGGCAGACCGGCGATGCGGGCGGGATTCTCGCTCATCACCTTCGCCACTCCGCGCCAGTCCAGCAGGCCCGGAACCACCATCGTCTCGGCGACCACCGACAGCGCGGTCTGCAATCCGAGCATCCCTGGGCGCGCATTGGCGAACTCCACACACTTCTCGTGTTCGGCGTGCGGCGCGTGATCGGTGGCCACACAGTCGATGACCCCGTCGGCCAATGCCTGGCGCAGCGCCACCGCGTCCGCATGCTCGCGAAGCGGCGGATTCACCCGGTTCACACCGTCGTAGGTCTCCAGCCGGCTGTCGTCGAGCAGCAGGTGGTGCGGTGTCACCTCGGCGGTGATCGAAACCCCTTGACCCTTAGCCCATTTCAATATCTCGACGGTACCGGCGGTGGACGCGTGGCAGATATGCACCCGGGCGCCGGCATCGCGTGCCAGGATCGCGTCGCGGGCGACAATCGACTCCTCGGCGGCGCGCGGCCAGCCGGCCAACCCGAGCTTGGCGGCGATGGGGCCTTCATGAGCCACCGAGCCGACCGTCAGCCGCGGTTCCTCAGCGTGCTGGGCGATGAGCACACCCAGGCCGCTGGCGTACTCCAGCGCCCGGCGCATGATCAGCGGATCGTGGACGCATTTGCCATCGTCGGAGAACATCCGCACCTGACCGGCGCCGCCGGCCATCATCGCCATCTCGGTGAGCTGCTTGCCCTCCAGCCCGACGGTGACGGCGCCCACGGGATGCACATCGACCAGCCCGACCTGCTGCCCGCGATGCCAGACATGGTCGGTGACCACCGGTGAATCCGCCACCGGCGACGTGTTGGCCATGGCGAACACCGCCGTAAAACCACCCAGAGCGGCTGCGGCCGAACCGGTTTCGATCGTCTCGGTGTCCTCGCGGCCCGGCTCGCGCAGATGCGTGTGCAGATCGACGAATCCGGGCAGCAGCACCTGGCCGGCCGCGTCGATGACCTCCAGGTCGTCGTCTACCGGAAGATCCGCGGCGAT
This sequence comes from Mycobacterium sp., assembly GCA_036273805.1. Taxonomy (GTDB): domain Bacteria; phylum Actinomycetota; class Actinomycetes; order Mycobacteriales; family Mycobacteriaceae; genus Mycobacterium. Next base: position 1,805 of record DASUGW010000104.1, read on the forward strand.
CTGACTGATCACGTCGTTCTCGATCAGGACGTCGACCGGCTCACCCTCGCCGTAGAGGCGTACGCCCCGGATCAGGACGCTCATACCGTGACTCCCGCCTCAGCCCCCACCAACAGATGGAACAGCACCGCCATCCGGACGTGCACACCGTTGGAAACTTGTTGCAGCACTGCGGATTGCGATGAATCCGCCACCGACGATGCGATCTCCATGCCGCGCAGCATCGGTCCCGGGTGCAGCACGACCGCGTGGCCGGGCAGCAGCGCCTGACGCTTTTCGGAAAGCCCGTAAAGCACCGAGTACTCACGCGTCGACGGGAAGAAACCGCCGTTCATCCGCTCGGCCTGCACCCGCAGCATCAACACGGCATCGGCGCCCGGCAACTCGGCGTCCAGGTCGTGTGTCACCGTCACCGGCCAGTCGGACACGCCGACCGGCAGCAGCGTCGGCGGGGCCACCAGCACCACTTCGGCGCCGAGGGTGGCCAGCAGCATGACGTTGGAGCGGGCGACTCGAGAGTGCAGGATGTCGCCGACGATCACCACCCGCTTGCCCTCGATCGAACCGAGGCGCTGGCGCAGGGTCAGCGCGTCCAGCAACGCCTGGGTGGGATGCTCGTGCGTCCCGTCCCCCGCGTTGATGACCGACGGGCCGCCGTCGGCCTCGGCCGTCCACTCGGCCAGCTGCCGCGCCGCACCCGAAGCCGGATGCCGGATGATCAGCGCGTCAGCCCCGGCGGCACGCAACGTCAGCGCGGTGTCGCGCAGCGACTCCCCCTTGGCCACCGATGAACCGGAAGAACTGACGTTGATGACGTCGGCGCTCATCCACTTGCCGGCCACCTCGAACGACACCCGGGTGCGGGTGGAGTTCTCGTAGAACATCGTGATCACCGTGCGACCGCGCAGCGTGGGCAGTTTCTTAACCTCGCGGCCGAGCAGGGCCTGGCTGAACCGATCGGCGTCGTCGAGGATCGCGGTGGCCTCGTCGCCCGTGAGATCGGCAGTGCTCAGGAGATGTTTCACAGTTGTCTCTTCCCCGCGCGAGCGCTCAGCGGATACTTCACCGGGCAGGTCCTCCTGAAGGCGCGATCCGGACACAGTCATGTCCGTCGGACTCGGTGAGCGCGACCTTGACGTTCTCACTGCGTGATGTCGGCACGTTCTTGCCGACGTAGTCGGCGCGGATCGGCAATTCCCGGTGGCCCCGGTCCACCAGCACCGCGAGCTGCACGGTCCGGGGCCGGCCGATGTCGCGCAGCGCGTCCAGTGCGGCGCGTACCGAGCGGCCGGAGTACAGCACGTCGTCGACGAGGATCACCAGCGCGCCGTCGATGCCGCCTTCGGGTATCGAGGTCTCGCCGAGGGGCCGCGGGGGCTTGGAGTTCAGGTCGTCGCGGTACAGCGTGATGTCCAGCGACCCCTGCCTCACGTCGACACCGGAGAAGTCCTTGACGTTGGCGGCCAGCCGAGCGGCGAGCACGCGTCCGCGGGTAGGGATGCCGAGAAGGACGACGCGCGGCGCGTCGGGACCGTCGAGTGCGGTCTTTTCGATGATCTGATGCGCAATGCGAGCGACGGTCCGACCGACGTCCGCGGGGGACATCAGTTCCCGGTCGCTATCTGCAGCACTCACGAGTGAGCCTGACCTCCTTCTCCGCCTCTCTGGACGGATCGTTAAAGGATGTCGAACTGCCGGGCAGCCTATCAGCCCGCGAGATCCTTCCGCATCAGCGGCTTGTTCACCTTCTCGGTGAAGAAATCGATCAACGGGCCGGCGAAGAACGCCGTCATCACCGTGCCGACACCGATCTGGCCACCGAACACCAGCGCCAGACCGACGAACAGCAGATCCTGCACGACACGGACCGCGCGGTAGGGCAACCTGCTGCGATCGACGATGATCGGGGCGATGGCGTCGTAGGGCGAATTGCCCAGCCCGGCAGTCATGTACATCGATGCGCCACCGGCGAACAAGA
>DASUGW010000105.1:0-2251 GCA_036273805.1 Mycobacterium sp.
CGATGGAGCGACTACTTAGGGTCTCGACTAGAGTCGATGCGGTCGATAGCCTGAGCCGACGACGTCGATGGGTAGCCGATGGCTTCGAATAGGCGAGCGGGTAACTCGGACTTCATCCGGATGCAGCAGAGCCAGTTGAGGCAGGCCCAGCGCGATCAACGCGCTGCTACTACTGAGCCTTGATCCACCGACGCAGTTGGTGTCGATCGCCGTTGATCATTTCGGTATTGGGTGATTCGGCGGGCGTGCGGGAGTCGCCGATCGCGTGGTCGGCCTGCTCCGGGTGCGATTGCTCGGGGCGGAATGGGGATTGTGACCTGTGGTGGGGCCGCCTGATTTCAGCGGGTGCGGGTGTGTTCAGCCGGGTGTGGTGTGGACGGCGGTGAAGAGGTTGTCGAACGCCGCTTGCCAGGGCCAGTGCTCGGGGAGGTGCAGGTGGATGGTGCGGGCCCGGTGAGCGATGCGGGCGGCGACGTTGATGATCCGAGTCCGGATCGTGGCGGGTCTGGCGTGGGTGTAGGCGCTGGCGGCGAGGTGTCCGGCGGCGCGGGTGAGGTTGTGGGTGATCGCGGCGCAGGTCAGCCAGGCGTCGTTGGCGCTGAACCGGCCGGAGGGCAGGTGCGCCAAGGGTCCGGCGATCAGGTCCGCGTTGACCTGTTCGATGATCGCGTGGCCGCGATGCTGGGCCTCGGCCTGCACGAGGGTGAACGGACTGTCGGTGAACACCGCGTGATACCGGTACTGGGCGACGAGTTCGCCCTGGCCGGGGATCTGGGCCGGGTCGTCGCGGCGGATCCGGCGCACGATCAGCCGGGCGGTCACGGCGTGGCGGGTGCCGGCGAATGCGGTGTAGACGGTTTCGGCGATCTGCGCGTCGGAGATCCACCTGCCGGTGTCTTCGTCGAAGATGGCCTGCGGGTACTGGATGTCGGTCCACTGCTCGTGCGGGATGCTGTCGCACGCGGTGCGGATCTTCGCGTCGATCCGGGTGGTGATCGAGAACCGCACGTCACGGCGGCGGCAGGTAGTGATCACGGTCTTGGTGTAGAACGCCGAGTCCGCCCGCACTACGATCTGGCCCGATGCGCCGCACGAGCGGGCGGTGGTGATCGCTTCCGTGATCTGGCTGGCGGCGCCCCGGGCGGAGCCTGCGTTACCCGCGCGTAGCCGAGTGGCGGCGATCACCGGCGCTGACAGCGGTGTGGAGACGGTGGTGATCAGCGGGTTGTAGCCGCGTAGGTAGACGTTGTAGCCGCCGACCTTGGCGTGGCCGAAACCGATGCCCTGCTTCTGTTTGCCGTAGACGCGGCGCAGCATCGAGTCGATATCCACAAAGGTCAGCACGTCGGCGCCGTCGAGTAGCGGCACCCGGCCGGCCAGGCCGATCAGGGTGTCGCGGGCGGCGGCCTGCAACTGCCGCACATGCCCGTGGGTGAAGGTGCGCAGGAACGAACCGAGCGTCGACGGCGCGTACACGCCGGTGAACAGCGACGGCATCCCGCCGTGCCGGGCGATGTCGAGGTCGTCGATGCTGTCCGCACCGGCGAGCATCCCCCCGACGATCGTAGTGACCTTGCCCGCCGGGTTCGACCCGGTGTCACCGGGCAGATGGACAAGATCGGCGACCGCGGCAGGCAAACCCACTGTTTGAGCCAGACGCATTACCGGCACCAGGCCGGCACACGACACGAGATTCGGATCGTCGAACGTTGCGCGCACGACCGGCGCGTCTTGGCGTAATCTCACCTGCGAGGTGCCCTCTCGAACCGCGGAATAGAAGCGTCAGAACTCCTATCCTCCCAGTTCAGAGGGCATCTTCTATCTCCGGCACGCCGACGCGAACACTATTCATCGGTGGATCCAGGCTCAGCGAGTGACTGCGTCGGTTTCGGTACGGCCGGCGGCTGCCGTACGGCGCAGGAAGTCGGTGATCACCTCGAGATGGGCCTCGCTGTAGCCTTCGCAGAGCCGGTCCATCGCGGCGTTCATGCCGGCGAACCGCTCGAAGACCTCCCTACTGCGGTCGCGCAGCGCACGGACCACGAGGCCGCGGCGGTCGGCCGGGTCGCGCTCGCGGACCACCCAGCCGGCGCGTTCGAGTCGGTCGAGAATGCCGGTGACGGTGGCCGCGTGCAGTCCGGTGCGGCGAGAAATCGCGCTGGGGCTGAGCGGGCCGTGGCGGTTGATCAGTTCGAGGCAGTCGAAATCGGCGTCCTTGAGGCCCAGCCCGGCGCCGACCTGGTGGCTGAGC
>DASUGW010000106.1:0-7579 GCA_036273805.1 Mycobacterium sp.
GATGCCCGAACCGGCGTCACGGCCGTCCAAGCCCGAGCCCGGGTTCTTCGACAAGATGATGGAAAGCCCGGCATTCAAGAGCGCCATGCGCTCGGCGGGGACCGTGATCGGCCGCGAGATCACCCGCAGCATCTTTGGCACCGGCCGCCGACGCTGACCGGCGGTATCGGTTCGCCGGGCCTCGTGCTCGCGGAACTACACCGCTCGCCGAACCCGGCGGTCTCAGCCGCCGAGCTTCTTGTAAACCGCCCCGACGATGGGTGTGACGATAGCGCGCGGGGCGTAACCGCTGGCCACCGACATCGCCTTGGAGGTGAGGCCGGGCACGACGCGCATCCTGTTGTGTTCCAACGCATCCAGCGAGATCCGGGCCGTGTACTCGGTATTGATCCAGAGAAACTCGGGGATGACCTTCTCCACCAGCGATCGGTCTGCGGGGTCGGGCAGTTCGGTGCGCACCGGGCCGGGCGCGAGCAGTGTCACGTGCACACCGTCCTTCTTGACCTCCCCGCGCAGCGACTCGCTGAACGTGTTCGCGAAGGCCTTGCTGGCCGCATAGGTGGCGTTGTTCGGGATGGGCGAGTTGCCCGCCACCGAGCCGGAGATCAGGATGCCGCCGGCGCCTCGGCCGATCATGCCGGGCAGCACTGCCAGCGTGAGGTCATGCACCGCAATGACATTGAGCGCAACCTGCTTCTTCTCGCCGTCGGGGTCGAGCGCGGTAACGGGACCGAACGTTGCCGTGCCCGCGTTGTTACACAGGATCGAGATCTCGCGCTCCGCCAACTCTTGAGCCAGCTGGGCGCGGTCATCGGCCTCGGTCAGGTCGACCGCCCGGACCTCTACGGTGACGTTGTGGCGGTCGGTGATCCTCGCGGCGACATCCTTGAGCACGTCCTCGCGGCGGGCGGTGATGATCAGGTTATGTCCGCGAGCAGCGAGTTCGGCGGCCAGCGCCTCGCCGATCCCTTGCGAAGCCCCGGTGACGACGGCCCGGGCGTTCGGACTCGGTGCAGGTACTGGCATGCGGCCATGGTAGGCGCAGCGCACGGGTCGTTAGAGTGCCGGGCATGAGCCAGCTTGCCTCCGATACCGAAGGGACCGGCACGCCCCGGACCCGGCAGGTAGCGGCCTGGGCGTTGTGGGACTGCGGTTTCGTCGGCCTCAACGCGATTGTCGTGACGTTCGTATTCTCCGTGTACCTCACGCAGTCGGTGGGCGCCGGAATGCCCGGCGGCGCCTCCCCGACCAGTTGGCTCGGCCGAACGCTGACCATCGCCGGGGTGATCGTCGCGGTGGCGGCACCGGCCACCGGGGTGTGGGTGCAGGCTCCGCACCGGCGCAGCCGGGCGCTGACCATGCTGAGCGTCCTGGCCGTCGTGTGCACGGCGGCGATGAGTCTGATCCGGGATCAGCCCGCCTATCTGTTCGCCGGACTGGCGCTGCTTGCCGCCGCGGCAGCGTGCGGGGATCTGGCCGGGGTGCCCTACAACGCGATGCTGCGGCAGCTGTCCACCCCGCAGACATCGGGCTGGGTATCCGGATTGGCTTCCGGGGCAGGCTACCTGGGCAGTGTGCTGCTGCTCATCATCGTCTACTTCGGGTTCATCATGGGCGATGGGCCCACCCGCGGTCTGCTGGGCATCTCGACCGACGACGGCCACAACGTCCGGGCGGCGATGTTGGTGACCGCCGCGTGGTTCGCGCTGCTCGCGCTGCCGCTGTTGCTGACCGCGCATCGGATCGCGCCGCCGGCCGACGGCGCGCCCACGCGGATCGGGCTGTTGGGCTCCTACCGGACGGTGTGGGTGGACCTGCAGGCCGAATGGCGCCGCGACCGCAACCTGGTGTACTACCTGATCGCCAGCGCGATCTTCCGCGACGGCCTGGTCGGTGTGTTCACCTTCGGCGCGGTGCTCGGGGTGAAGGTGTACGGCCTGTCGCAGGCCGACGTCCTCATCTTCGGGGTGGCGGCCTGTGTCGTCGCCGCCATCGGTGCGGTGGTCGGCGGTCGCATCGACGACCGGATCGGATCCAAACCTGTCATCGTCGGATCGTTGGCCGTGATGATCGCGGTCGGCCTGGTGATGAGCACGTTGTCCGGGCCGGTGGCGTTCTGGGTGTGCGGTCTGGCGCTGTGCTTGTTCCTCGGCCCGTCCCAGGCGTCTGCGCGGACGCTGATGCTGCAGTTGTCCGCCCACGGTCGGGAAGGCGTGGCGTTCGGGCTCTACACGATGACCGGCCGGGCGGTGTCCTTCCTGGCGCCGTGGCTGTTCTTCATGTTCGTCGATGCGTTCGGGACCGACCGCGCCGGACTCGGCGGAATCTGCCTCGTCCTGACCGTCGGCATGCTCGCAATGCTGCGGGTGCGGGCACCGCGGCGCACGGCCGCCTGAGGATGCTGGTTACCGACTGCCGGCGCAGATCGTCAGGCCGTTCCCGGATCGCTTGAGCACCTGCGACCCGTTGACGGTGACGCTGCAGCTGACCTCACGGCCGACGTTGATCACCGTCACGCTGGCGGCCTTGACCGTCGAAGGGGTGAACGCCACCTGACGGGTCCATGGCAGCGCGACGTTGAACTCCATCTGCAGGACACCGCCGGTGTCCACATACGTGATCGAGATGGCCCGGCCTTCGCCGGTGACGTTGTAGACCACTGTCTCGGTGGCCGCCGTCTGTGGCGGTGAGACGGGCGGGAGCGGCGGCAATATCGGCGTGGGCACCGTGGTGCGCGGACTGGTGGTTGCGGGCGGCGTGGTGGTGGCCCGCGGCGGGGTGGTGCGTGTCGTGGTCGAGGGCAGCGTCGGCAGCGGGGCGACCACGGTGTCGTCGCGGTTGGATCCGTTCGCGATCACCAGAGCGACTACCAGCCCCACCACCAGCAGCAGCGCCACGCCGGCGAGCACCCACAGCCAGCGCGGGGACTTGGGCGGGCGCGGTGGCTGCGGTTCGGATTGCTGTGGCCCGGGCGGGTATTGGGGGTACTGCGTCTGCGTCCAGTGCGGCGGCAGCGGTTGGGTGGGTGGAGCGGCGTTCGGCGGCACGTAGTTGGGGTACGCGTAAGTGCCCGCATAGGCCGGGTCGGCCGGCGGGTATTGGTTGCCCCATGGTTCGGTTGGTTGCGACCATTGGGATCCGTCGGATCCCGGCCCGGTCGGGCGACGTGGATCGGTCATGACCACCTCATGTGTTGCAGGCTACCTGCGGAATATCCGTGGTCGGCCGTCTCGGTTGCAATCACCAGTCCAAACAGTGCGTGAACAGGCAGAACCCGGCAGATACCGTGTACTGGCAACGCTGGGCACAGCGTTTAGGAGGTATTGATGGCACCGCAGGTCCGTGCGATCTACGGTGCGTCGTTGTCCCCGGACGCGACGGCGTTCGCGCACATTGTCGACGACGGCGGTTATCCCCGCGCGGTTCAGCGGTTCCTGACCGGCTGGCGTGCAAGTTCCTCGCGCGATGTCGAGTTGCCGGTCGAGGGCCCGGTCCGCCGGGTGCTGCATTCGCCCGACGGTCACTGGCTCGCGTGTGAGGTTGCTCCCGATGGGGCCGAACGGGCGCAGATCTGGATCGTCACGACCGACCCCGACGACCGCGACGCCCGCCGGATCGACGCCGCCGAGCCCGACACCGACATCTCCGGCACTGCGGAACTGATCGCCTGGGACGGCTCGAAGGTGGCGGCGATTCTGACCGGCGACGACGGGATCGGGGCGTCGGTGCTGATCGATCCCGCTACCGGTGAGCGTCAGGTTCTGGACCGCCGTTCGGCGGGCCGGCTGGTCGACTCCTGGTCGGGTGCCGCGCTGATCCGCGTTGGGCCGCGTGGCTACCGGGAACTGTTGCTCCTACACGGGCAGACCGAAATCGCGCTGCTGCCTTACGATCCCGGCTCTACGACGGATGCCGGGGTCATCCTCGACGACCACACCCCGCGGCGGCTGCGCTCCGGCGTGGACGGCGAAGAGACGACGCTGTATCAGCCGGCCAGCGCCTACGGCGAGGACGACGAAGGCCGTGGATTTGTGCGCGCGTTGATTCGCAGCGACAACGGAGTCGATCACGCCCGGCTGTTGGAGGTCACCAGCACCGACGCCGGGGTGAGTTATCAGGTGGTTGCCGAACGGCCCGGGTACGAGCTGGACGAATTCGTCATCAGCGACGACCTCTCCACGGTGGCCATGCTGTGGAACATCGACGGCTGCAGCGAGCTGCAAGTCATGTCCTACATCGACAAGACCGCCGGTGAACCGATCGCGCTGCCGGGACCCGTCGCCAGTCAGCTCTCGATCAGCGCCGGAGGCTCGATGGTCGCGATGACAGTCGAGGGACCGTCGCAGCCGCGCACCGTCGAACTTGTGGACACGCACACCCACGAATGGCAACACGTCGACCGGGTGCCGATGTCCGGCCCGCGCGCCGCGGACCCCATCCTCGACGTCATCACCGCCCGTGACGGCCTGCGGATCACCGGCTGGCGCTACACCCCGGCGCCCGGGGTCGAGCGGATGGGCGCGCTGATCTACCTGCACGGCGGCCCGGAGGGGCAGTCGCGCCCCGCCTACAGCGAGGTGTTCCCGCTGCTGCTCGACGCCGGTATCACGGTGTTCGCCCCGAATGTGCGCGGCTCCGGCGGCTTCGGGCGCAGCTTCATGCATGCCGATGACGGCGACAAACGCTTCGCGGCGATCGACGATGTCGCCGACTGCGTGGCGCACCTGGTGCGGGGCGGCCACGCCGAGGCAAGCCGGATCGCCTGTGCCGGTTGGTCATACGGCGGATATCTGACACTGGCCGCGCTGACCTTCCATCCAGATTTGTTCGCAGCGGGCGTGAGCATCTGCGGTATGAGCGACCTGAACACCTTCTACCGCAACACCGAAGCATGGATCGCGGCGGCGGCCTACCCCAAATACGGGCACCCGGTCAGTGACCGCGAACTCCTCGACGCGCTTTCGCCGCTGCAGCGCGTCGACGCGCTGCGCGCCCCGCTGTTGCTGATCCACGGCGGCAACGACACCAACGTCCCCGTCGGTGAATCGGCCCAAATGGCCGAGGCATTGCGGGAGCGGGGGCGCACCGTGGAGTACCTGGTGTTCGATGACGATGGTCATGAGATCGCCAAGCGGGAGAACCGTGCCGCACTTGCCGTGGCCGTCCGCAAATGGGTCCGCACAGCGTTCAGTCAGGTGCCGGCGTCCTGACGCAGCCCCGCGTCTGAGGCGAATGCGATCGATGTTTGGGAAATTCGCGCCGGGGTAAACCTTTGTTCGCCAGAAGTGCGAACAAAGGAGACGCGCGATGCGACTGATCAGCTTGGTTGTTGTGGTGTGGCTGCTCATCGGCGCCTTCGCAACATACCAACGTGGCTACTTCCAGAACACGGAAACAAATTGCGCCACTGCGGGTTCGATTGCCCTGACCGTGTTGGCCGGGCCACTGAACTACGCCGGCGTCAACCCGAAAGTCGAGGCCTGCAACATACCTAAACCCAGTCAGTAGTTCTTACCGTCTCAATGTTCAATTACTTATCTGAACGGAGTTGTCATGATTGTTCTGGGAATTATTCTTCTCGTCCTCGGCATTGTCCTGACGGTCCCGATTCTCGAGACGATCGGCATCATCTTGTTGGTGATCGGCGCGGTGCTGTGGATTCTCGGCGCGGTCGGCCGTCCCGTGGGCGGGCGCAGGGTCTGGTACTAGTCCGCTAGACCCGCGATGTGAGCGCGGCGAGTGTCATCGCCCGCAACACCGAACGCGAACGCGAGCCGGCCGGTCTTCCACCGGCCGGCTTCGTGCTGTACGGGGTCGAGTTGAGCAACCCGAACGCCGCGTGGGCCATCACCCGGGCGTCGGACTCGTCGAGCGCGGTGTTGAGTTCGCGCAACACCTTGACCCAGATCTCGACGTACTGCCGCTGACTTTTGCGCACCTGGCGCAGTGCCGCGGGGGGCAGGTGGTTGAGGTCGCGGTCCTGAATGCGGATCAGATCCGGCTCACCCAGGGTGAAGTCCAGGTGGAAGTCCACCAGCCCCTGCAGGGCGTGTTCGGGTCCGTCCGCTGCGTCATCCACCGTGCGGCCCCCCGCCAGCAGGCGGGTACTGATCTCGGTGAGCAGCTCCACCAGGAGGGCTTCCTTGTTGGGGAAGTGGCGGTAGATCGCCGGCCCGCTGACGTCGGCGGCGGCCCCGATGTCCTCGAGTCGCACCGCCAGGAAGCCCCGCTCGGCGAACTGGCGTTCGGCGGCGGCCAGCAGCAGGGAGCGCCGGTCGGACTTCAGCCGGCTGCGCCGGTTCGACGGCACACCGTCCGTGGCGGGCTCGGTCATCTCGGGTACTCCATCCTTGCGCCGAGATCGACGTTTCGACGGGATCTACTCGAACAAATCCGCCGGAACGTGAGTTTCGGCGGGGTAGGGGGTGTCTGGACAGGCGACGTTAATGATGATTAACATACCACCAGTTAGTCGTCATTAACTGATCCGATGGGCGGAGTAGATGGCTGCAACGTCGAACCGCGACGAGCATCTGGCGCTGGTACATCAGCTGCGAACCAAACTTGCCGCTGTTGCGCGCGGTGGCTCGGAGCGCTCGCGCGAGCGGCATGTCGCGCGCGGCAAGCTGTTGCCGCGTGACCGTGTCGACGGCCTGCTCGATCCGGGCAGCCCGCTGCTGGAGATCGCGCCACTGGCCGCCGACGGCATGTATGACGACGAGTGTCCCGGCGCCGGCATGATCGCCGGCATCGGCCGGGTGTCGGGCCGTGAATGCGTGATCGTCGCCAACGACGCCACCGTCAAAGGTGGGACGTACTACCCGATCACGGTCAAGAAGCATCTGCGCGCCCAAGAGGTTGCCGCGCAGAACAGGCTGCCCTGCATCTACCTTGTCGACTCGGGCGGCGCGTTCCTGCCGCGGCAGGACGAGGTGTTCCCCGACCGCGATCACTTCGGCCGGATCTTCTTCAACCAGGCGACGATGAGCGCGCAGGGCATCCCGCAGATCGCCGCGGTGTTGGGCTCTTGCACCGCCGGCGGCGCCTATGTGCCGGCGATGAGCGACGAGGCCGTCATCGTCCGCAATCAGGGCACCATCTTCTTGGGCGGCCCACCGCTGGTCAAGGCCGCCACCGGTGAGATCGTCACCGCCGAGGATCTCGGCGGGGGAGACCTGCACTCCAAGGTTTCGGGCGTCACCGACCACCTGGCGCACGACGACCGTGACGCACTGCGCATCGTGCGGCGCATCGTCTCGACGCTCGGGCCGGTGTCCTCACCCCCGTGGGAGATGGCACCGTCCGTCGACCCGATTGCCGACCAGCACGAGCTGTACGACGTGGTGCCGGTCGATGCACGGGTGCCCTATGACGTGCACGAGGTCATCACACGCATCGTCGACGGCGGTGAATTCGGCGAGTTCAAGGCCGAATACGGCACCACCCTGGTCACCGGCTTCGCGCGCATCCACGGCCACCCGGTCGGCATCATCGCCAACAACGGTGTGCTGTTCGGTGAATCCGCGCTCAAGGGAGCGCATTTCATCGAGCTGTGCGACCAGCGCGGCATCCCGCTGCT
>DASUGW010000107.1:0-30145 GCA_036273805.1 Mycobacterium sp.
TTTGCGCAGCTCACGCAGTCGCATTTCCCGTCTCAAATGACACCGAGGGGTCGGTCGGGACTCGGGTGGACCGTTAGGACGGTCACGCGGATACGGCTCGCCAGATCGAGCATGTCTCCGCCAATTCCGCACGATCAGATATCGGTGGTTACCAATACCGGCAGCCGCCACCTCGACGGCGTACCGCGCCTGCGTCTGCCCCACGACTTCGGCAAGGTCGGCGTATACGTCGTCGGCCGGCGCATCCACCACAACGCGGTCTGCCAGCCGCCCGGAACCGGCGAGCCAGGCCTTCAGCTGCACCAGGGTGGCGACACCGAGGATTTCGATGCCGTCCACCAGGCTGGCCTCGGCGAGATTGTCCATCGGCACCACGACGGTCGGCCAGCCATCGCGGCGGGCGGCCAGCACCGCCGGCAACACGCCGCGCACCGGACGTACTCGCCCGTCGAGCGCCAATTCGCCGAGCAATACGGTCTTTTCCAGCCGTGCCCATGACTTCTTACCGGCAGCCGCCAGCACTGCCGCAGCCAGGGCGATGTCGTACACCGACCCGACCTTCGGCAGCGTGGCCGGCGACAGCGCCAATGTCAGCCGCGACATCGGCCACTGATTGCCGCTGTTGGTGATCGCCGAGCGCACTCGGTCGCGGGACTCCTGCAGCGCCGCGTCGGGAAGGCCCACCAGGTGCACTCCCGGCAGACCAGAAGTGATGTCCGCCTCGATTTCGACGACCTCACCGTCAAGCCCGGTGACCGCGATCGAGAACGCCCGCCCCAGCGCCATCAGCCGACCCCCTTCAGATGAGCGATCTCCGGGGTGCGCCGGCGCCCGACCCGCACCCCGACCACGTCGATGCGCAATGCCGGCCATCGGGAGTGCTGACGGGCCAACCACACCGACGCCAGCCGACGCAGCCGGCGCACCTTATCCGGCGGAACGGCTTCGGCCAGGCCGCCGAAGCCGTCACCCGCGCGCGTCTTGACTTCAACGAAAACCGCCGCGCCGCTGGAATTTTCCACGGCGACGATATCCAGCTCGCCATACTGGCAGCGCCAGTTTCGGTCGATGACGGCGTATCCGTTAGCGCGCAGATACGCGACAGCCAACTCTTCACCGAATGCGCCCAGCTGCGCGCGGGTCGGATTGTCCGGAATAGTCATGGCGGCAGCGTGCACACCGAGTCCGACAACACCGGTGGGTCAAACCCGCGAATCACCCCGCCAGGGGCGTGTTATGCACAGTCGCGACTCTATGCACAGCCGCCGGAGCGCCGGTCCTCACACCGCAGGCAACGCACCAGCGTCATCATTCGGCTTCTTGATCTCGAACACTGCGTAGATGCCGTCCTCAGCGATGCGCAACCGTACCCAGGCAGGATCGATGCCGGCGCCGATGATGATGGACCGAATCTGGCCGAGCGAGCGCGGAAATACTCGCGGCCAGCCGATTGCACGCTGGATGAACTGCAGATGCGGGTGCGAGTCGAGCATGTTTGCGGCGACCAGTGCACCGCCGGGCTTCACCATGCGGAAAGCGTTCGCGAGGAATGCTGCAGCGGATTTGAACCCAGCGAAGTCTTCGTCGATGTACTCGAAGATGCCGAGCATGTCGACCAGATCCTGGCTCTCGGGACCCAGCTCGGCAACCAAGCGATCACCGATCATCAAGTCCTTGATCACGTTTCGCCGCAGCAACCGAAAGTGCACCGCCTCGACGAGGCCTCGCTGCAGGGCGTGCTTCCGGGCATGCTCGAGTGCCGTCTGATCGATATCGACCAGGCTCAGTTCGATTCGGCCGCTGGTGTGTTTCCGGAACGCGTCCAGCACCGGAATGGCTGCGCCACAGGCAATGCTCGTCCACTTCGTGACGCCCGCGTCGGGTCCGACGTGACCACCCGCCATATCCGACATGATCGCCGCCCGCGCCCGGACTCCGATCGCGTCGTACGCATGCATGAAGTACTCGCGCGTCTTCGAATCCACCGGTTCCCCCGTCGGGAGGTGCCCGGTTTCCGGTTCATACAGCGGGGTCAGCGCGATGGCCGCCGGCACCAGCTGCTCGCGCCAGAGTCTCAGCCCGGGCGCCGCTCCGAACAGCCACGACGCCATCGGATTGTTGGGCTGCAGGCTCTTGACGGCATCGTCACCGACCACTTCCGGAGCGGTCCATTGCGGATTGGCCACCAGTTCGGCGTTGATCCAGCTGATCTCACGCCGGGTTGCCTCACCGGCGGCAGCATGACGCGGATCCGCCGAGATGTCAGGCACCGAAACCCGCTCGACCACTATTCCGCCGTAGGACGCCCGGTCGGTGACGACGAGTCCATCTCGGTGCTGTTGAACGTGTGGCAGTGTCATCACGGCCCCACATGTGCGTTGCGTACCGACCTCGGCGAATTGGCAGGCGCGAACACGCCACCGAAAAATTCCATGTGCTCCCCCCGCACCTGAAACGCCCGCCGAGAGCAGATGACGAACGGCGCCACCGCCCGACGGCGGGTAAATCCCCCAGTGGGTGGGCCGTCCCGCAGATTGCGGTTACACGGTCAACCCGAGCCGAGTATCACACCAACCCGGCGACACAGTCGAGGGGCACAGGCTATGCACAGTCAGAGATCAGCCAACTGGCATGCAAGCATCCACTGCCGGGTTTACTCCGGCAGGCGTAGCTCCGGCTTTTCGACCTCTTCGATGTTGACGTCTTTGAAGGTGATCACCCGCACCTGCTTGACGAAACGCGCCGGGCGGTACATGTCCCAGACCCACGCGTCAGCCAGCCGAAGCTCGAAGTAGACCTCTCCGTCGGCGTTGTGCGGAATCAACTCGACACCGTTGGCAAGGTAAAACCGGCGTTCGGTCTCCACGACGTAGCTGAACTGACCGACGATGTCCTTGTACTCGCGGTACAGCGAGAGCTCCATCTCGGTCTCATACTTCTCGAGATCTTCAGCACTCATCTGTCCGGCAATCCTTCATATCGGTGGGTCACTAGCCCTCGATCATTCCCTACCCGTTTGCAGCCTGTCTTCCCAGGCACCCGCCCAGTCAGATTGTCCCGCGACACGGCGCACGTTGACGAACGAATAGCGATGCTCGACCGAGGGTCCGAGCGCGCCAAGCGCCGCGGTGTGGACGGCCGTGCTGTACCCCTTGTGCTCGGCGAATCCATAGCCCGGGTATTGCCGGTCCATCTCCACCATCAGCCGGTCACGGCTGACCTTGGCCAGCACGCTGGCGGCGGCGATGCAGGCGGCTGCGGCGTCACCGCCAATGACCGGCAACGACGGGACGGACAAGCCGGGCACCCGGAACCCGTCGGAAAGCACATAGCCGGGACGCAGCGGCAGCCCCGCCACCGCGCGTCGCATGCCTTCGATGTTGGCCACATGCACGCCGCGCCGATCCACCTCGGTCGATGGAATGAACACGACGTGGTACGCAAGCGCGTAGCGCCGGATCAGCGGGAACAGCCGTTCCCGTTCCTTCTCTCCCAGCTTTTTCGAATCATCAAGCGCAGCAAGGCTTTCCAGACGGTTCGGGCCCAGAATGCACGCGGCAACAACCAGCGGTCCGGCACATGCCCCGCGCCCGACCTCGTCCACGCCGGCCACCGGCCCGAGCCCGTTGCGGTACAGCGCCGACTCTAGCGTGCGCAGGCCAGCCGATTTGCGGATGACGGCGCGCGGCGGCCAGGAGCGGACCGTAGCTGATCGCCTCGCTCCTCCCCGCCTCGTACCTCGGCGGTCCGTCGACTCGGGCACTATCCGCCTTGTTGCGGATTGACCGAGTCGACACCACCCCACCGCGACGGCGGCCAGGCGATGAACCGCGCCTTGCCGATGACGTTGCCCACCGGCACGGTGCCGCTGGTGGGATCACCGGTGCAGATGATGCCGTTGAGTGCCTCAGCGGGCACGCTCGTGCAGTGGGCGCGGGAGTCGGCCGAATGAGTGCGGTTGTCACCCATCACCCACAACCGGCCGTCGGGCACCTTGACCGGCCCGAACTCATTGCCCAGACACGGATAGACCGAAGGATCGGCCATCATCGTGGCGGGGTTCAGGTAGGGCTCGTGGAGCTTCTTGCCATCGACGGTGAGACCGGTGTCGGCGCGGCACTGCACGGTCTGCCCACCGACCGCGATCACCCTCTTGACCAGGTCGTTCTCATCGGGCGGAACGAATCCGACGAACGACAGCGCGTTCTGCACCGCGCGCACCGCGGGATTGTCGGAACGGATCGACTTGTAGCCGAGGTTCCACGACGGCGGGCCCTTGAAGACGACGACATCACCGGGTTCCGGTTTGGCGAACCGGTAGGTCACCTTGTCCACCATGATCCGGTCGCCCACACAGCCCGAACAGCCGTGCAGCGTGGGCTCCATCGACTCCGAGGGAATCAGATAGGGCCGGGCCACGAACGTCAACATGACGTAGTAGAGGACCAGAGCGATGGCGACCAGGATGACGCCTTCGCGGAAGGCAGAGCGCTTCTTCGACGGGCCCTCGTCCGATTTCTCGGGTACGTCAGGACTTTCGGATGCCGAATCGGCCGAGTCGGTGGTGTCGGTCACGGAACCAGGGTAGTCACAGAGACTGGAGGATCAGCGACGGCAGTTGCACCAACGCTCCGCGTGTCAGCGCTTCTCCTTGATCTTGGCCTTCTTGCCACGCAGCTCGCGCAGGTAGTACAGCTTGGCCCGGCGGACGTCGCCGCGGGTGAGGAGTTCGATGTGGTCGATGTTGGGCGAGTGCACCGGGAACGTACGCTCGACACCCACGCCGTAGCTTTCCTTGCGGACGGTGAACGTCTCGCGAACGCCACCGCCCTGCCGGCGGATCACCACGCCCTTGAAGACCTGGACGCGTTCCTTGGTGCCCTCGATGACCTTCACGTGCACGTTGACGGTGTCGCCGGGGCCGAAGGCCGGGATGTCGTCGCGCAGCGACGCCTGGTCGACGAAGTCCAGCGTGTTCATCGGTGACTCTTCCTTGTCGCGGCTCGACGGCAGCAGTCCTCGCTCGAAGGGAGCGGAACGCGGCCCAGCCGAACCGATGGTTGGGGTTTGCAGGTTGTTCGCTGGCAGGCGGCGATAAGCCGGGCCCGCGCGGGCAACTGTTCAATTGTGCCAGACGGCGCCTGCGCAGCGAAATCGTCGCCGAAAATCGGCACGTGGCCGACCACACAGTCGTGCTAATCATGTGAACCAGCCGCGCACCCAGTAAACTGGACAGACGAGCAAAACTGTCGTCTCGCTCTCTGGTGGCGGCGGTCGATGCTCTTGACCAGGTGTTTACCGACGTCCGGCCGACCCACCGGCCTTTGCTTACGAGGAGAAACCATGCGCTGGCGTTCGTCGCGACTCAGGCGACCGGCGGCGGTGCTGACATTGGTGATGATGGTCATCGGCCTCGACGGTTGCGAGGCGAAGTCTTACGGCTCCCCGGGGAGCAGGTCTGAGGCCCCTCACCTGACGATGGTTGCCCCGCGGACGCCGCCATTCGAGGACGTCCCCGGGGCGCCGCTGAGCCAGCGGGCGGTGTTCGACGGATTGCAGTCCCGGGCACAGCAGGCCAGTGCCGACGCCACCGACGCCGGGGCCAGCGTCGTTGCCGTGGTACTCGACCGCGACACCGGCCAAACCATCTCCAACGGGAACAACTCCCCGATGCCGATCGCGTCGGTGGCCAAACTGTTCATCGCCGACGACCTGTTGCTGCAGGCAGCCAAGGGACAGACCGACCTCACCCCGAACGACCGCAAGCAACTCGACGTCATGCTGCGCGCATCCGACGACGACGCCGCCAACGACTTCTGGGATCGGGGCGGCGGCAGCGCCATCATCGACCGCGTCTCAGCCCGCTACGGCCTGAGCACTACGACCAAGCCGTATGACGGCAAGTGGTGGAACACCATGAGCACCGCGGCCGACCTCACGCACTACTACGACTTGCTGCTCAGCGGCGGCGGCGGATTGCCGGCGGACAAGGCCAACATCATCCTGTCCGATCTTGCGCAGTCCGCGCCGAGCGGCATCGACGGGTATCCGCAGCGGTTCGGTATCCCCGACGGACTGCCCGCCGACCCGGTTGCGGTCAAGCAGGGCTGGATGTGCTGTTGGAACGGCGGAGATTGGATGCACATGTCCACCGGTGTGGTCGGCGCCGACCGCCGGTTCGTCATGGTGATCGGAACCATGCAACCCACCGACGATGCGACCGCCCGGCAGACCATTACCCAGGTGGTCAAGACGATGTTCCCGACGGGGCGTATCTAATCGCCGTCTAGTCGTATTCGCGCCCGGTGGAGTCGGGACCCAGCAGATCGGGGCGGCGCGCCCGGGTGCGCGCCAATCCCTGTTCACGACGCCAGCGGTCGACCCGCGCATGATCTCCCGATAGCAGCACCTCGGGCACATCGAGATCGCGCCAACTCGGCGGACGGGTGTAGCTGGGACTCTCCAGCATGCCGCCGAGCGACGTCGCGTGCGAATCCTGTTGATGGGACTGCGGATTGCCCAGCACCTCAGGCAACAGACGCACGACGGCCTCGATCATCACGAGTGCCGCGGACTCACCGCCGGGCAGCACGTAGTCACCGATCGAGACCTCTTCGACGCGCATCCGGCGGGCGGCATCGTCGGCCACCCGTTGGTCGATTCCCTCGTACCGCCCGCAGGCGAACACCAAATGGGACTCCGCGCTCCACCGTTGGGCCGTCGCCTGGTCGAACAGCACACCAGCCGGCGTCGGAACCACCAGAAGTGTTTCCGGCGAACAGATCTCGTCTAGCGCTTCACCCCAGACGGGCGCCCGCATCACCATGCCCGGGCCGCCCCCGTACGGTGCGTCGTCAACCGAACGGTGCACGTCGTGCGTCCAGTTGCGCAGATCGTGAACACCGAGCTGCACCCGGCCCGAGGCAATTGCCTTGCCGGGCAAGGATTGCCGCAGCGGTTCCAGGTAGTCGGGAAAGATGGTGACGACGTCTATCTTCACAGCTCGTCCAGGTTCAACAGCCCGTCAGGCGGGTCGATCTCCACCACACCGTCGG
The DNA here is from genome assembly GCA_036273805.1 of Mycobacterium sp. GTDB lineage: Bacteria > Actinomycetota > Actinomycetes > Mycobacteriales > Mycobacteriaceae > Mycobacterium. The sequence goes on from DASUGW010000107.1 coordinate 7,056, forward strand.
CCACCGACACGCGCGGAACGATCGCGGTGACGAACGGCACCAGGACTTCGCGGCCCTCAGGGGTTTTCACGCTGAGGAGCTCGCCCGCCGCGGTGTGCAGGACCTCGGCGACGGCGCCGACCTCGTCGCCCGCCAGGGTGCGAACCCGCAGCCCTACGAGCTCGTGATCGTAGAACTCATCCGGTTCGGTGATCGGCGGGAGCTCGTCGGTATTCACGATGAACAGCACCCCACGCAATGCGTCGGCGGCGTCCCGATCGGCCACGCCGCTCAGTCTCATCAGCAGACGACCACCGTGCTCGCGTACCGATTCGACGGTGTAGGTGCGTTCCGAGCCCCCACGGGAAGGCTTGCCGCGCAACACCTTCCCACGCGCAAACCTGGCCGCAGGGTCATCGGTGCGAACTTCGACGACGACTTCACCAGAGACGCCGTGCGCCTTGGCTACCCGCCCGACGACCAGCTCCATGGGCCGACTACTGGTCGGTGTCCACCACGTCGACGCGGATACCGCGACCGCCGATACCGGCGACCAGGGTGCGCAGGGCGGTCGCGGTGCGACCACCGCGACCGATCACCTTGCCCAGATCGTCGGGGTGCACATGCACCTCAACGGTGCGACCACGGCGGCTGGTCACCATGTCGACGCGAACGTCATCAGGGTTGTCGACGATCCCGCGAACCAGATGTTCTACGGCGTCGACGACGGCCGTGCTCATTCGGCGGGGGTCTCCGCTTCGGCAGCGGGAGCCTCGTCGGCGGCAGCAGCCTCAGCGGCAGGAGCCTCTTCGGCTTCGGCTTCCGCCTTCTTGGCGGGCGCCTTCTTCTTCTTCAGCTGGGTGGCCTCGCCACTGGGGGCACCGTCAGCCTCGGCGAGCGCCGCGTTGAACAGGTCCAGCTTGGACGGCTTGGGCTCCTTGACCTTGAGCGTGCCCTCAGCGCCGGGCAGGCCCTTGAACTTCTGCCAGTCGCCGGTGATCTTCAGCAGCGCCAAGACGGGCTCGGTGGGCTGAGCGCCAACACCCAGCCAGTACTGCGCGCGCTCCGAATCGATCTCGATCAGGCTCGGTTCTTCCTTGGGGTGGTAACGGCCGATGACCTCGATGGAGCGACCGTCGCGGCGGGTGCGCGCGTCGGCGACAGCGATGCGGTACTGGGGGTTGCGAATCTTGCCAAGCCGGGTGAGCTTGATCTTGACAGCCATGAGTAAGCAGTTCTCCTATGATTGCCACGCTGCAATTCAGCGACGCGGGCGGTTGCCCGGTCCGGTTTTGCCTCACGTGTGTGACCGACGCCCAGCCGTGGTTGTGCGTCAGACAGCCGCCCATTCTGCCAGAGCGGCCAGGGCCCACCCAAATCCCGCCGCGCGCTCAGAGCAGTTTGTCGAAACACTTCTCCTCGACGCGGCGCGTCATCCGCCAGCCCTCGGGAGTGCGGATCAGCTCGTCGACGTACCAGATACCGACGAACAGGATCTGATTGGCGTCGCCCCCGAAGACCATCGGGTTGAAGCAGATCGTCCGGGCGGTCGCAGAGTCACCGTCGCCGGAGAAGCGGATGTCGCAGTTGCCTAGCATGTGCGAGTAGGCGGGAAAGTTCGGCAATACCTCGGCCAGCCACTTCTTGACCTCGGGATACCGCCCGTCGATGCCCCCGGTGACGCGGTAGTCGATGTAGGCGTCCGGGACGAACAGAGCGTCGAGGTCATCGAACCGCTTCTGGTCGAGCGCGCTCGAGTAGTCGATCAACAGCTGCTGGATTTCCAGCCGATCCGAGATCTCCTGCAGGCTCAGCATGGCTAGAACGTAGGCGCCTATCGCGCAGCAATTCGAACTAAGGTCACCCTAACTAGTCCTACGTAACTGCCACCCAGGGGTGACCACTTGTCCGAACAGGGTTTATCGCTGATCGTCGGCTATGCCAGCGACATGGGCGCCGCCGAGTACGTCGCCATGCAGTTCGCCGAAGCCACCACGGCACTCGGCATCGAGGCGACCGAAACCGAGCTCAACGACATATCAATGGACCGGTTGCGGTCCGCGACGCATTTCGTCGTCGTGACCTCCACCTTCGGCGACGGTGAGTTCCCCGACAACGGCACCGTGTTCTGGGAGACGATCGCCGAAGATGACGCGGGCCGGCTCGACCCGCTGCGGTTCGCGGTGTTGGCCCTCGGCGATCAGTCCTACCCGCTGTTCTGCCAGGCCGGTAAGGATCTAGACGCCCGCCTGGAGGCCCTCGGCGGCACCCGGATCGCCGAGCGCGTCGACTGCGACTGCTACTACGAGGCCGACGCCGCGGCGTGGAGCGCCGACGTCGTCAAGATCCTCGAGGCCGAATTCACCGCCACGGTGACGGCCTCCGGCGACAACACCGATGGCCCACATATGGCCGGCCTTACCGAACAACCTTTGTCCGCCGCCCGCGATGCCAAAGCGCGCAGCGAGTGGGACCGCAACCGGCCCTTCGAAGCGACCGTGCTGACCAGTCGACTCCTGACCGCACCCGGATCCGACAAGGAGGTCCGCCACTACGAGATCGACGTGACCGGGTCGGGCATCGACTACGTCGCCGGCGATTCCATCGCCGTGCACCCCGTCAACGATCCCGCCCTCGTCGAGGCCATCTTGCGGCGTCTTGGAGTCGGGCCCGAGCACCGCACGGCCGACCAGAGCCTGCCCCTCGGCGAGTTGCTCACCGGCCATCTCGAGATCAGGACGCCCTCACGGGATCTGGTCGCACTGGTCGCAGGGCTCACCCACGGCCCCGACGCGGCGGCAGTGCTGGCCGCCGACGACCACGACGTGCTCGACCTGCTCGAACTCGCCGACCTGAATGTGGACGAGGTGGTCGAAGCGTTGCGCCCCTTGCAATTTCGTGACTACTCGATCGCATCGAGCCCGCTGACACACCCGGCCCAGGTGCACCTGACCGTCGCGACCGTGCGGCATTGCGCGCGCGGCCGTGCCCGGGGCGGCGTTGCCTCGACTTTTTTGGCCCGCGGTGGCGACAAGGTATTCGTGCACCCACGCCCCAACCACGGGTTCCGGCTGCCCGCACCCGACGTGCCGATCATCATGGTCGGCCCGGGCACCGGAATCGCCCCGTTCCGTGCGTTCCTGCACGAGCGCCGGGCCGGGGGTGCGACGAGCCGGTCCTGGCTGTTCTTCGGTGACCGGCGGCGCGCCACCGACTTCCTCTACGGCGAGGAGTTGCAGGATTTCGTGGACACCGGCGTGCTGACCCGGATGGATCTCGCGTTCTCCCGGGATTCTCATCCACAGATGCCCAAAACCTATGTGCAGCACCGCATGCGCGAACACGCCGCCGAGTTGTTCGACTGGCTCACCGAGGGCGCGCACCTCTACGTCTGCGGCGACGCCGAGCGCATGGCCAAGGACGTGGACGCCGCCCTGCACGACATCGTCACCGCGCAGGGCGGTATGGACACCACGGCTGCGCACACCTACGTCAACGAACTGATCAAGACCCATCGCTACGTCCGCGATGTGTACTAATCACGAAACGGTAACGGCCGGGGTTTAGGCTCGACGGTCATGCACCGACTTCTCGCCTGCTCCGCCGTCGCGATCGGCCTGCTGTCCCCCGCGCTCGCTGTGCTCCCGGCCCACGCCGACGTGAGCGCCGACATCCAGCCGGCGGGATCGGTGCCTGCTCCCGAGGGCCCGGCGCCCGCCTGGATCGTCGCGGACATGGATACCGGCGAGGTGCTCGCCGGCCGCGACATGTACATCCGGCACCCCCCGGCCAGCACCATCAAGACACTGCTGGCGCTCACCGCACTCGACGAACTGCCCGATCTGAATGCCACCGTCGTCGCCGATCGCGCCGACACCACGGTCGAGTGCAACTGCGCGGGGATCAAACCTGGGCACAGTTACACCGCCCGGCAGCTGCTCGATGCCGTGCTGCTGGTGTCCGGCAACGACGCGGCCAATACCCTGGCGGACCTGCTGGGTGGATACGACTCCGCGGTGGCGAAGATGAATGCCAAGGCCGCGTCGATCGGGGCGGTGGACACCCACGTTGTCACCCCGTCGGGTCTCGACGGCGCCGGCGGATCGGGGTGGACCACGCCACACGACCTCGCCAAGATCTTCCAGGCCGCGATGGCCAATCCAACTTTCGCGCAGATCACCGCCCAGCCGTCGGCGCCGTTCCCCACCGACACCGGTGAGCAGCCCCTGGTCAACCAGGACGAACTGTTGCACCGTTATCCGGGCGCGATCGGCGGCAAGACCGGCTTCACCGACGCCGCGCGCAAGACCTTCGTCGGCGCCGCCCAGCGCGACGGTCGCCGCCTGGTGATCGCCATGATGTACGGCCTGGTACACGCGGGCGGTCCGACGTACTGGGACCAGGCCGCGGCCCTGCTGGATTGGGGCTTCGCCCAGGAACACGCCGCGGGCATCGGCGCGCTATAGCCCGCCGGGCCTGCGGTGGTTGTTTCGCCTGCCTGGCTTCCGGCCGGGCGCGTCAGCCGTCCAACTCGGCGAACGCACGCACCGGAAAGGTGCCGAAACCCTCGATCGCCGGTGGCGCGGCGGTGAACCGCGCACCCTGATCGGGCAGCGCACCTAGATTCCTCAGGTGTTCGACGACGTGCACGCCGGCACCCAGCAGCAGACTGTGGGCGGGCCGTTCGCCGCCGGACTCGGTGTCGTCGATGTTTACCGAGTCGATGCCCACCAGCGTGGCCCCGGCGTCGATCAGATATTGAGCGCCCTGGGCGGCGAGAAACGGTGCGCCGTAACCGTATTCCGGGGTTCCGAAGTGGCGGTCCCATCCGGTGTGCAGCAGCACGGCGGCGCCGCGGAGATCCCGGCCGGCCAGCAGGTCCACCCCGATCCCCCGTTCCGGAAGGTCGGTGAGGTGGTAGACCTCGGCACGCAGACCGACCAGCGTCGACAGGTCCAGGCCGGCCAGGTCGGCACCGTCGGAGTATCGGTGGAACGGGGAATCCAGGTAGGTGCCGGTGTTGCCGATCATCGTGATGAGATCCATCGCGAATTCAGTTCCGGGGGCGTACTTTTCGCGGGACTGCTCACGGGTCAGGTGCGGGGTGATGACCGGGGCCGGCAGCCCCGGATAGGTGACCAGCCCGGCTCGAATCGGTTGGCTCAAATCGACGACCGTCATCGGTAGACCTTTCCGCGCAGGATCACCAGATCTGGATGGTTCAATACGCCGGGCCGACGCGGGTCGGCCGAGTAGCACACCAGGTCCGCCGCAGCGCCATGTTCGATTCCACTGCGTCCCAACCACGTTCGCGCTCGCCAGGACGCCGCGCCCAGTGCATCGGTCGGACTCATCCCGATACCCTTGAGCGCTTCGACTTCGTCGGCAACGCGCCCGTGCGCCACCATACTGCCCGCGTCGGTGCCCGCGTAAATCGGGATCCCGGCCTCGTGCGCAGCGCCCACCCGGCTTCGGCACGACGCGTACAGGTCGCGCATGTGCTTGGCGTAGGTCGGGTACTTGGTTGCGGCGTCGGCGATCCCGGGGAAGTTGTCGATATTGATCAGCGTCGGCACCAGCGCGGTGCCACGGTCGGCCATGAGCGCGATGGTGTCGTCGGTCAGGCCGGTGCCGTGTTCGATGCAGTCGATCCCGGCGTTGATCAGCCCTGGAAGCGCATCCTCGCCGAACACGTGCGCCGTGACCCGGGCGCCGTTGGCGTGCGCGGCATCGATCGCAGCCACCAGCACGTCGTCGGACCACAGTGGTGCAAGGTCGCCGATGCCGCGGTCGATCCAATCGCCCACCAGCTTGACCCAGCCGTCGCCGAAGCGGGCCTGCTCGGCCACGACTGCGGGCAGTTGCGACTCGTCCTCGACATCGATCGGCAGGCCGGGGCTGTACCGCTTGGGCCGGGCAATGTGCCGGCCCGCGCGGATGATGCGGGGCAGGTCGTCATGGTCGTCGAGACTGCGGGTGTCCACCGGTGATCCGGCGTCGCGCAGCAACAGCGCACCCGCGTCACGCTCGATCTGCGCCTGCTCGATGGCCCCGCCGAGATCGGTGGGGCCGTGTTCGCCCAGCCCCACATGGCAGTGCGTGTCAACCAGTCCCGGGACGATCCAGCCGTCCGCCGCCCCGGCACCGAACACGGTGTGCGCACCGGCCACCGGTTCGGCCGACAGCATTCCGTCGACGATCCACCACTGCACGAACTCGTCGCCGGGAAGTTGCCGGCCCCTGATGTGAAGCGCGGTGGAGACGGCCACGTTCCTAGTTCTGCCCCGGGAACTTCAGCTTGGACAGATCGAAGTCGGCCAGGCCGGGCGGCAGTTCATCCAGACCCGGAGGCATCTGCGAGAGGTCGGGGAAGCCACCCGGCAGGCCCGCACCCAGCGGGTTGCGTGCCTTCGGCGGCGTCGGGCCCCGCCCCTTGCCCTTCTTGTTCTTGGCGTTCTTGCTGCCCTTGCGGGCCTTGGCCTTGCGGGCCGCACCCGGGAATCCGAAGCTGCCGGCCATCTGCGACATCATCTTGCGCGCTTCGAAGAATCGGTCGACGAGCGAGTTGACCTCCGAGACCGTCACGCCGGAACCGTTGGCGATACGCAGCCGCCGCGAAGCGTTGATGATCTTGGGATCCGCGCGTTCTTGCGGGGTCATGCCGCGGATGATCGCCTGGACCCGGTCGAGCTGGCTGTCGTCCACGGCCGCGAGCGCGTCTTTCATCTGGCCGGCACCGGGCAGCATGCCGAGCAGGTTGCCGATCGGCCCCATCTTGCGGATGGCCAGCATCTGCTCCAGGAAGTCCTCGAGCGTCAGCTCACCGGAGCCGATCTTGGCGGCGGCCTCCTCGGCCTTCTGCTGGTCGAAAACCTGCTCGGCCTGCTCGATGAGGCTGAGAACGTCGCCCATGCCGAGGATGCGCGACGCCATCCGGTCGGGATGGAAGACGTCGAAGTCCTCTAGCTTCTCGCCCGTCGAGGCGAACAGGATCGGCACGCCGGTGACTTCACGCACAGACAGCGCGGCACCACCGCGGGCGTCACCGTCGAGCTTGGTGAGCACTACACCGGTGAACCCGACGCCCGTCCCGAACGCCTCGGCGGTAGCCACGGCGTCCTGACCGATCATGGCGTCGAGGACGAAGAGGGTCTCGTCGGGCTGTACGGCGTCGCGGATGGCGGCAGCCTGGGCCATCAGCACGTCGTCGATGCCGAGGCGGCCGGCGGTGTCGACGATCACCACGTCGTAGTGCTTGGCTCGGGCTTCCTCGACGCCGCCGGCGGCGACGGCCACCGGATCGCCGGGGCCCGCTCCCTCAGTGACCGCGGCGTCGGCCGCGGTACCGGGATGGGGTGCGTAGGTGGCGACGCCCGCACGCTCGCCGACGATCTGAAGCTGGTTGACCGCTCCGGGACGCTGCAGGTCGCACGCCACCAGCAACGGGGTGTGACCTTGTCCCTTGAACCACCGGGCCAGCTTGCCGGCCAGCGTCGTCTTACCGGCGCCCTGCAGACCGGCCAGCATGACGACCGTCGGCGGGGTCTTCGCGAAGCGCAGCTGGCGGGTCTCACCACCGAGGATGCCGATGAGCTCCTCGTTGACGATCTTGACGACCTGCTGGGCGGGGTTGAGCGCACCGGACACCTCAGCGCCCTTGGCCCGCTCCTTGATCCGGGTGATGAAGGTGCGGACGACCGGCAGCGAGACGTCAGCCTCGAGCAGTGCCAGCCGGATCTCGCGCGCGGTGGCGTCGATGTCGGCGTCGGTCAGCCGGCCCTTGCCACGCAGGCCCGAGAGCGCACTGGTCAACCGGTCGGACAGGGATTCAAACACGTGGCCAGCCTAGCGGTCCCAGACAGTCGATCAGCCCGCCGCCTCGGCGGGTTTGGCCGGCGGTGGTGTGGGCAACAGCTGGTACAACTCACGCTCGACGTCATCGCGCACCGCTGCCCGCTCGGCCTCACCGGCCGCCAGCGGGGGCAGGACAATGCAAAACGCGTCGATCACCGAGGATCCGAGCGTGGTCACCTTGGCCCACGCGATATCGACGCCCGCCCGCTCGAACGCCGCGGTCAGCTGAGCGAGCAGACCCGCGCGGTCAACGGTGCGAACCTCCACCACCAACTGGTCGGCCGTCGCCCCGGGATGCCAGATCACCTTCGGCGGCGCGGGCACCGGCGCCACGGGAACCGCCGCCGGTGTCTCGCCGACCCGGCCGACATTGGCGGCGTTGTCGCGATCCTTCTTGTCCAGCGTCGCCAATACATCCAGCTCGCCGGCGAGGGCGAGGATCAGCTGCTGACGCAGGAGTTCGGCGGGCGGCGGCGAGCCGAAGTGGGGCGACACCACGAAGGTGTTGATCGCCGATCCCTCCCGGCTGTTGACCGAGGCCGAGTGCACCCGCAGCGAGTTGAGCGCCATCACCCCGGCGGCACGCGAGAGCGCGCCCCGGCGGTCCGGGCCGGTCATGGTGACGTTGTAGATGAAGGCGCCGTCGCCGGGCACCAGTTCGACGTGCACACCGTCGAGCGCGTCGGCAAGTTCCAGCAGCCGCGGGTCGATGGGGTCGGCGTGCGGCAACTCCTCGCCGGCCATGACCAGGCGGCATCGGCGCACCAAGTCGCCGATCAGTAATGCCTTCCAATCGCCCCAGACACCCGGCCCGGTGGCCAGCGAGTCGGCCTCGGCAAGGACATCGAGCAATTCCAGCAGCACCGGATCCCCGCCCAGCGCCTCGACCACCCCGTTGATGGTCTGGGGATCCTGCAGATCCTTGCGGGTGGCGGTGTCCGGCAACAGCAGGTGGTAGCGCACGATGGCCGCCAACGTCTCGACGTCTGAGGGCCACAGTCCCAGCCGGGTGCCGATCTGGGTCGCCAGCTCAGCCCCGATCACGCTGTGGTCTCCGCCGCGGCCCTTGCCGATGTCGTGACACAGTGCGCCGAGTAGCAGCAGGTCCGGGCGAGACACCCGGGTGGTGAAAGCGCTCGCCCGCGAAACGGTTTCGACCAGATGGCGGTCCACCGTCCAGATGTGGACGACATCTCGGGGCGGCAGATCGCGCACCGCACCCCATTCCGGGAAGAGCCGGCCCCACAGTCCGGTGCGGTCCAGCGCCTCAACCGTGGCGATCGTGGTCGGGCCGGCGGCCAGCATCACCAGCAGATCCTTGAGCGCCTGCCGCGGCCAGGGTGTGCGCAGCTCCGGGGCCGAAGCGGCCAGACGGTTGAGGGTGGATCCCGACATCGGCAGGCCGGTGGTCGCCGAAGCCGCCGCCACCCGCAAGATCAGTCCCGGGTCGCGCTCCGGACGCGCATCGCGAGCCAGGATGATCTCGCCGTTGAACTCCAGCACGCCCTCGTCGATCGGGCGCCGTGGCGGTCTGCGCAATGCCGCTAAACCCCTGCGGGGCAAGGAATTTCCCGCTGTCCGCAGTCCGGAATCCACGTAGTAGCTGATCGATCGTGCCGCATCGGAGAGCACTCGGGCCAGGTCGAACCGGTCACCGATCCGCAGTGCCGCCCCGATCTCGTCGGCGTACTGGGCCAGCAACTGGTCCCGGCCGCGGCCGGAGACCCGGTGCAGTTCGGTGCGCACGTTGAGCAGGGCCAGGTGCGCACCGCCGAGGGACGCTGTCGGAGAGGCCGCCGAGTGGTTCGGGTACACATCGGCCAATTGGGCGATGGCCAGGGCGTTGAGCAGTTGAATATCGCGCAAGCCACCGCGCCCGCTTTTCAGGTCCGGTTCGGCGCGATGGGCGATCTGGCCGCTGCGCTCCCAGCGGGCCTCGGTCTCTTCGACGAGCTGGCCGAACCGCGAAGCGATCCCGGTCCGCCACTGCCGCCGCGCCCCGCCGATCAACAACGCGGACAGATCGGCGTCGCCGGCGATATGGCGCGCGTCGAGCATCGCTAGGCCGGCCGTAATGTCCTCGCTGGCGACCTGCAGCGCCTCGGGCACCGTGCGGACACTGTGGTCGAGCCGAATGTTGGCGTCCCACAACGGATACCACAACGCCTCGGCGATCTCGCCGACAAGCTCCGGGGCCATGTTGTCGTGCACCAGGGTGAGGTCCAGGTCCGAATACGGTGCCAGCTCGCCGCGGCCCAGGCCGCCCGTCGCCAGGATTGCGAAACCGCTTGTGGGCGTTACCCCGATCTCGTTGGCCTTGGTGGTGAGCCAGAACTCGTAGAGATCGCGCAGCGCGTTGCGCAGCGCATCGGAGTCCAGCTGACGGTTGCCACCGGCCATCAACTGTTTGACCGCCGCGGCCAGATCAGTGGCGGGCTTGGCCGGCTTGAACGACTCCCGGGACGAGCCCGCCGCCGGAACCCCCGAATCGGGGGCGCCGGCGGCGGGATCTGTTGTGTTCCTCATCTGTTGTCCTCCTCGGGGTCGTTACCGACATTCCCTCACTCGGTGAACCCGGGAGAGGACGTTCAGAAGCTGTTGCGGCTCAAAGGGCGTCGGCCCCGCGTTCTCCGGTGCGGACCCGGACGACGGTGTCGACCGGGCTGACCCAGACCTTGCCGTCGCCGATCTTCCCGGTGCGGGCCGCCTGCACGATGACGTCCACGACCTTGTCGACCGCGGCGTCATCGACAACCACCTCCACCCGGACCTTGGGCACGAAATCCACCGAATATTCGGCACCGCGGTAAACCTCGGTGTGGCCCTTCTGACGCCCATAACCCTGAACCTCGCTGACGGTCATCCCCAGGATGCCCGCCTGCTCCAGACCAGTCTTGACGTCTTCGAGCGTGAACGGTTTGACGATCGCTGTGATCAGCTTCATTTCCCTCATTCCTCCGAAACCGGGCGGCCGAGAACCGAACCAGTGCCCACTGGTGTGAAGTCGTACGCCGTTTCCGCGTGTTCGGCTTCGTCGATGCCGGACGCTTCGTCCTCCCGGTCAAGGCGCAGTCCGATGGTGTACTTCACGATCAAGGCCAAGATAGCCGTAACGATGGCGGAGTACGCAAGAACCGAGAACGCCCCGACGGCCTGTCGCCACAGCTGATCGAAGCCGCCGCCGTAGAAGAGGCCGGAAACCGCCGCCGGCGCCTCCTTGGTGGCGACCAGACCCACCATCAGGGTGCCGAACAGGCCACCGATCATGTGCACACCCACCACGTCGAGCGAATCGTCGAATCCGAACTTGAACTTCAGACCCACCGCCAAGGCGCAGACGATGCCGGCGCCGAAGCCGATCACCAACGCGCCGACCACATTCACCGACGAACAGGACGGCGTGATGGCGACCAGACCGGCGACGATACCCGAGGCCGCGCCCAGCGTGGTGGCGTGACCGTCGCGGAACCGCTCGGTCAGCAGCCAGCCCAGCATCGCCGCCGCGGTGGCGACGGTAGTGGTGATGAATGTGCTTGCGGCCACGCCGTTGGCGCTCGTCGCCGAGCCGGCGTTGAAGCCGTACCAGCCGAACCACAGCAGGCCGGCGCCCAGCATGACGAACGGCAGGTTGTGCGGTCGCATCGGCGAACCCGGCCAGCCGAGGCGCTTGCCCAGGATGAGCGCCAGCACCAGACCTGCGGTACCGGAGTTTATGTGCACCGCGGTGCCACCGGCGAAGTCGATGGCCTTGAGCTTGTTGGCAATCCAGCCACCGTGCTCGCCAGTGACGCCGTCGAAGGCGAATACCCAGTGCGCAACCGGGAAGTACACGAACGTCGCCCACAGACCAGCGAACACCAGCCACCCGCCGAACTTCAGGCGATCGGCGACCGCGCCGGAGATCAGAGCCACGGTGATGATGGCGAACATCAGCTGGAAGGCCACGAAGACCGTCTGCGGCAGGGTCCCGGCCAGCGGGATGTTGATCGCCGCGACTCCGGTCGAGGCGTCAGCCGCGACAGCGTTTCCGCCGATGAGGCCCTTGAGCCCGAAGTACTGCGCGGGATTGCCGACGACGTTGAACGTGTCGTTGCCGAACGCCATCGAGTAGCCGTAGAGAACCCACAGCACCGTCACCACGCCCATCGCGCTGATGCTCATCATGATCATGTTGAGCACGCCCCGGGCACGCACCATGCCGCCGTAGAAGAACGCCAGACCCGGCGTCATCAGCAGCACGAGTGCTGACGAGGCCAGCATCCACGCTGTGTCACCGGTATCCGGTGCACCCATCACAGGGAAATGGTCCACTCGCGATTTCCTCCTTCGACCATGCCACGGTTAGTCACCGTTGACCTAGGAAAGGACAATGCGCAGTAGATGTTTCAACCACGACGCTGCTGAGTTTCGTCCGTGTGAACGGATTCGGGGTTCCGGTTTCAGCGGCGTTACATGTCGTGTTTTAGGGCTCTCGGCGGAGTTGGCGACTTACCCCAACAACGCGTCGACGAACGCCGCGGGCTCGAACGGAGCCAGGTCATCTGGGCCCTCTCCGAGCCCGACCAACTTGACCGGCACACCCAGATCCTCCTGCACCCGAAACACGATGCCGCCCTTGGCCGTCCCGTCGAGTTTGGTCAGAACCACTCCGGTGATGTCGACGACCTCCGCGAAGACCTTCGCCTGAGCCAGTCCGTTCTGACCGATGGTGGCGTCGAGGACCAGTAGTACCTCATCGACCACGGCACGTTTGCTGACGACCCGTTTGACCTTGCCGAGTTCATCCATCAGACCGGTCTTGGTGTGCAGGCGCCCCGCGGTGTCGATCACGACCACGTCGGCGCCCGCATCGATGCCCTTGTCGACGGCGTCGAACGCGACGGACGCCGGGTCAGCACCCTCAGCGCCCCGCACGACCTCGGCACCCACCCGCGAGGCCCACGCCTGCAACTGGTCGGCGGCCGCGGCCCGGAAGGTATCTGCGGCGCCGAGGACCACCCGTCGGCCGTCGGCGACCAGCACCCGGGCCAGTTTGCCGACGGTGGTGGTCTTGCCGGTGCCGTTGACGCCCACCACCAGCAGGACCGACGGTGCATCGGGGTGCGGCAAGGCCTTGATCGACCGGTCCAACTCGGGGTGCAGTTCGCCGATCAGCGCGTCTAGGAGCACCGCTCGCGCATCGTCGGCGCTGCGCACCCCGCTGACCGCCATGGCGCCGCGCAGGCGCGTCAGTACGCCGGAGGTGACACTCGGTCCGAGGTCGGCCACCAGCAGGGTGTCTTCGATCTCCTCCCAGGAGTCCTCGTCGAGGTCGCCGGCGCCCAGCAGACCGAGCACGCTCTGACCGAGCGCGTTCTGCGACTTCGCCAGCCTGCCCCGCAGCCGTTCCAGCCGGCCCTCGGGCGGCGCGATGGCGTCCAGTTCGGGCGCTGCAGCGGTCTCCGGCGCCGGGGGCGCTTCGGGGACTTCGGGAGCCGCAGGGGCCTCAGCGACCTCAGGGGCTGTGGCTTCTGGGGCTTCCAGGGCTTCAGTGAGTTCCGGGGCCTCAGTGACTTCCGGGGCCTCAGTGACTTCCGGGGCCTCAGGGGCTGCAGTGGCTTCAGTTGCGGTGTCGAGGCCGGCCGGGCTGTCCGGCACCACGATCGTGTCGGGTTCGGGCAACGAAACATTGGAAATAGTGCGCTTCGGTGCATCCCGCGGGATGGTGGCGTCGTCGCCGACCGTCGGCAGCCCCTCGAACGGCTTGTTCGCCGGCTGCTGCGGTTTCGGGGGTGCCACCGGCTGCGGCGCGGCAGCGGAACCCTGACTGAACGTGATCCCCGAGGAGGCCGAATAACCGCCGGAGCGGTCGATGGGCTTGGTCTCGTCACGCTCGGCGGGCGGCAGGCTGATCTTGCTGCTGCGATACCGCAGGAAGCCGACGACGAGCGCGACAAGGATCAGTACTGCGACGACGGCGATGACGATCCAGAGACCTTCTGACATGGCGCCATTCTCTCAGGGGCGACCACCCGGCCCGCAGCCCACGTCCAATTGCACGCTCAGCTGCGATCCACTCGAAAAATTCGCCGAAACGGCGGTTTCGGCAGATCAGGAAGGGGTGCCGACCAGTTCCTCGCCACGCATCCGCTGCGAGATCACCTGGGTGATGCCGTCGCCCTGCATGGTGACGCCGTAGAGGGCGTCGGCGATCTCCATCGTCGGCTTCTGGTGCGTGATCACGATAAGCTGCGAGCGCTCCCGCAGCTGCTCGAAAAGCCCGATCAGCCGGCGCAGGTTGACGTCGTCGAGAGCGGCCTCGACCTCGTCCATGATGTAGAACGGCGATGGGCGGGCCCGGAAGATCGCCACCAGCATCGCGACCGCGGTCAGCGACTTCTCACCGCCGGACAGCAGCGACAACCGCTTGACCTTCTTGCCGGGCGGCCGGGCCTCGACCTCGACGCCGGTGGTCAGCATGTCGTGCGGATCGGTCAGCAGCAACCGGCCCTCACCGCCGGGAAACAGCGACGCGAACACCTGACTGAACTCACGCTCGACGTCGGCGTACGCCTCGGCGAACACCTGCAGGATGCGGGCGTCGACCTCGTCGACGACGTCCAGCAGATCCTTGCGGGCCGCTTTGACATCTTCGAGCTGGGTGGACAGGAAGTTGTAGCGCTCCTCCAGCGCCGCGAACTCCTCGAGCGCAAGCGGGTTAACCCGGCCGAGCTCGGACAGTTCCCGCTCGGCACGCTTGGCGCGACGTTCCTGGGTCGGCCGGTCGAACGGCATCGGGGCGGGTGCGCTGACCTGTTCGCCGCGCTCCTTGGCCTGCTCGTACTCGGCCATCTCCAGTTCCGTCGGGGGCAGCGCCACGTCGGGGCCATACTCGGCGATCAAGTCGGCGGCGGCCAGACCGAACTGCTCGAGCACCATCTGCTCGAGCTGTTCGACGCGCATTGCCGCCTGCGCTTTGGCCACCTCGTCTCGATGCAGCGAGTCGGTCAGCGCGGTGATCCGGGCGTTGAGCGCCTCCACCTCGGCGCGCGCCGCGGTCAGGGCCGATGCCCGCTGCTGACGTTCGGCGGCCAGCCGATCACGGGTGTGCGAGGCAATGCCGACGACACCCGACAGGCGCTCGGCGACCGCGCGGCCGGACTCGGCGACTGCCGCGGCAACCGCTGCGGCATGTTCGCGGGCCGCCGCGGCGCGGGCTGCCCGAGCACGGGCCTCACGTTCGGTGGCCGCCGCCCGGCGCAGCGAATCCGCCCGTCCCCGAACGGCATTCGCGCGTTCCTCGGCGGTGCGGACCGCCAGCCGGGCCTCCACCTCGGCGGCGCGCGCGGCCTCGGCGGCAGCGGTGAAGCGCTGCCGGTCCATCGGTACCTCGGCGGTCAGCGTCGGCGCCTGCTGCGCGTTGTCCAGCCGGGTCTCCAGCTCGCCGAGCTCGGTCACCGTCTGATGCCGGCTGGCTTCGAGCTCCCCGCGCTGGCTCAGCTGCCGGCGCCAGTCTTCGTCGGCGATCCGGGAATCCTGGCCGAGGCGGCCCAGCGTCTCGTAGATCTGCGATATCGCCGCATCCGATTCATTGAGCGCCGCCAGCGCCTGCTCGGCGGCGTCCTGGCGGGCCGTGCGTTCTTCGATCGCGCCGGCCAGCGCAGCGTTGAGTTCACCGGTCTGCTTCTCCGCCGTCGCCAACTCGATGCGCGCGTTCTCGATCGCCGAGGCGATCTCCAACGTGGAGGGCTTGCGGTCGGATCCGCCGTGGACCCAGCCCGGCCCGACCAGATCACCGTCGAGGGTCACCGCGCGCAACCCGCCATTGGCGGCCACCAGGTCGAGCGCTGCCGGCAGGTCCTCGACCACCGCGACACCCGCGAGCATCGCCGTGAGCGCTCCCCGCAGTCGCTGCGGTGCCTCGACGAGATCGAGCGCCCAGCGCGCCGCCGGCGGCAATTCGACGCCACCCGTGGCGTGTTCGACGGACACGGGCCAATCGCTGAGCAGGATGGCGGCACGCCCGCCGTCGGCGTCTTTGAGGGCGGCCACCGCGGCGCGCGCGGCTCCGAAATCTTCGGCCGCCACCGCGTCCGCCGCCGAGCCGAGCACCACGGCCACCGCGACTTCGTAGCCGGACTGCACCTTGATCATCTTGGCGATGGAGCCGAAAAGCCCTGCATCACTTCGGTTTTCAACCAGCCAGGCGGCGCCGTCCTTGCGTTCCAGGCCCACCGCCAGCGCTTCGATGCGGGCCCGCAGCGATGCCACCTGTCGTTCGGCGGCGCGTTCGGCGGATTGCAGTTCTGCCACGCGTTCGTCGGCGACCCGCAGCGCACTCACCGTGCGGTCGTGGTGATCGTCGAGACCCACTTCGCTCTCGTCGAGTTCACCGACGCGGCTTTGCACCGTCTCGAAGTCGGCCTGCGCGATCTGCGCGCGACTGGCCGCCTCCTCGATGCCCTCCGAGAGCCGGGTGACACGCTCGTCAATCGACTCGACGCGTGCCCGCATCGTCTCGACCTGTCCGGCCAGGCGGGCCAGGCCCTCACGGCGGTCGGCCTCTGCGCGCACAGCCGCCAAATGCGCCTTTTCGGCTTCGGCCGCGATACGTTCGGCCTCGCCCAACTCGGCGCGGGCCACCTCCAGACCGATCCGAGCCTCGTCCAGTTCGGCGAGCAGGTCCTCCTCGAGCGCGGCCACCTCTGCGGCCTCGGCCTCCAACTCGTCGGGGTCGGGGCCCCCGGTCGAAACCGGCTCGAGCTCCAGCAATTGCGCACGCTCGGTGGCGATCCGCACGGTCGCGCTTACCCGCTCAGCGAGCGCCGAGAGCGCGAACCACGTCTGCTGAGCCTTCTCCGCCTGCTCGGAGAGCGCGGCCACGGCGCTCTCGTGGTCGGCAAGTTCCTCCGCCGCGACAACCAATCGCTCGGCGGCTTCATCATGGTCGCGACGCAACGCTGCCTCGGTGCCGCCCACACCGTCGAACTCGGCCTGTCGGGTGACCAGGTCGTCGGCCGCCAGCCGCAGCCGGGCATCACGAAGGTCGGCCTGGATCGTCTGGGCTCGCCGGGCCATCTCCGCCTGGCGGCCCAGCGGTTTGAGCTGGCGGCGCAACTCCGTGGTCAGGTCCGTCAGCCGGGCCAGGTTGGCGCCCATCGCATCCAGCTTGCGGACGGCCTTTTCCTTGCGCTTGCGGTGCTTGAGGACCCCGGCGGCCTCCTCGATGAAGGCGCGGCGATCCTCGGGGCGGGATTCCAGGATCTGCGAGAGCCGGCCCTGCCCGACGATTACGTGCATCTCGCGGCCGATGCCGGAGTCGGAAAGCAGTTCCTGAACGTCCATCAGCCGGCAGCTGGCGCCGTTGATCTCGTACTCCCCTGCGCCGTCGCGGAACATCCGGCGGGTGATCGACACCTCGGAGTACTCGATCGGCAGCGCGTTGTCCGAGTTGTCGATGGTGACGGTCACCTCGGCACGGCCCAGCGGGGCACGGCTGGACGTGCCGGCAAAAATGACGTCTTCCATCTTGCCGCCGCGCAGCGTCTTGGCGCCCTGCTCACCCATCACCCACGCCAGCGCGTCGACGACATTGGACTTGCCCGAGCCGTTCGGCCCGACAACGGCGGTGATCCCCGGCTCAAACCGCAGAGTCGTCGGCGAAGCGAAGGACTTGAAGCCCTTCAGCGTCAGACTCTTGAGGTGCATGGCGTGCCAGCGTACCGGCGCGAGGCCTCCGGATGGCGCAAGCTGGGCCCCGGCACCCCGTCCCCGCCGGCCGGTCGGGTTCCGCGCTCAGCGCTCGCGGAAGCCGGTAATCGGCTCGAACTCGCGCGACCAGTCCTCGACCACCGTGTCGACGCGGCCCGGGGTGGCACCGCCACGCAGCAACGCGAGCAGGGCCTCGCACGCCGGCCGGGGCCCCTGGGCCACCACCAGAACGCGGCCGTCGGACTGGTTGCTCGCGTAGCCGGTGAGGCCGAGCTCGAGCGCTCTCGATCGAGTCCACCAGCGAAATCCCACGCCCTGGACGTAGCCGTGCACCCACGCGGTGAGCCGGACGGCGGGGCCCTGCGGGTCGTGGAATTCCGTCATCAGCGGTTGTCGGCGATGTCGAAGGTGACGGTGGTGCCCTTCTTGAGGGTGCGACCGACGGTGCAGACCTGCTCGATGGCACGTTCGACGACGGTGCGCACCCGCGCCGCCTCCTCCACGCTGAGACCGGACAGGTCGATGTGCAGCGTCTCTTCGAGCAGCGGGTAGTTCTCGTTCTCGCGGTCGGGCGGGCCGCTGACCGTGACGGTGGACTGGTAATCGTCGCCTAGCCGGCGGGCCAGCGGCTGATCACTGCTCATGCCACTGCAGGCCGCCAGCGCGATCTTCATCAGCTCGCCCGGCGTGAAGACGCCCTCGACGTCCTCGGAACCCACGAGCACCTCGGCGCCGCGGGAACTGCGGCCCGTGTAGCGGCGGGTGCCGGTGCGTTCGACCCACAGTTCGGTCATCTCTTTCCCTCTCTTCTTCACGCTCTTCTTTCGCGCGAGCGGCCGTGTTGGTACGCAACACGCCGCGCGTCTTGCGTACCAACACGGCCGCTCGCGCAGATCTTTCATGCCCGGGGGCGCGGTTGGCATTTCGGGCAGTAGTACGACGACCGGTTCATGAACTTTTCCCGGCGCATGATCGCCCCACACCGGCGGCAGGGTTCACCCTCGCGCCCGTAGGCGTCCAGCGACCGTTCAAAGTAGCCGGACTCCCCGTTGACGTTCACATACAGCGAGTCGAACGACGTACCGCCCTGGGCCAAGGCCTCGCGCATCACCGCCGCGGCGGCGTCGAGCACCGCCGCCAGTTTCGGCTTGCTCAACGCCGATGCCGTCCGGGCTCCGTTGACCTTGGCGCGCCACAGTGCCTCGTCGGCATAGATGTTGCCGATACCGGACACGATGGTCTGATCGAGCAACTGGCGCTTTATCTCGGAATGCTTGCCGCGCAACACCTTCACCACCGCGTCACGGTCGAAGCGCGGGTCCAGCGGATCACGGGCGATGTGCGCGACGGGCTCCGGCACGGCGGAATCCCCGGGTTCGTCTTGGCCGTCCGGGGCCACCAGGTCGCTGAGCATCCAGCCACCGAAGGTGCGCTGATCGACAAAACTCAGCGCGGTTCCGTCGTCGAGCAGTGCCGCGATGCGCACGTGGTCTTCGCGGGGCACCGGCCCCAGCAGCATCTGGCCGCTCATCCCCAGATGCACCACCAAGGCTTCGCCGCTGTCCAGCCGCAACCAGAGATACTTTCCCCGCCGCCCGGTGCCCTCAATACGGGTGCCTAGCAGCCGGGCCGTGAGATCCCCGGCACCGGCGACATGGCGGCGGACCGCACGCGGATGCACCACCCGCACGGCCGTGATGGTCCGC
Organism: Mycobacterium sp.; assembly: GCA_036273805.1. GTDB lineage: Bacteria > Actinomycetota > Actinomycetes > Mycobacteriales > Mycobacteriaceae > Mycobacterium. Next base: position 26,285 of record DASUGW010000107.1, read on the forward strand.
CCCGCTACGTGCTCTTGCAGACCTCGCCGAACCACCTCGACTTCGGGGAGCTCGGGCATTTAGCGACTCACTCCGCGAGGGGCCTTCTTTGTCCACGCAGCGCGGCGCGTCCCCGTACAAACACGGCCGCTCGCCGACTGTGTCATGCCTTGTCGAGGGCCGTCCACGCCGTGGCCGCCGCCTTCTGCTCGGCCTCTTTCTTGGTGCGTCCGGTCCCCGCGCCGTACTCGATGTCCATCACGACGACCGTGGCGCTGAACCGCTTGTCGTGCTCCGGCCCCGTCGAGGTGATCATGTACGTCGGCGCGCCCAGGCCGCGCGATGCGGTCAGCTCCTGCAGGCTGCTCTTCCAGTCCAGCCCCGCACCCAGCGTGGGCGCCGTGTCGAGCAGGGTGCCGAACAGCCGCAGCACCACTTCCCGCGCGGCGTCGATGCCCCGCTGCAGGTATACCGCCCCGAGCAACGACTCGACGCCGTCGGCCAGGATGCTCGACTTGTCGGTGCCGCCGGAGTTGAGCTCACCGCGCCCCAGCAGCAGATACGCGCCCAGGCCGTTTTCGGTAAGCCCGCGCGCCACATCTGCCAGCGCCTGGGTGTTGACCACGCTGGCCCGCAGTTTGGCCAGATCACCCTCCGAGCGCTCGGTGTGGCGACTGAACAGCTCGTCGGTGACGATCAGTTCGAGTACCGCGTCGCCGAGGAACTCCAGGCGCTCGTTGGTGGGCAGACCGCCGTGCTCGTAGGCGTAGCTGCGGTGGGTCAGTGCCAGCGTCAGCACGTCATCGGGCAGGTCGACGCCCAAGGCGTCCAGCAGTGGCCGACGGGACCGCTCGACATCGACCGCGTCCTCGTGGGCCTTGTCTTTGGCCTTGTGGGCCGGTGCCACGTCCTTGTGGGCGCTCGCCTCGGTCACGACGTGTCCCCCGGGGTGTCCGGGAGCATTTCGGCGAGTTTGGCCCACCGCGGATCGATGACGTCGTGGTGGTGGCCCGGTTCGGCGGTGGCCAAGGCGATCCCGCACTGCGGGCACAGGCCCGGGCAGTCGGGGCCGCACAGCGGCGCCAGGGGCAGCGCCAGGCCCACGGCGTCGACGATGGATTGTTCGAGGTCGACCGTGTCGTCGACGACGTGGCCGACCTCGTCCTCCTCGGTGGTGGCTTCGGTCGTGCTTTCCGGGTAGGCGAACAACTCGGTCAGCGCGATGTCGATCGAGCCCTCGAAACGCGAGAGGCACCGCGAGCACTCCCCGACCGTCGGGGCAGACACGGTGCCGCTGACCAGGACGCCCTCGGTGACCGATTCGATGCGAAGATCCAGTTCCAGCGGAGCACCCGCTTCGATGGCCTCCATGTCGAGGCCGATGCGCGACGGGCTCGTGACGGTTTCGGTGACGGTGCGCATCGACCCGGGCCGACGCCCCAGCCGTGAGATGTCGATGCGAAGAGGCGAAGGCGCGGACCGCCGGGGGGACCGCTGGCGAGGCGTCTGCGCCGCCTCGGAATCGCGCCTGGACATGCGGCCGATTCTACGTCCTCGCTGGCCGCGGACCTGCGATGTGTCCCCGAGTGAGCACCTCGGCGGCAAACCGGGTGACCCGGACAATCGATCACCGAGATTTTTTCGGGCGCTTGCGCGAGCCGGACACACCATGGCCGGTGAACCCGGGGCCGCCCTCGACGACGATCACAGCGCGCAGCCGAGTTCGTAATGGTCAGGCGGGACGGTGTTTTCACCGCCGAACCACGGCCGCGCCCACCGCCGGAGCGGGACGTTTCGCCGGTACCACAGTGCGTCGGCGGGGCTGCCATGGCGAGTGTGGAATGCGCTCTGCAGCAAGGGATCAGCCCCGCGACCGGACTAGGGTCGGTCGCCGACGAACTGCACTGTGAGGATTCCGCGTTGAGCCTGAAATTGCACTGGTTTCTACCCACATACGGCGACAGCCGATCGATTGTCGGCGGTGGTCACGGCGTACCCGCCGGCACCGCGCACGGCGACCGAGACGCCAGCATCGACTACCTGGCATCGATCGTGCGGGCGGCCGAATCGTTCGGCTTCACCGGTGCGCTGATTCCCACCGGGGCGTGGTGCGAGGACGCGTTCATCACGGCCGCATTGCTTGCGCGGGAAACCACCTCGCTGGGCTTCCTGGTGGCATTTCGGCCCGGCCTGGTCAGCCCGACGCTGTCGGCGCAGATGGCCGCGACGTTCGCCCGCCATGCCCCGGGCCGCATCCTGCTCAATGTGGTGGTCGGTGGCGAGGCCCACGAACAACGGGCCTTCGGCGACCACCTGGACAAAGACGCGCGCTACCGACGCGCCGACGAATTCCTCGAGGTGGTGCGCAGACTGTGGGCCGGCGACACGGTCACGTACCGCGGCGAGCACATCGACGTCGAGGACGCGGCACTGGCCCTGCCACCGAACCCCGTTCCGCCGTTGTACTTCGGCGGAAGCTCGCAGGCCGCCGGCCCGGTTGCGGCCCGGCACGCTGACGTCTACCTGACCTGGGGCGAACCACCCGCCGCGGTCCGCGAGAAGATCGATTGGATCCGCACACTGGCCGACCTCGAGGGCCGGCAGGTCCGGTTCGGCATCCGGTTGCACACCATTTCCCGCGACACCTCCACCGAGGCGTGGGCGCAGGCGGGCAAGCTGATCGACGCGCTGGACCCCGAAACCGTGCGCAACACGCAGGCCGGGCTGGCCCGCAGCCAGTCCGAGGGACAGCGGCGCATGCTCGAACTGCACCGCGCACATCGGGCCGATGGCAGCTGGCAGGAGGCTCGCAGCCTGGAGATCGCGCCGAACCTGTGGGCCGGGGTCGGACTGGTCCGCGGTGGCGCCGGAACGGCACTGGTGGGCAGCCACACCGAGGTGGCCGAGCGGATCGCCGAGTACGCCGCCGCCGGCATCGACGAGTTCATCTTCTCCGGCTACCCGCATCTGGAGGAACTGTTCTGGTTCGGTGAGGGCGTCGTCCCGATACTCGCCGAGCGCGGTCTGTTCGACAGGCACAGCGGCAACGGCACCGCAGCATCGATACCGTTCGTCGGGGCAGCACGGTGAGCATCCAGGCCGGCGCGGTGTCTGCGACGGTCCGGATCCCGGACACCGCAACCGCGCTGGCCGTCGCGGCGGAACTGTCCGCGGAGTTCCGTCTCGGCGCGGGTGAGCGTGACGCCCACCGCCAACTGCCACACGAGCAGGTGCAGAAGCTCAAAGATTCAGGGCTGCTAGGGCTTTCGGTGCCCACCCAGCACGGTGGGCTCGACGCACCGGCCGCCGTGCTGGCCGAGGTCTTCCGCCTGATCGCCTACGGCGACCCGTCGCTGGCCCAGATTCCGCACTCGCACTTCACCTTTCTGGAGGCTCTGCGACTGCAGGGCACCACACCGCAGCAGGCCTACTTCTACGGTTTGGCGCTCAACGGTGCACTGTTCGCCAACGCGCAGTCCGAGCGGGGCCCGCACCCCATCAGCGTCGACACCACGACACTGGTGCCCGACAAGGCCGGCGACTTCGTGCTCTCGGGACGCAAGTTCTATTCCACCGGTGCACTTTTCGCCGATTGGGTGGTTGTCCGGGCATCGCTGCCCGAACACCCGGACGACCCACCCACCGCTTCGACGCCGAAGGCGCTGGCCTTCCTGTCGGCCGATGCCGCCGGGTTGCAGATCGTCGACGACTGGGATGGCATGGGCCAGCGCACCACCGCCTCGGGCACGGTGATCCTCGACGACGTTGCGGTACCGAGCGAACACGTCGTACCGTTCACGCCCATCTTCGACCGGCCGACGGTCTACGGCGCCCGCGCGCAGTTGTTCCACAGCGCAATCGATGTCGGGATTGCCGCCGGCG
>DASUGW010000108.1:0-8800 GCA_036273805.1 Mycobacterium sp.
GCCGCTATTAGCGCAGCGGTCGGTGTGGCCGCCCTCATCTTCGTCTGGCGGCTGGTGCGTAAAGAGTCCGTACAGCCGGCGGTGTCCGGGTTCCTCGGCGTCGGCATGTGCGCGCTCATCGCCTGGTACGTCGGCGCGGCCAAGGGTTACTTTCTGCTCGGCATCTGGACGTCGCTGGGGTGGGCCGCGGTGTTCGCGGTATCGATCCTCATCCGCCGGCCGGCCGTCGGTTACGTGTGGAGCTGGGTCAACGGCCACGGCCAGGCCTGGCGGTCGGTGCGGCGCGCGGTCGTCGCGTTCGACATCGCCACGCTGACCTGGGTGCTGGTGTTCGGCGCCCGCTTCGTCGTCCAGCACGAGCTCTATGCCGCCGATCAGACCGGGTGGCTGGGTTTCGCGCGGATCGCGATGGGCTGGCCGCTGACCGCGGTGGCGGCCCTGGCCACCTACATTGCCATCAAGTCAGCGCAGCGTGCGATCAGGGCGGCCGAGGCTGCGGGTGCTATCGGCGCGCCGGGGGCCGCGGATGATGCCGGCCTGCAGCCGAATGTGACGCGCCCGGACTAGGCCTCCGCCGACTGCGGCAGCAGCAGCTCTCGCAATTCGGCTTCCACCTCTGGTGCGGCCACCAACAACAGTTCGTCGCCACCTTCCAGCGGTTCGTCGGGGTCCGGGACGATGACCCGGCTGCCGCGCAGGATGGTCACCAGCGACGCGTCGCGGGGCAACGCCAGCTTGCGGACCGGCCGTCCACCCCACGGGGTGTCGTCGGGCAGGGTCACTTCCACCAAGTTGGCAGAGCCCTTGCGGAATTCCATGATGCGGACCAGGTCACCGACGGACACCGCCTCCTCGACCAGGGACGCCAGCATCCGCGGAGTGGACACCGCGACGTCGACACCCCAGGAATCGTCGAAGAGCCACTCGTTGCGGGGATCGTTGACGCGGGCGACCACCCGCGAGACCGCGAACTCGGTCTTGGCCAGCAGCGAGAGCACGACATTGGCCTTGTCGTCTCCCGTCGCGGCGATGACGACGTCGAAATCCTGGAGGTGGACCGACTCGAGCAGGCTCAGTTCGCAGGCGTCACCCAGACGCCAGTGCGCGGCTGGGATGGCGTCGACGTCGATGTGGTCGGGGTTGCGCTCGATGAGCGTGACCTCGTGCTCGTTCTCGATGAGCTCGCGCGCGATCGAACGGCCCACGGCGCCCGCCCCGGCGATCACTACCTTGCGGCGTTTCATCGACGCGACCTCCTCTGAGCGCGAGCGTGCACATTTGTACGGGGAGACGCGGCGTGTTGCGTACGGACACGGCCGCTCGCGGGGAATGGGGTGGGGGAGCTCATCGGCCGTCCTCCGAACCCAAGTCCTCACTGGGCGGCAGGGCCGCGATGGCCGCGGCCTCGGCGGCGCGTCCCGCCACCGCGGCGACGTAGACCTGATCGCTGGCCTGGATCACGGTCTTGGGCTCAGGCAGCACGCCGGAGCCGAACCGGATCAGAAACGCGACCCGGGAGCCGGTGGCCTGTTCGAGATCGGTGACGCGGTGGCCGACCCAGCCCTCGTGCAGTGCGACCTCGGCCACGGCGACCGTGCCGGTGGGGTCGCGCCATTTGGTGGTCTCGCCCTCGCGGGTGAGCGCGTTCAGCAGCCGGTCGGTGGTCCAGGGCACCGTGGCCACGGTGGGGATCCCGAGGCGTTCGTAGACGGCCGCGCGTTTGGCGTCGTAAATGCGCGCGACGACGCGCTGCACGCCGAACGTCTCGCGGGCGACCCGCGCGGAGATGATGTTCGAGTTGTCGCCGGAGGACACCGCGGCGAATGCGCCGGCGTCCTCGATGCCGGCACGCAGCAGCACCTCGCGGTCGAACCCCATGCCGAGCACCCGTTCGCCGGTGAACTCCGGACTCAACCGCGAAAACGCGGTGCTCTCGCGGTCGATCACCGCGACTTCATGTCCGATCCTGGCCAGGGCGTCAGCCAGCGAGGCACCCACGCGCCCGCACCCCATCACCACTACCCGCACCTGGTGTCCTTTCGGCCGTGTCGTGCTGTGTCGTGCGCGGGGCTGTCGAGCGGGTGTGCCCGCCGCGACAGACCGTGTACGCCGAACGCTACAGCCAACCCCGCTTAGGCATACTCTTGGACCTCGTGTCCAAACTTTCGACCGCGGCCAGACGGCTGGTCCTGGGTCGACCCTTCCGCAGCGACAAACTCGGTCACACACTGCTGCCCAAGCGGATCGCGCTTCCGGTGTTCGCCTCCGACGCAATGTCGTCGGTTGCGTACGCGCCCGAGGAAATCTTCCTGGTGCTCTCGGTCGCCGGGCTCTCGGCATACGCCCTGACACCCTGGATCGGTCTGGCCGTCGCGTTCGTGATGCTGGTGGTGGTGGCCAGCTACCGGCAGAACGTGCATGCCTATCCGTCCGGTGGCGGCGACTACGAGGTGGTCACCACCAACCTCGGGCCCACCGCCGGGTTGGTCGTGGCGAGTGCGCTGATGGTGGATTACGTTCTTACAGTTGCTGTTTCGATGGCCTCGGCGATGTCCAACATCGGGTCGGCGGTGCCTTTCATCGCCCAGCACAAGATGTGGATCGCCGTGGCCGCGATCCTGCTGCTGATGGCGATGAACCTGCGCGGCATCCGCGAATCCGGCACGGCGTTCGCGATCCCGACGTACGCGTTCATCGTCGGGATGTTCATCATGCTGGGCTGGGGCCTGTTCCGCATCTTCGTGCTGGGTGACCCGATCCGCGCGGAGTCCGCGAGCTTCAAAATGCACGCCGAGCACGGCCAGGTGATGGGGTTCGCCCTGGTGTTCCTGGTGGCCCGGTCGTTCTCGTCGGGCTGTGCCGCGCTGACGGGGGTGGAGGCCATCAGCAATGGCGTGCCCGCGTTCCGCAAGCCGAAGTCCCGCAACGCCGCCACCACCCTGCTGATGCTGGGGACCATCGCGGTCGCGCTGCTGATGGGCATCATCGTGCTGGCCGAGAAGATCGGCGTGCAGATCGTCGACGACCCCGCGACCCAGTTGGAGGGCGCACCGGCGGACTATCACCAAAAGACTTTGGTGGCCCAGCTGGCGCAGGCCACCTTCGGCGGTTTCCACCTCGGTTTCGTGCTCATCACCTTCGTCACGGCGCTGATCCTGGTGCTCGCGGCCAACACCGCCTTCAACGGATTTCCGGTGCTGGGTTCGATTTTGGCCCAGGACAGTTACCTGCCCCGCCAATTGCACACCCGTGGTGACCGCCTGGCGTTCTCCAACGGCATCCTGTTCCTGGCGCTCGCCGCAATCGCGTTCGTGGTGGCCTTCAAGGCCGAGGTCACCGCGCTGATCCAGCTCTACATCGTCGGCGTGTTCGTGTCGTTCACGCTGAGTCAGATCGGCATGGTCCGGCACTGGACGCGCCACCTCAAGACCGAGACCGATCCGCGCGAGCGCCGTCACATGATGCGCTCGCGGATCGTCAACACCGTCGGACTCATCTGCACGGGGACCGTGCTGGTGGTGGTGCTGGTGACCAAGTTCGCGGCCGGCGCATGGATCGCGATCGTGGCGATGACGGCGTTGTTCGTGCTGATGAAGATGATCCACAAGCACTACGCCACCGTCGCACGAGAGCTGGCTGCCCAGCAGGCCGATGCCGAGGACATCGTGCTGCCCAGCCGCAACCACGCGGTCGTGCTGGTTTCCAAACTGCACCTGCCCACGCTGCGTGCCCTGGCGTACGCACGCGCCACCCGGCCGGACAATCTGGAGGCCATCACCGTCAGCGTCGATGACGGTGAAACCAAAGAGCTGGTGTCCAAGTGGCAGGACAGCGACATCAACGTGCCGCTGAAGGTGGTCGCATCGCCCTATCGCGAGATCACGCGCCCGGTGCTGGAATACGTCAAGCGCATATCCAAAGATTCGCCGCGCACCGTGGTGACGGTGTTCATCCCCGAGTACGTGGTTGGGCACTGGTGGGAGCAGATCCTGCACAACCAGAGCGCGCTGCGGCTCAAGGGCCGGCTGTTGTTCATGCCTAACGTCATGGTGACTTCGGTTCCGTGGCAACTGAATTCGTCCGAACGGGTGAAGATCAGCCTGGCGCCGGGTTCGGCGCCCGGTGACACGCGCCGGGGGATCGTCGATTGAGTGAGGCAGCGACCACACTGACGCTGACGGCGGGCCCGCCCGCCAACGGCGGCAGCTGCGTCGCCCGTCATGACGGCCGGGTGGTGTTCGTCCGGTATGCGATGCCGGGCGAGACGGTTCGGGCGCGAATTGTCGACCAGCGCGGATCCTATTGGCATGCCGAGGCTTTCGACATCATCGAGGCATCGCGCGATCGGATCGATCCGCTGTGCCCGATCTCGGGGGCCGACGGTGCCGGCTGCTGCGACATGGCGTTCGCAGAACCCGCCGCCCTGCGGGCGATCAAGGGCGAGGTGGTGGCCAATCAGCTGGCACGCCTGGGCGGGTTCGACTGGGCGGGAAGCGCGGAGGCCGTCGGCGACGCTGGGTCCACCGGTTGGCGCACCCGGGTGCGGCTCGCCGTCGGCGCGGACGGCCGGCCCGGCTATCACCGCTACCACAGCGACGCGTTGGTCGCCGATCTGAATTGCGCGCAGGTGCCGGCCGGCATGCTCGACGCACTGCCCGAGGACGGGTTTCGGCCCGGGGATCAGGTGCATGTGGTGCGCGACGACGACGGGGCGCGGCATGTGGTCTGCGGCGGCCAGCACCGTCGTACCCGGGTCGTCGAGGGCGCCTACGAGGGCGTCCAGCGGGTGGGGCAGCGGTCCTGGTCGTTGCCGGTGACGGCGTTTTGGCAGGCCCACCGGCAGGCCGCCGAAACCTATAGTCAGTTGGTATTCGATTGGGCCGCAGTCGATTCCGGTATGACAGTGTGGGATCTTTACGGCGGTGCCGGGGTATTCGCCGCCACGCTGGCCGGGGCGGTCGGTCCCGCGGGGCAGGTGCTGTCCGTGGATACGTCGCGGGCGGGCTCCAAAGCGGGCCGGGCCGCACTGGCAGATCTGCCGCAGGTGCGGTTCGTCACCGATTCGGTGCGGCGTGCGTTGCCGGGGCTGCCGGCCGCCGGGCTCGCGGTACTGGACCCGCCGCGCACCGGCGCCGGCCGTGAGGTGATCGATCTGCTGGCTGCCGCCGCGGTTCCGCGGGTCATTCATATCGGTTGTGAGGCAGCGTCATTCGCGCGTGATATCGGTCTGTACCGTGCTCAGGGCTACACGGTGGAACGGGTGCGCGCGTTTGACGCGTTCCCGCTCACCCATCACGTCGAATGCGTCGCACTGCTCGTCCGTTGATTCGGCGTTCCTTGCGTCCGGCAGGCTTGCCCGGCGCCGCACACCGCGTCCGTCATCCACGCGCAATCTTGATGAGGCAGCGCCGAATCTTGACGATTGCTACCTTATAGAGCGGGTGTGCCGGGAAGTCTGGTCGGCGCCGATACGCAGTGCCCTGACCGAGGTGGAACCGTTGTCCGAGCCCACGATCCGACACATCCTCACGCGTGGCTCCTGGCGGGAGGCGACGCGAGTCGCTCATGTTCTGCGGGACGAGACCATCGGCGGCCTCATCCTGTTGGTCGCCGCCGCCGTGGCGCTGCTGTGGGCCAACTCGCCGTGGTCGGCGGCCTACCACCACCTGGCTTCCTATGCGATTGGGCCCGAATCGCTGCACCTGCATCTCAACCTTGCCACCTGGTCTGCGGACGGGCTGCTGGCCATCTTCTTCTTTGTCGTCGGGCTCGAGCTGAAACGGGAGTTCGTCGCCGGGGATCTTCGTAACCCGTCACGCGCGCTGCTGCCGATCGTGGCCGCCGTCGGCGGCATGGTGGTTCCGGCCGCGCTGTTCATCATCGTCAACATCGCAGCGGGCTCCGGTGGCACGCTTGTCGGGTGGGCGGTGCCCACGGCCACGGATATCGCGTTCGCCGTCGCGGTGCTGGCTGTGGTCGGCAGTCACCTGCCCTCCGCGCTGCGGGTGTTCCTGCTGACGCTCGCCGTTGTCGACGACCTGTTGGCGATTTTGGTGATCGCGGTGGTCTACACGAGTCATGTCTCGGTGCTGCCGCTGCTGGGCGCGCTGATACCCGGTGGTCTCTTCGCGCTTGCCGTGCAACGGGGAGTGCACCGGTGGTGGGTGCTGCTACCGCTGGCCGTCGCCACCTGGGAGCTGGTTCACCTCAGCGGTATCCACGCGACGGTCGCCGGGGTGGCCCTCGGCTTCACCGTCCCGGTTCTGGGTCGGCACGCCGCCACCGAACACTTCGAGCACATCGTGCGGCCGGTGTCGGCCGGCTTCGCGATCCCGGTCTTCGCGTTCTTCGCGGCGGGCGTCACGATGGGCGGCTGGTCGGGTCTGCTCGACTCCTTGACCCGCCCGGTGACGCTCGGGGTGCTGGCCGGTCTGGTTCTCGGTAAACCCATCGGCGTGTTCGGCACCACCTATCTGCTGGCCCGGTTCACCCGTGCCGAGCTCGACGGTGAGCTCGCTTGGCGCGACGTATTGGGAGTTTCACTGCTAGCCGGCATCGGATTCACAGTCTCGTTACTCATCGGAGAATTGGCGTTCGGTTTCAGTACGCCCGACGGCGACCATGTAAAGGTCGGGGTCTTGGTGGCGAGTATCACCGCAGCTGTGCTGGCTGCGGTGGTGCTGCTGTCCCGAAACCGCGCCTACCGGCGTATCCACGCCGCGGAGACCCTCGACGCCGACGGTGACGGTGTGCCCGACGTCTACCGTTGCCGCCGCGACTGATCGCCGTTTCGTTGCGTAGACTGACGGGATGCTTGAACAGGTCCGCGGTCCCGCAGATCTGCAGCACCTTTCCCAGACACAGCTGACAGATCTGGCGACCGAGATCCGGCAATTCCTGATCCACAAGGTGGCTGCCACCGGTGGTCATCTGGGGCCCAATCTCGGCGTCGTCGAGTTGACGCTAGCGCTGCACCGGGTATTCGACTCACCGCACGACCCGATCATCTTCGATACCGGTCATCAGGCCTACGTACACAAGATGCTCACCGGTCGCGCCGCCGACTTCGACACCCTGCGCAAGAAGGACGGCCTCTCGGGTTATCCCAGTCGCGCGGAGAGCGAGCATGACTGGGTCGAGTCCAGTCATGCGTCGACCGCGTTGTCCTATGCAGACGGGATGGCCAAGGCATTCGAGTTGAGCGGGCACCGCAACCGCCATGTCGTCGCGGTCGTCGGTGACGGCGCGCTGACGGGGGGCATGTGCTGGGAGGCGCTGAACAATATCGCCACCAGCCACCGGCCGGTGGTGATCGTCGTCAACGACAACGGCCGCAGTTACGCGCCCACCATCGGTGGTTTCGCCGACCACATGGCAACGCTGCGGCTGCAGCCGGGATACGAGAAGTTCCTCGAGAAGAGCAAGGACGTCGTTCGTGGCGTCCCGCTCATCGGGGAGCTGTGCTATCAGTGCATGCACAGCGTCAAGGTCGGGATCAAGGATGCGTTGTCGCCGCAGGCGATGTTCACCGACCTCGGGCTGAAATACGTCGGTCCGATCGATGGTCACGACGAGCACGCAGTGGAGAACGCGCTGCGGCACGCCCGCGGGTTCAACGCCCCGGTGATCGTGCACGTCGTCACCCGCAAGGGCATGGGATACGGTCCCGCCGAGGCCGACGAAGCCGAGCAGATGCACGCCTGTGGGGTCATCGACCCCGCCACCGGGTTGGCCACCTCGGAGACGGCGCTGGGCTGGACATCGGTGTTCTCCGATGAGCTGATCCGGCTGGCAGGTAAGCGCCGCGACATCGTGGCGATCACCGCCGCCATGGCCGGGCCCACGGGTTTGGCGGCCTTCGGGCAGCGCTATCCGGATCGGGTGTTCGACGTCGGCATTGCCGAGCAGCACGCGGTGACCTCGGCCGCCGGGCTCGCGATGGGCGGTATGCACCCGGTGGTGGCGATCTACTCCACATTCCTCAACCGGGCCTTCGACCAGCTGATGATGGACGTGGCGCTGCACAAGCTGCCGGTCACGCTCGTGCTCGATCGGGCCGGTGTCACCGGGTCCGACGGCGCCAGCCACAACGGCATGTGGGACCTGTCGATTCTGGGCATCGTGCCCGGAATGCGGGTCGCCGCGCCCAGGGACGCGGCATCCCTGCGTGAGGAACTACGCGAGGCGCTGGCCGTCAACGACGGACCGACCGCGCTGCGCTTCCCGAAAGGTGATGTCGGCGAGGACATTCCGGCCGTCAAGCGGACGGCGGGTGTCGATGTGCTGGCGCTGCCGTCCGACGGTCTGACTGCCGACGTGCTGCTGGTGGCGGTCGGGTCGATGGCCGGCATGGCGCTCAGCGTCGCCGAACGGCTGCGCACGCAGGGCATCGGCGCCACGGTCGTCGACCCGCGCTGGGTGCTGCCCGTTCCCGAGGGTGTGGGCACCCTGGCGCGTAACCACAAACTGGTGGTCACGGTGGAGGACAACGGCGTGGCCGGCGGTATCGGTTCGGCGGTGTCGGCCGCGCTGCGCCGCGCCGAGATCGACGTGCCGTGCCGCGATGTCGGCGTGCCGCAGGAATTCCTGGCGCACGCTTCGCGTAGTGAGGTGCTCTCGAACGTCGGTCTGACAGATCGGCACATCGCTCGCCAGATCACCGGATGGATTGCTGCGCAGGGTATTTCGGTGACGGATTCCGAAGTCAGCGAGCAGTTGGACTGACATCTTCGATGAAGATCGGCGTACTCGTCCGACTGATGTTGGTGGCGCTGGTGTTCTTGGCTGCGTCCGTTGGTGT
>DASUGW010000109.1:0-7091 GCA_036273805.1 Mycobacterium sp.
GCTGCTGGTGGTGGTGTCGATGACGGTCACTGAGCCAGGGCCGTACGACAGGCTGGCCCCTTCGAAGTTGAGACCGACGTCCATGACGTAGATCCGTTTTCCGTCGGGGCTGACCGCGATACCCAGCGGGGAGTTGCCGACGTCGATGGGGTTCCCGATCATCGCGTCAGTAGTGGTGTCGATCACCGAGACGGTGCCGGGGTTGACTGTGAATTCGCCGTTGTCGCCGGCGGTGACGTTGAATGCATTGGTGACGTAGAGGCGGGTGCCGTCGCGGCTGACCGCCAGGGCAGCTGGATAATTCCCGACGGTGATCGGTGAGCCGATGATCGAGTTGGTGGCGGTGTTGATCACCGTCACGATGCCGGTGCCTGTATCCGCATCGGTGCCGGTGACGTAGAGGCTTTTGCCGTCGGGACTGACGGCCAGACCATTGGAGAAACCTGAGATGATTCCGATGGTGATCGGTGTGCCGATGGCCTTGTTTGTCGCGGTGTTGATCACCGTCACGGTGCCGATACCGGTGGTTACGTCGAGGCTGGTGACGTAAAGGCTTTTACCGTCGGGGCTGACCACCAAGCCCTGCGGCACATTCCCGATGGTGATCGATGTGCCGACGACCTTGTTTGTCGCAGTGTCGATCACCGTGATGGTGCCGGTGCCGTCACTTTCGTCAGCGTTTATGACATAGGCGCGGGTGCCGTCAGAGCTGAGGGCAATACGCGCCGGCTCGGAGCCGACGGGGATGGTGGCGACCACCGAATAGGTGGCAGCAGCAGGTTCGGGGGTTGCTGCGGCTGCCGCGAACAGATCGGTGACGGCGTTGACGATGCCCTTCACCGCGTTGACGATGGCGGTGGTCACGACACCGACCGTGTTCGAGATCGCGGACACGATGCCGCCGACAAGCCGCTGCACGGCCGTTGCGACCGCGGCGAACACATTGTTGTTCGAACCGGCGGCGGTTCCGCCGTTGGCGATGGCGGTGGCATCGACGACCGCGACGGTGCCGGAGGTGGCGTTGTCATCTCCGAGGAGGGTGACGTAGAGGCGGGTGCCGTCGGGGCTGACCGCCACTGAATACGGGAACGTGCCGACCTTGACGGAGCGGCCGAGCACCTTGTTGGTGGCGGTGTCGACCACCGACAGAGTGCCGGTGTTGTAGATGGTGTTGCCCTTATCGTCGACGCTGACCCCGCCGTTCGAGACATAGAGGCGGGTGCCGTCCGGGCTAATCCCCAGAGCGGTCGGGGCTAAGCCGACCTCGATGGGGTCGCCGATGACGGTGTTGCTGGCGGTGTCGATCACCGACACCGTGCCGTCGTGGCCGTTGACGAAGTCCCCGAGGTTGGCGACGTAGAGACGTGTGCCATCGGGGCTGACTGCCACCGCGGTGGGGTCGGCTCCGACGCTGATCGGGTTGCCGATGACGGCGCTGGTGGCGGTATTGATCACCGATACGGTGTTGTCACCCGAATTTGTGACGTACAGGCGGGCACCATCGGTGCTGACTGCCACGGCGGTGGGGCCGGTTCCGACGGTGATCGGGTTGCCGATGACGGCGTTCGTGGTGGTGTCGATGACCGTCACGGTGCCGTCGTCGGTGGTCTCGTCGGTGCCGGTTACGTAGACGCGTTTGCCGTCGGGGCTAACTGTCAGATCCCACGGATACGACCCGACGGTGATCGGGTTGCCGATGACGGCGTTCGTGGTGGTGTCGATGACTGTGACGGTGGCCTCGCCGGTGGTCTGGTCGGCGCCGGCGATGTAGACGCGAGTGCCGCTCGGGCTGACCGCCACGGCAGTCGGCGGAGTAGCGACGTCGATCACGGTGATGACCGTGTTAGCGGCGGTGTCGATCACCGACACGGTGTTGTCGAGTTCGTTGACGACGTACGCGCGTTTGCCGTCCGGACTGACGGCGATCTTCACCGGGAGATTGCCGACATGTAGGGAGGCGATCACTGCGGAGCTGGTGGCCGCGGTGGGCGCGGGAGTGGTCGCGGTTGCCGGGGTCGGGTCCTGGGTCTGGCTCGTGGTCTGCCCGGTGGCGGTCTCGGCGATACCGGGGGTGGCCTCCCCGGTGAGGCGGCGGAATGCGACGGCCAGGACCCCGACGGCGATATCGCCGGCGGGAGTCGTTGGCGTGTCCCCGCCCGTTGCTGGTGAAGCGGAGGGGAGGTCGACGGCGACCGTGGCCGCTGCCGGTGCCGACGGTGCCGTGTCGGCGGGCGTGGACGTGTCGGTCCCGGGTGTGTCGGTGCCGGCTTGGTGGTCGATCGGGATCTTCGCTAACGACAGCACTGTCCGTGGATGGGTCAACGGTGCCGCCGCGATACCGCTTGCCCTCGATGCGATCTCAGCTTTGCCGGCCAGTGCCGATCGCCGGGTTGCGACCGGTGCTGGTGACGCAGAATCCGGCAATGTTGCAGCGAGGGCCAACTGTGTTTGCCGGCCAGTAGTTTTCGTATCAGCCTTGGGGATGAGCGCGCCGTCGTCCGCCGGGCTGGGGATCGCTACCGGCGCCGCGCCCTGTCTGGCCGCTCTGGCTGCCGCCTTCGCCGCTGCTAGGCTTCCGGGTTGTTGACCGGATCGTGGCGACGCCGAGGTGACCGGTGAATGTGCTTGCGTCCCCGGAGAATTCGTACCGGTGCCGGAGTCGCCGTCGGCGTGGGCGACTCCAGTCGCGCCGGTGATCGCTGCGCCAATGCCCAGGGTGATCACCCCGGCGCCAAGCCAGCCGTACGGCTGACGATGGCGGGATCCCCCCTGATGGGTACCACGCTTGCGCTGCGCCGAGCCCTTGACACGTTTGCCTACACGATGGCTGCTCGCCACGATCCCCCGATTCATCTGTGAACATTGCGCCGCCGCACTGGGTGGTAGCTGGACATTGTTATAGCAAGCAAATTGACGCGCTGCACTATTTTCTGGCCAATCGTTCCCATGTCGGATGAGGTCGACAGTGGCGTCGTCGACGGCAACGATTTCCTTAAGCAATTAACGTGAAACCGACGCGTCGGTGGCAAAGTTCCCCGCTTCGACGAGCAGACGCAAAGTTTCTGTGCCTCACCTGTCTCTCGGGCAACTTTGCGCCTGCTCGGTGAGAACAACCCGCGTTACCGCTGGCGGACCGAATCCTCCACCAGGTCGAGGACGGCGCCGAGCTGCTGCGGATCTTCGCCGGAGGCCAGTCGAGCAACTAGTCCGTCGAGCACCAGATCCAGATAGGTTTGCAGCACCTCTCCGGGGACGTCGTCGCGCAGCCGGCCGGCCTCCTTCTGCCGGACCAGCCGGTCATGGGTGGCCGCCGACAACTCCGCAGACCGCTCCGCCCACCCGCGATTGAAGACCGGGTCGTTGCGCAGTTTGCGGGCGATCTCCAAACGCGTTGCCAGCCAGTCGAACTCCTCCGGAGCGGCCAGGAGGTCGCGCATAACCTGGATCAGACCCTCGCGGGTGGCCACATCGGCCATCCGCTCGGCGTCCTCGCGGGCGAGTTCGAAGAACAGCGAGTCCTTGTCCCGGAAGTGGTGGAAGATAGCACCCCGGGACAGGCCGATGCTGTGTTCGAGGCGGCGCACCGTCGCCTTGTCGTAGCCGTATTCGGCGAAGCAGCGACGGGCGCCGTCCAGGATCTGGCGGCGGCGAGCCGCCAGATGGTCCTCGCTGACTCTGGGCATGAAGCCGGTGCGCGCTTACTTACCGGACTTCAGCATGTTCCGCAGCACGTACTGCAGGATGCCACCGTTGCGGTAGTAGTCCGCCTCGCCAGGGGTGTCGATGCGAACCACCGCGTCGAACTCGACTGCTGAAGACACTGTGCCGTCTTCCGCAATCTTCTTTGCCGTCACCTTGACGGTCTTCGGCGTCTTGCCGCTGTTGAGTTCCTCGATGCCCGCGATGTCGTAGGTCTCGGTGCCGTCAAGCTTGAGGCTCGCCGCCGACTCGCCGGCCGGGACCTGCAGCGGGATGACGCCCATGCCGATCAGGTTGGATCGGTGGATGCGCTCGAACGACTCGGTGATGACGGCCTTGACGCCCAGCAGGACGGTGCCCTTGGCCGCCCAGTCGCGGGAGGATCCGGACCCATATTCCTTGCCGCCCAACACGACCAGCGGGATACCGGCCTTCTGGTAGTTCACCGACGCGTCGTAGATGAACGACTGCGGACCTCCATCCTGGGTGAAGTCGCGGGTGTAGCCGCCGGAGACATCGTCGAGGAGCTGGTTGCGCAGCCGGATGTTGGCGAACGTGCCGCGGATCATCACCTCGTGTTTGCCGCGCCGCGACCCCAGCGAGTTGAAGTCCTTGGGCTCCACGCCGTTGGCCTCGAGGTACTGAGCCGCGGGCGTGCCCTTCTTGATCGAACCGGCCGGGCTGATGTGGTCGGTGGTCACCGAATCACCCAGCAGTGCAAGGACTCTGGCGCCCTTGATATCGGTCACCGGCTGCGGCTCGGCGGGCATGCCGTCGAAGTATGGAGCCTTGCGCACGTAGGTCGAGGCGTCGTCCCACTCGAAGGTGTTGCCCTCCGGGGTGGGCAGCGACTGCCACCGCTCGTCGCCCTTGAACACGTCTGCGTAGCTCTGGGTGAACATCTCCCGGTTGATCGAGGAGGTGATGGTCTCCTGGATCTCGGCGGCCGAAGGCCAAATGTCCTTCAGGAACACGTCGTTGCCGTCGTGGTCCTTACCCAGCGGGTCGGTCTGGAAGTCGAAGTCCATGGTGCCCGCGATGCCGTAGGCGATCACCAGCGGCGGGGACGCCAGGTAGTTCATCTTCACGTCGGGGGAGATACGGCCCTCGAAGTTGCGGTTGCCGGACAGCACCGCGGCCACCGACAGATCGTTGTCGTTGATGGCCGTCGAGATCTCGTCCGGCAGCGGGCCGGTGTTACCGATGCAGGTGGTGCAGCCGTAGCCGCCCAGGTAGTAGCCCAGCTTCTCCAGGTAGGGCCACAGACCGGCCTTGTTGTAGTAGTCGGTGACGACCTGGCTGCCCGGCGCCATGTTGGTCTTGACCCACGGCTTTGTGGTCAGGCCCTTCTCGACGGCCTTCTTGGCCAGCAGTGCCGCACCCAGCATGACCGACGGGTTGGAGGTGTTGGTGCAGCTGGTGATGCCCGCGACCACGACCGCGCCGTGGTCGAGCACGAACTCACCGCGGTCCGCGGACCGCACCGTCACCGGCTTGGAGGGCCGGCCCGAGGAGCCGTTGGACGCGTTCGGGATCACGGCGTCCTCTTCGGCGAAGGACAGCGCCGCCGAGTCACTGGCCGGGAAGGACTCCTCGACGGCTTCGTCGAGCTTGGTCTCGGGGGTCGGGTGGTTTTCTTCGACGTAGTTGTGGATGTCCTTGCGGAACGCGGTCTTCGCGTCGGACAGCTCGATGCGATCCTGCGGACGCTTCGGGCCCGAGATCGACGGCACGACGGTCGAGAGATCGAGTTCCATATATTCGGAGAACACCGGCTCGTGGCTGGGGTCGTGCCACATGCCCTGTTCCTTGGCGTAAGCCTCGACCAGGGCCAGCTGCTCCTCGGAGCGACCGGTGAGCCGCAGGTAGTTGATGGTCTCTTCGTCGATCGGGAAAATCGCTGCGGTGGAACCGAATTCAGGGCTCATATTGCCCAGGGTGGCGCGGTTGGCCAGCGGTACCTCGGCCACGCCCTTGCCGTAGAACTCCACGAACTTGCCGACCACGCCGTGCTTGCGCAGCATGTCGGTGACGGTCAGCACCACGTCGGTGGCGGTGACGCCCGGCTTGATCTCACCGGTCAGCTTGAAGCCGACGACGCGGGGGATGAGCATGGAGACGGGCTGGCCCAGCATGGCCGCCTCGGCCTCGATGCCACCGACGCCCCAGCCCAGCACGCCGAGGCCGTTTTCCATCGTGGTGTGCGAGTCGGTGCCGACGCAGGTGTCCGGGTACGCGACGCCATTGCGCACCATGACGACGCGGGCCAGGTACTCGATGTTGACCTGGTGCACAATGCCGGTGCCCGGGGGGACGACCTTGAAGTCGTCGAACGCGCCCTGACCCCAGCGCAGGAACTGGTAACGCTCGCCGTTGCGCTCGTATTCGAGCTCCACGTTGCGCTCGAAAGCGTCGGCGCGGCCGAACACGTCCAGGATCACCGAGTGGTCGATGACCATCTCGGCGGGCGAGAGCGGGTTGACCTTGTCCGGGTCGCCGCCGAGGGCCGCGACGGCCTCGCGCATGGTGGCCAGGTCGACGATGCACGGCACGCCGGTGAAGTCCTGCATCAGCACGCGGGCCGGCGTGAACTGGATCTCGATGCTCGGTTCGGCGTTCGGATCCCAGTTGGCGATGGCCTCGATGTGGTCCTTGGTGATGTTCGCACCGTCCTCGGTGCGCAGCAGGTTCTCGGCGAGGACTTTGAGGCTGTAGGGGAGCTTCTTGGTACCGGGTACCGCATCGAGGCGGTAGATCTCGTAGCTGTTGTCTCCGACCTTGAGCGTGTCTCGCGCTCCAAAGGAATTCTTGCTGGTCACATCAACTCCCGGCGTTTAGTTGTCGTCGCAGACGGGCTGTGTCTGCAATCTGCGGCCATCCTAACAGTACGCGCGTACTGCATTAGGAGGGGGTCAAGGGGCTGCAGGGCACCCTCGCTCAGTCTTCTCTTCCGGGACGCACGGTGCTACCGGCCGGGCGTGAACTCTGGGAAATATCGGGGCCGGCGACGCCGCGGTGCGTGGCGTCTGCGGGTGGTGCCGCGTCATCCCGTACTTTGAAACCCGCCGCCCGTCGCGATCGTGGCGACGGCAAGTGTAGGAGTCGGCCCTTCGGGGACAACGCAGCCACATCAGGAGGACAGCCATGGCCGGGCCGGACACCGTTGGGCTGCAGGTGCCGTTCCCCAGCTATGTTCCGCCCGAGATCGACATCAACGCGGTCAAGGCGCAGGTCGCCGCCGATGGCGTCAGCGCACCGGCCGCCGACCAACCGGCCCTGCGGCAGGTTGTCAACGATGCCCGCAACGACGGTATCGACCTGAAGATCGTCGTGGTCGGCCACAACCCGCCGATCGACACTCCGCTGCGTGACATCGCGACCGTCGTCGGGCA
>DASUGW010000110.1:0-14768 GCA_036273805.1 Mycobacterium sp.
CGACCCGCGGACCTATCCGCTGTCCAGCTACAGCTACATGATCATCCCAAAGGACACCACCGCGAACTTCAGCCCTGACAAAGGCGCCACGCTCTCCGATTTCGCCGCCTACTTCCTGTGCGAGGGGCAGCAGCAGGCCGAGACCTTGGGCTACTCGCCGCTGCCGATCAACCTCGTGCAGGCCGGCGTGGTTCAGATCAACCAGATTCCCAACTCGACGAAGAAACTGGACCCCAACAACCTGGCCCACTGCAACAACCCGACGGTCTCCCCGGACGGGCAGAATCTGGTGGCCAAGAACGCGCCGCAGCCTAGCCCGTGCGACAAGCTAGGGGCGTCGCAGCAGTGCGCAACCGGCACTGGCGGGGCCCTGGCGTTGACGCCGATAACCGGTGGTGGCACGGCCGCTACGACCTCTGCGGGCGCCACGGCAAGCAGCGCCACTAACGGAGGAGCCGGCGGCACGACCGACGGTGCTTCGGCGCTCGGGGGCACAGCAGGCCCGGGTGGCGGGTCGGCTGCAGTCATCGACCCCGACACCGGCCAGGTGATCGGTGGCACTGCGCTGGCGGATTCTGGCTCCACCGGCGCCTCCGCCATACCGGTGTCCGTTGATAGCGCCGACAACCGGCGCCAAATGGTGCTGGCGTTGCTCGCTGCGGTCCTGCTGCTCGCGCTGGTGCTCGGGCCACCGCTCGTGGCGCGTTCCATGCGCAGCCGAGAAGGGCCCCAAGAAGGGCCCCTGCCATGAGCGGGCACCGAGTGGTGGCAGCGCTACTGGCGATGGTGCTGGGCGCGGCCATGATCAGTGTCCTGCCCGGCTCCCTGCCGGCATCGGCCACCGCTGCGGATCCAGCGTCAGGTGACTCGCCGGTCACAGTATCCGGGAAGGGCGAGTTCGCGAACCTTAAAGTGACGGTCAGCCAGACCAAAAACCTGATCAACCAAACGGTCGCCGTATCCTGGACCTGGACTGGCGGCGTATCAACGCAGCCGTCTAGCGGCGATTTCGGGGTCAATTACCTGCAGATCATGCAGTGCTGGGGCGACGACCCTAACGGCCCGGATCGGACCCAGTGCCAGTTCGGCGGGTCGAGCACCCAGAACTCGCCGAGCGCCGGCAGTTTCGTGCGGTCCCGGCAGGTCAACTACGGCGCCAACCTGGTGGATCCGCTAGAGAAGATCAAGCAGGTCCCAGGCAGCTTTCAGAATGTCTACGTGCCGTTCTGGGCGGTGGGACACCCCCGGCCAGCTGAGACTGAGGCAGCCCAATCCAACAGCAATGACTTCTTCGACTCTCAGGTCACCAACGAGATCCCGCTGGGCAGCACCCATGGCGATGGCAGCGGCGAGCAGTTCTTCGAGATCGAGACCGTGCGGCAGGCCGCCGGCCTGGGCTGCGGCGACCCGCTCACCACAGGGACCGCCACCGTGGGCCGACCCTGCTGGCTGGTGATCGTGCCGCGCGGCACCACGGAGGTGGACGGCACGACTCGCCACGGTAGCAACTTCGACCGGCTAGATTCCTCGCCACTGAGCCAGACCAACTGGGATAAGAAGCTCGAAGTCCCGCTTGAGTTCCTACCGGTGGGCAAGGCCTGCCCGATCGGCGCCGCCGAACGCCGCCTGGTCGGTCACGAGCTTGCGGCCGACGCGGTCAGCAGCTGGCAACCGGCACTGTGCGCCGACAGCAGTGGCGCCCTGTACAGCTATACCCAGCTTTCCGACGACGTGAGCCGCAACAAGGTGATCGATGGCAGCACGCCCGGGCTGGCCTTGGTGACCAATCCCATTCCACCCGATCAGGCGGCGGTCCCTCCGCTGGCCTACGCACCGGTTGGGCTGTCCGGACTGGCCATCGCCTTCAACGTCGAGCACCAGCCGCCGAGTAACGCGCCTCCCGACCTTCTCAAGCTCGCCGGCCAGCGGTTTGAGTCGATGACACTCACGCCACGGCTGGTGGCCAAGCTGCTCACCCAGTCCTATCAGGGCGCGGTGGTGGGCTCCCCGGATTATCTGCAGCACAACCCGTTCGGTCTGACGGGCGACCCCGAGTTCCTCGAACTCAACCCCGGGTACAAGGGCTTCGCGGATACCGCGGACAGCCAGCCGCCGGACGCGCTCGTGCAGCTCGACGGCTCGGACGTCACATCGCTGCTGTGGAGCTGGGTCAAGGCCGACAAAGACGCGAGGGAGTTCATCGCAGGTACACCGGACAACTGGGGAATGGTGGTCAACCCCGCCAACAAGGGCCTCGCGCTGCCGACGTCCACGTTCCCCCGCAACGACCAGAACTGCGTCGACGCCTTCATCAGCAACGACATCAAAGGAACCTTCTGCACGCTGGATGCCCACCCGTTCACCATCGACATGCACGACGCTGGCCGCTCGGCCAGCCGCGGCGACACCCAGGCGCGGACGACCGTGCTTGCACCCGACGGTAAGACAACGGTGTCGAAGAAGATCGAACGACAGGACCCTGGCCATCAAGCCCTGCTCGCGGTGGTGGATGTGGCCACGGCTACCCGGTACGGCCTGCCAACCGCGGCGCTGCGCAACGCGGCTGGGAAATTTGTCGCCCCCACCACCGCAAGCCTGCTGGCCGGTGAAAATGCCATGAAGCCCAGCGCGGTACCGGGCGTACTGGCTCCGGACCCTCTTACAACCGACCCCGCGGCCTACCCACTGACCGCGCTGAGCTATGCAGTCACCGCGCCGTCCACCTTGGACGCGGCAGCCGGCAAGGACTACGCCACCTTCTTACGTTACGCAGGTGGCCCGGGCCAGAACCCGGGTATTGAACCCGGTCAGCTCCCGTTGGGCATGGTGCCGCTGCCCGACCAGCTCAAAGCGCAGACGATCGCCGCGGCAACCACCATCGAGGCGCAGGCGGGCAAGACCACTGCCGGACCGGCCACTAGCGCCGGGGGCGCGGCCAGCGGCGCACGTGCGGCCGGAGGCGCCGGCGTAGCGGCGACGAGCTCGGGTACAACCGGGACTCGCACCAGCGGCGGAGCTAATGCGCCGCAGGGCATCACAACCCAGCGGGCCAGTGGTCCAGCGCCGAACGTGGCCCAGCAACCGGTCGCGCGCGTGGGACGCACACCGTCGCTGCCCGCGCCCGCGGTGGGCGCCTTGATCCTGGTGATCCTCATCGGCGGCGCGCTGGCGGCGACGTCCGCGCCGGTGATGCACCTCGTCAGCACCGGGCTACGACGCCGCCCGAGGAAGGAGGTGACGCCGCCCGAGCGGTGACCGGGAGTCTCCAGCTCCCGATCACCGCCCGACCGACTCTCTGTGCAAGAACTCAGTGAAGGCGTGGTTGGCATGCCACTGATTCGCCTGTCGCTGAGCGTGCGTGCCCGGACAGCAGTCCGTGCATCCCTGCGTGGATAAGGATACCAACGATGCGAAAGAGGAGCTTGCTCCTAGCCGCCGGCGTTTGTATGGCGACACTCACCCTCACCATCGGGACGGCGATGGCCGATCCCAACGGGACGCCAACGTTCCGGCAACTCGCCGGGGTCGGTGCGGAGACTACTCAAGGCGTGATGAACGCCCTGTCCGACATCATCAAGGACAGCAACGGCACCAAGATCATTGCTTCCTACGACAACGCCCCGCAACCAAGCAATATCACCACCAAGAGCACGGGCAATTGCACAATCGCCCGGCCCGCGCAAGGTGGTGCCGGCACCGACGCGCTGACTGCGTCGCTGCGGGCCAATGACCACTGTGTGGACTTCGCTCGCGTGGTGACCAACGACTCCGCCACCCGCCAGGGGCCCGGCTTGACCTACATCCCGTTCGCGGTGGATGCGCTCACCTACGCCATTCGCGACGACAGCTCCATCGGCAGGGACCTGTCCACCGCTGACCTGACAAAGATTTACAACTGCCAGGTCCCGTCCGTTCACCCGCTATTGGGAGGGTTCGGTGCCGGGAACCGGACGTTCTTCCTGAAGAAGCTTGGTATCACCGATGCGGCGAATCTCGTCACTCAGACGGGCCACACCTGCATCAAGGACACCGATCCGGCCACCGGGCTGCCGCTGCTGGCCAATGACGGTCGCGTCCTGACTGATCCGTCGCAGATCATCACGTATTCGTCCGCGCCGTACCTCGCTCAGGTCAACAACGTGGTGGCCGACAAACACGGAAACGCGGTTCTCGGATCGATCGACGCCATCAGTCCGGCGATCCTCAACAACAACTCGACGATGTCGCGCGACGTCTACAACGTCGTTCCCACCAGTCAGCTCGGGGTCGCGCCCACGAGCACCGTGTTCGTCGGATCCAGCTCCGCGGTGTGCAGCAACGGCCCGACGATCCAGCGCAATGGCTTCAACCTGAACCCGAACTGCGGTGCGACCACGATCCAGTCCACTCCGTCTCCTTAGTCGAAGGTCAAGGCTGAAAAGAAAAGAGCCACATCGTGCGTAGAAATGCACTCTTGACCCGGCTCACGTCGGGGGCCGTAGTGGCCGCCGTGGCCGGTGCAGCGTTGCTGGTGGGTGGGGTGGCCAACGCCGCGCCGCCAGCTGGTGGCTTGGGCAGCCTCGTCATTACCCCGGCGACCGGCAGCGATACGACCGCCATGTCGGCGCATACCGCCGCCGGCTGCCCGGCTACCGCGACCAACGTCAACATGACGATCCTTGGGCCGATCGGGACAGCGCCGGCGTCCCAGACCTTCGATTCCACCAATCCTTACCCGATCACTACCACGGGCCATCCCGTCGGCGGCTTCTCGACGACCGACCCGTTCGACCTCACTTTCAAGAAATCCTTGCAGCTCGCAGCCATCGAGCGCAGCAAGACCCTGCAACCGGGTGAGTACGACCTCACCGCACAGTGCCTCTCCGATAGCTTCGGCACACCTATTGCCGGCGCCACCTTCACCAGCGCGGTGTACTTCTCCACCCCGACCGCGTACAGCACCACTGATCCCGTCACGCAAACCAGCACCGTGCTGACCACGTCACCGGCCTCCCCGGTCAGCCCGGGAACCACAGTGACGCTCAATGCGGTGGTCAGCCCCGGTCCGAACAATGCCGCGGTGACGGGCACCGTGCAGTTCAAGGACGGGACCACCAACATCGGCACCCCAGTGACCGTCACCGGTGGCACTGCATCGACGCCCACGTCGACGTTGACCGGCGGGTCGCACCAGTTGACAGCGGTGTTTATCCCCCCCACCGGCAGCACCACCCTCGCGGGGTCGACGTCTCCAGCGGTGACCTTCGTAATCAACTCGCCGCCAACGACTACCACGCTGACGGTGACTCCGAGCAGCCCGGTTAATCAAGGCGCTGCGGTGACCTTGACCGGCAACGTGACGCCGACCACCGCGGCCGGCAACATTCAGTTCAAGGACGGGAACAACCTCCTCGGCGCCGCAGTTCCCGTCACCAACGGGACCGCGACGACCTCCACGACGACCTTGTCGGCAGGCGCACACCAGCTGACCGCCAACTTCGTCCCGACCGACCCAGCCGCCTTCGCTCCGTCATCGTCGCAGCCCACGACGTTTTCGGTGACTGGGACGGCACCTTCGGCAACGGAAACGATCACCACCACGATCGCGGCGGGTTCGTTGGTGATCAGTGTCGCCAACACGAACGTGGTCTTGCAGCCGCCGGTGCTGAACTCTGCCGGCACGTTGTTACAAACCAGCGGCAGGATCAACCCGGTCACCGTGACCGACACCAGAGCCGGTAACCCCGGCTGGACAGTGTCCGGCCAGGTGAGCGACTTCAGCGACGGCGCAACCCCGACCCCCAACAAGATTAACGGGGGCAACCTGGGCTGGACACCGAACGTGGTCGACAGCGCTGCCAGCCAGACCGTCGCAGCCGGCGGCACGATCGCGCCGGACAACGGCATCGCGCCAACAGCCACTCCGACTACAGGCCTTTCCACCAGCCGGACGCTGGCCACGGCGGCCCCCAATGCGGGCACCGGCACCGCGCATCTGGATGCCCTGCTCAACCTCAACGCGCCCACATCAACACCGGCGGGCACCTACAACGCAACTCTCACCCTGACCGCCATCTAAGGACCGCCCGTGGGTGGGAACCGGTGCTCTCACACCGGTTTCCACCCATGGCTGGGGAGCACACCCATGAATCGACTGTTCCATTCCGGCGTCCTGATCACGGTCGCCCTGGGGTTGCTGGCCCCGGTGACCTCAGCCTTCGCCGATCCGGCCCAGCCGCCGATCCCGATCGCGGCGCTAGATCCATCCCAGCCGGTGACCTTCGGCATCCGCCCAGCCACGGCGAAGGGGCCCGATGATCGCCCCCGGCTCAGCTACACCGCGGCACCGGGTTCGGTGATCAAGGATTTCGTCGCGGTCACCAACATCAGCGATATCCCGCTGACGCTGCGGGTGTACGCCGCCGACGCATTCAACACCTCTAACGGGGGATACGACCTGCTCGCGTTCGGCCATCCGTCCATCGACGTCGGAGCCTGGGCCGCAACCGCGATGAACAGTGTCTCGGTTGCTGCCCGGGCTACCGCGATCGTGCCGTTCACGCTGTCCGTCCCGGACAAGGCGTCGCCGGGAGACCACTCCGCCGGCATCGTCGCCTCGCTCACCTCCGAACAGGTCGACGCCAAGGGTGACCGGATCCTGGTTGACAAGCGGGTCGGCACCCGGATCTACCTTCGCGTGCCGGGCGACCTTCGCCCCGCGCTGAAGATCGAGGGCCTCGACAGCACTTTCCACCAGACGCTCAACCCGGTCGGCCACGGTCGGACAACCGTGACATACACCGTGCACAACATCGGCAACCTGCGCCTGCAGGGATCACAGCGGCTCCAGGTGCGCACGCCCTGGGGGTCCACTGCAGAGGGTCCCCGGCTGCCCGACATCCCACAACTGTTGCCTGGCAGTTCCGTGTCGGTGACCTCCGATGTCGACGGCGTGCTGCCAGCCTTCTGGGACACCGCAGCAGTGCGGGTGGACCCCATCCCGCCGCCCGGTGACCAGGACCCGGTACTGCCGGTCGCGGCCGCCAGCGACACGTTCGCGGCCGTGCCGTGGGCACTGCTGACACTGCTCGTCGCGCTCGGGCTCGCCGTGCTGGTGTGGCGCACGCTGCGGCGTCGCCGTGACGGCCGCCCCGGCCAGGGTCCAGAAGGGCCCGTGAACCCGGAGGTCCCGCATGCGCCGCTCCAGTAGATCGATGGTGCTGACGCTGGCATCGGCACTCGCGCTGGCCAGTGGGATCTGGCTGGTCGAGAGCGCGGCGCCCGCGCAGGCCGATCCGATCGGCGGATTGATCGTCATCCCCGGTTCGGGTACCGACCTGAGCCCGATCCGGGTACACACCTCGGCGGGCTGCCCGACCAAGGCCAACGCGTTCTACGCCACGATGAAGGGCCCGGGTTTCCCGCCGGATGGCCAGGTCGTCACGTCCAACACCAAAGCAGGCATGTCGCACAGCTTCGGGTTCGACGCCTACTTCATGCTGATTCCACGGGACTACGCCAACCGGAACCACGCCACGCTCGGCGGCCGTTACGACATCACCGTCCTGTGCATCAACCATCTGACCCTGGACAGCTACGGGGAGTTCACCGGATCGGTGCAGTTCACCGGCCCAACCCACTATGAGGCGTTGGGAGCGGCGAAGCCGATCGGACCGCCACCCCCGGAGCGGGCACAGGCCGGGGACGGATCCGCGGCTGCGCCGGACTCACCGGCGCCGCCCGCCGGGACACCGCAGGCGGCCGGGGCGCCCGGTAGGGAAGCGCAGGGGCCCCCGGCGCCCAGCGCTGCGCCGCCGTCGGGGAGCGACCCTCAATCCGCGTCGGTGGCCGGCCAGCTCGCAGCCCAGCGCAACGACACGACCCGGCAGGGTTTCCAGTGGCTGGTCGTGGTCGGCGCAGTGCTCCTGGTCGGGATCGTGATCGCGGTGGCGAGTCGGGTCAGACGGCAGCGCTCCCGTTGACCATCCGAGGGCAGATCGGCCCAGCTGGATTCAGACGCTGGTCGCCTGGCGGTTCCCCGGTGCGGTTGATCATTAATCGGGCCGACCGTCGGGGCGCCGCTTTCGCGCCGGATCGGCCGCAGGGGGGGCCGGAGCGGCCGCACGGGATGGAGGAGCGGCCGGCGCAGCGCGTGGTGCGCCCCCAGCCGCTGCAGGCTGATGCGCCTTCCGCTAGCCGGCTGGAATTGCGGCTGGCCGGGCAGGTGCTGGCGATCGTCGCGGTACTGACCGTGTCGTTCCTCCTCGAGCTGACCGTCTTGGGCAACCTGCGCTATGACCGCGATCAGGCGCAGCTCGCCGCGGAGTTCCGCAGCGAGCTTGCCAACGCCGTCGCCCCGGTCGGTCCGCTCGATGCGGAGAACAAGCCGTTGGCTGCCGGAGCCCCGGTAGCCCTGCTGGAGATCCCGTGGCTAGGCGTGCGGGAGATCGTAGTGCAGGGCACATCGTCAGGCACCTTGATGTCCGGGCCGGGACACCGGCGCGACACCCCCCTGCCCGGTCAGGCCGGTACCAGCGTGATCGCCGGGCGGCGGGCGACTTACGGCGGACCGTTCGGGTCCATCGACCAGCTACACGCCGGTGACGAGATCACGGTGACCACCGGGCAGGGCAAGAGCTCCTTCGTGGTGCTGGAGGTGCGCCACGCCGGCGATCCGCTGCCACTGGCCCTGCCTCCTGGGCAGGGTCGGCTGACTCTGGTGACCACTGATGTGCCCGCCAGGCGGGGGATCCCGTTCCTGCCGGCGGCGTTGCAGCCCAGCGACGTTCTACGGGTCGACGCCAAGCTCATCAGCGCCGCTCAACCCTTCGGCGGCCAACTGCCGTCACGGGTCCTGCCGCCCGCAGAAGCGGTGCTGGCTGGTGACAGCTCTGCGTTGCTGGGCGTCGTCGGATGGGCCGTGTTGCTGGTCGCTGCAGCCGTCGCCACCGTGTGGGTCCGCTTCCGCACCGGGTGGTGGCAGGCCTGGGTGATCGGCGTGCCGGTGCTGGTCGCGCTGGCTCTGACCGCGTTCGACGAGATCGCCGCCATGTTGCCGAACGTGCTGTGACCGACCGGGAAACGAGGAGCACCGATTCCATGACCACGATCATGCCCACGACCCAGCCGCAGGCCGTTCCAGCGCCGGCTGAGTTGGCCGCGTTGGAGGCGCGATCGGTTTCGGCCTGGTTCGGCGACCGCAAGGTGCTCGACCGGGTGTCGCTGTTCATGCCGGCGGGATCGGTGACCGCGTTGATCGGGCCCTCAGGCTGCGGTAAGTCGACGTTTTTGCGGATTCTCAACCGGATGCACGAGCTGATCCCGTCGGCGACGTTGGCCGGTGAGGTGTTGCTGTCCGGCTCGGACATTTACGACACGCGCTGGAAGCTCACCGACGCCCGGCGGGCGATCGGGATGGTCTTCCAAAAACCCAACCCGTTTCCCGCGATGTCGATCAGCGACAACGTCACTGCCGGGCTGAAGCTGACCGGGATCAAGGCTTCCCGGGAGGAAAAGGACGACCTCGTTGAGGAGTGCCTGGCCAAGGCCGGGCTGTGGAATGAGGTGCGCGATCGGCTGCGTCAACCCGGTGGTGCGCTGTCGGGTGGTCAGCAGCAGCGATTGTGCATCGCGCGGTCGCTGGCGGTGCGCCCCCGGGTGCTGCTGATGGATGAGCCGTGCTCAGCACTGGATCCCACCTCCACGCGGCGGATCGAGCAGACGATCGCCGAGCTCACCCACGAGGTGACCATCGTGATCGTCACCCACAACATGCAGCAGGCCCAACGGGTGTCGCAGCAAAGCGCGTTTTTCCTCGCCGAGGCGGGCACGCCGGGCGTGATCGTCGAGGCCGGACCGACCGAGACGATTTTCGGTTCGCCGGTCGATACCCGCACCGCTGATTACGTCAACGGCCGTTTCGGCTGACTCGCAGGCAAGCAGATCAGGAGAGCGCGCATTATGACCCACCGGGACATACCGGACTGCTGGCGCTGGCCGGTGTACGGGCGCCGCACCCGCATCATCGTGGCCCTGCTCGGCTTGACCCTCAGCCTGGCAGTGCCGGTAGCGGCGCTCGGCGGTGGCCCGGTGCCCACCGTGGATGGACAGCGTGCCCCGTCCCCTCCCGACGATCCCGGTGGGCTCGGCATCACGGGAGCGCTGCCCGGCGACCCGTTACCCGCTGATCCCGGCGCTGGCGTGGCGTCGACCGGGGTGCCTGCTTCCGCCGACGCCCGATCACCTGGGATTGTGACTCCGCCGAACCTGCCGGATGGTCCGTTGGGGATCCCGGGTGCGGTGCTCGACGCGTATCAGTTCGCGCAGCGGACGTTGGCGGCGATTCGGCCGGGTTGTCACCTGTCGTGGTCGGTGCTGGCCGGGATCGGGCGCATCGAGTCCGGCCACGCCAGCGGCGGGCGGGTGGACGCCTCCGGTAACACTCTGGGACCGATCCTGGGCCCGCAGCTGGACGGATCACCTGGAATGGCCGCGATCCCGGACACCGACCACGGGCAGCTGGATACCGACCTGGTCTGGGACCGTGCGGTGGGCCCGATGCAGCTCATCCCGTCGAGCTGGCGCAGCTATGGCGTTGATGGCAACGGCGATGGAGTGGCGAACCCCAACAATATCTACGACGCCACCATCACCACCGGCATTTACCTGTGCGCCGGCGGCGCTGACTTGGCTGATCCTGCCCAACTGCAAGCGGCCGTGTTCCGCTACAACCACTCGGCGTCCTACGTGGACATCGTGTTGCGATGGGCCCAGGCATACCTGACCGGTGTTGTGCCCATCTTGCCTTCGCCGGGACCGGTACCACCGGGTACGAACGGCAACGGCGGCCTGCCAGCCGTGGTTGACGCCGCCCCGCAAGCCGCGGCAGCCGCCGCGCCACTCGTGTCACTGCCCGCTGGGCCCGCGCCCGCGGCGCCGTCGAGTTCGCCTCCTGCGCCGTCCGTGACCTTGACATCGCCTCCGGTGACAACCACGCCGCCCGCGGTGACCACCACGGCTCCGCCGCCACCGTCGCTGACCACCACGGCTCCGCCGCCACCGTCGCTGACCACGACGCCGTCACCTTCTCTAACGACAACGGATCCGCCACAGCCTTCGCTGACGACGACCGATGCGCCGCCACCCTCCCTGACGACAACCGATGCGCCGGCAACGACTGCTCCATTCCTATCCCCCAATTAGAATTGAGTCACATCGTGGTGAAGAACAGGCTCTTAACTTGGCTCATATCGGTAACCCTGGTGGCCGCCCTGACCGGCGGAGTATTGCTCGTAGGTAGTGTGGCGAACGCCAAACCGCCAACTGGCAGCGTGGGCACGCTCACCATCACGCCGGCTACCGGTTCGGATACCACCGGCATGTCCGCGCATACCTCCGCCGCCTGCCCACCCACCGCGACCGCGGTCAACATGCAGATCATCGGGCCAGTCGAGGCAGCACCCGCGGACCAGACCTTCCCCCCTGACAACCCCTACCTGATCGTCACCACGACCCACGCCGTCGGCGCATTCTCAACGACCGATCCGTTCGACCTCACGTTGAGAAAAATTCTGCGGGACGCCGCCGCCGAGCGAAATAAGACGCTGAAAGCCGGTGAGTATGACCTCACCGCGCGGTGTGTCGATAGCCTTTCCGGTCAAACGTTGTTCGGTACCTTCACTGGCGCGGTCTACTTCTCTAGCCCGACCGCGTACACCACGACAGATCCCAACGGGGGCGGGGGTCCCACGGCCACCACGACCACACTGGTTGTGACGCCGGCTTCGCCTGCTGCCGGGGGCACTATGGAGACGTTGACGGCGACGGTTTCCCCGGCAGCGGCGGGCAGCGTGCAGTTTATGGATAGGGGCAGCAGCATCGGTGCCCCGGTGACCGTCTCTGGTGGTACGGCGTCGACGACTACGACGTTGCCGTCCGGGACTCGCTCACTGACCGCGGTGTTCACCTCCACCGACCAGGCTTTTGGCGGGTCGACGTCGGCGGCGGTATCCTATGTGGTCAACGGTGGCCAGGGAACGGGCACTCCCACGACCACTGCCCTGGTCGTGACGCCGACCTCGCCGGCTGCCGCGGGCACCATGGAGACGTTGAAGGCGACAATCTCCCCAGCCGCGCCGGGCAACGTGCAGTTCAAGGACGGCAACATCACCAACATTGGTGAACCGGTGACCGTCTCTGGTGATACCGCGTCGACGACCGCGACGTTGTCGTCTGGGGACCACTCGCTGACCGCGGAGTTCACCCCGACCGACAACACGGCCTTTAACGGGTCGACGTCGGCGGCGGTGCCGCTGACGGTGACGGGAGCCGCAGGAGGGGGAGATCAGTCGCTGAGCGCGATCATCGCCAAGGTGGTGGATCAATTACAGCGTGCCGTGCAGGTCCAGCCAATTCTCCGGCTGTTCCTCCAGCCGATCATTCATTTCCTGCAGTTCCTTAGCCAGTTCACGCAGACCGGGTTGCAATTCCATCCTGGCCGCAGGTGATCGGGCTTGCGGAAACAGAGGAGCCGGGCGGTGTCCACCTCGACCGATCCGCCCTTTAACGGGTCGACATCGCACACGAGGCTGTTGCGTTCGCCTGGCCCGCGTTCTCAAGATCGCCAACAGTGAGCGGTACCGTGCAGGATCGCGCGGCCATCACTCAATTTGGGCGATCATGACAGGCGTTTGGGCCGTCGGGAGGATCCCAGCGGATCCTCCCAGAACATGAGACCCGCAACTGGGTCCCACAGGCAACCCCACGCTGATTAGGCGACAGCACGAACGCCGATCACCTGAAGCGATAGCGAGATTCTTACGTCGTATCGGTATCCTGCGCGAGGTTGTCCCGGCCTTCGTGGAACTTGAGGTGGCGGTCCCCCACCTGAGTCCTGCCGTGCGGTAGGCACTCGGGTGATCCGCCAAGAACACCATGAGGAAGGGGACCGCCGTGCGGAAGATTTACCAGAACCAGAAGATCGATACGAGTCAGCCCATCGTGCCTGAGCAGGTGAGCGTGGCGATGTATTAGCTGACCGGAGAGTTGCGCGAGATTCGTCGCGGCGACCGAGACCGCGCTGGCCGAGCTGATGGCCGCGGACCTGTCTGAGCTGGACCTCGTGGCGTTGATGGTCGATGGGGTGCACTTCGGTGAGCACACCTGCGTGGTGGCCCTGGGGATCGGCATCGACGGCACCAAGCATCCGTTGTCGCTGGTCGAGGGCTCGACCGAGAACGCCACCCTGGTCACCGAGCTGATCGTGGGGCTGCGCGAGCGCGGCCTGGATGTCATCCGGCCGATCCTGGTGGTGATCGACGGGTCCAAGGCGCTGCGCCGCGCGGTGCTCGACGTGTTCGACCGCCCGGTAATCGGTCGCTGCCAACTGCACAAGATCAGAAATGTCCAAGATCGCCTACCGGAGAAGCTGCGCGCGGTCGTCGCCTCCCGGATGCGTCAGGCCTACCAGGCCAACTCCGCCGTGGCCGCCGAGGCCGAACTGTGCGCGCTGGCTGCCGAGCTCGACAAGACTCATCCCGGCGCGGCCGCCAGCCTGCGCGAGGGGATGGCCGAGACCCTAACAGTGCTGCGCCTGGGCGCGGCGGCGCTCCCGCCGCGTCAATGGCCACCTACACCTGCGATCCCTGCACGACACGCTGAACCGAGTTACCGAAACCGTCGGTGCCGTTTGTCAAGTTGAGACCGTCAACGCCGCGTGATGACCACTGGGCCGCCACCGAAGTTCCACGGAACTCGGGACATCCTCTCCTGCGCGCAGTGCAGGGATGCACGTCAGTGACGGTGAACCAGTGGCATGCCAACTACGCCGTCACTGACGTGCTGCTCAGAGGAACGGGCCGGGAGCCGACACTCCGGCGCTGCCTAGCCGGCACCAGGCGCCCTCGACCGGAGTGGAGCTCGCCAGACGCCGCAAACGAGTAACGATCCATCGACGCCTGCGCATACCCCGATTCCATTGGGAGGACGTTGCGGCCCCGAGGTGAACAGAAGAAGTCCACCAATCGAGCAGTGGATTACGCCAAGCCCCACCAGGGACGGCTAAGTCAGGCGTCGGCCGGGGTTACCGGGGCGGTTGGGTGGGGGACAGGTCATACAGATCTGGCACGGTGAAATCGGCGGTGTGCCGCTGACCGGGCTGGGCGCTGGCGGGGGCCGGGACATTGCGGCCCGGCCAGACGATCACCGACGCACGCGGGAGGATGAGCCGGCACCGGGCACCGAGTGCGGGGTGATCGCCGGCTGGGGTCTGCGCGGTCAACTCAGGGCCACCGTCGAGCGCTACCAGCACCTCGTCGACCGCGCCGAGACAAACTACGTCGCTGACGGTGCCGGGATGCCCAGCCGAGTTCTCCTCGACGATGTCATGCAATCTCAGGTGTTCGGGGCGGATACACCAGGTCAGCTCCGCGTCCGCGGCGGTGTCGGTGGGCAGGACACCGGGCCTGAAGCCGATCCGTACCTGCCCCGCCATTAGCTCCTGCGCGGCGGTGCGGCGGCCAACGTGCAGATTGCGGATGCCGAGTAGCCGGGCGGCGGTGGGGCTGGCCGGGTGCGCGAAGACCGCCGGCTGCGGGCCGACCTGTTCGACCTGGCCCAGCTCCAGGATCAGCACCTCGTCGGCAAGTAATGCAGCTTCGACCGGGTCGTGCGTCACGATCACCGTGGTGATCGCGGTATCGCGCTGCAGCCGGCGCAGCTCGTGGCGCAGCTCGTCACGGACCGGGGCGTCCAGGCCGGTGAACGGCTCGTCCAGCAGCAGCAGTCGCGGG
>DASUGW010000111.1:0-2144 GCA_036273805.1 Mycobacterium sp.
TTCACCGTCGCCACCGGCGCGATCGCCGTCGGCGCCATCTCCGGTGGCGTGTTCAACCCGGCCGTGGCCATCAGCGGTGCCGCCATCGGCCTGTTCGCCTGGCCCACCCTATGGGCCTACCTGGTAGCCCAGATCCTCGGCGGCACCGCCGCCGGCCTGGCCTTCCTCGCCCTCAACCCCAACGACAAATGATCCACCCGGCACGTTCGACCAGCCGGACACCCCAGCGGCTGATTGACGCAATCCTCAGCATCACGGAGGGGCTGGACCATGACGAGCACGATCACCACCGTTGACCCGCCCGGATCGCACCCACACCACGCCCGCCGCGGATCGCGGCGGCGTGGGCTTTTACGCGACCTCCAGCATCCGTCGGACCTGTTCGCGAACCTGGGCCCAAACTGGTTCGCCTCGATCATGGGCACCGGCATCGTGGCTAATGCCGCCGCCATCCTGCCGGTCCAGTTCCCCGGGTTCCGCACTGCCGCCACCACCGTCTGGGCGTTCGCCGCAGTGATGCTCGTCGCGCTCAGCGGGGCATGGATCGTGCACGGCACCCGGTACCGCGAGACCGCGAAGGGCTACCCCCGCGACCCGGTGATGGCGCAGTTCTGGGGCGCCCCGCCGATGGCATTGATGACCGTCGGCGACGGCGCCCTACTGCTTGGCAAGGACTGGATCGGTCTCACCCCCGCGCTGACCGTCGACTGGGTCCTCTGGATTGCTGGCACCGCCCTCGGGCTGATCACCACCGTCTGGATCCCGTTCCGGATGATGACTACCCACGACATCAAGCCCGACAGCGCTTTCGGCGGTTGGCTCATGCCCGTGGTGCCACCAATGGTCTCCGCAGCTGACGGCGCGCTGCTCATCCCGCACTTGCCTGAGGGTCAGCTCCGCCTCGGGATGTTGATGGCCTGCTACGCGATGTTCGGCATCAGCCTGTTCGCCACTCTGTTCATCGTCCCGCAGGTTTGGCAGCGGCTGGTGCAGCACAAAACCGGGGCGGCTGCGAGTGTGCCGACGGTATGGATCGTCCTCGGCCCGCTCGGGCAGTCGATCACCGCCGCGAACCTGCTCGCGGGCGATGCCGCCGGTGTCCTGCCGGCGCCCCTCGGCCAGGGCGCCTCCGCTTTCGGCCTGTTCTACGGCGTACCCACGTGGGGTTTCGCCGCAATGTGGATGATGCTCGCTGCGGCGCTCACCCTGCGCACCGTCCGGCAGAAGCTGCCGTTTTCCCTGACCTGGTGGAGCTTCACCTTCCCCGTCGGCACGGTCGTCACCGGCACCAGCGCTCTGTCGGCGCGGACCCACGCCGACCTGTTCACCGTCGCCTCGGTCGTGCTCTACCTCATGCTCGTGGCCGCGTGGATCACCGTCGCGATCCGTACCACACATGGCAGCTACCGCGGGTACCTCTTCCAGCCCGTGCCCGCAGCCCCATTCGGGGTACCGGCAAGGAACGCTCTCCTATCGAACTCGGCGACGGCAGGGCACTGAAGATCCGCGGGACGGTGCGGATGTAGGCAGAGCTTCTGAGTGCGGTGCTCATGTTGATCGGTATCTCACTAGGGACGCGAACGTGCCGTTCCGGTCTCTTGGGTGTGGTGGTAGGTGGCCGTGGCGATGACGACGGTGAGGGCGGCGAGCGGCAGTGCCGGCAAGGCAGCCGGGGCGGTGAAGATGAGTACTCCGCCGACGGCGGCGCCGACGGCTAAGGCGGTGAGCACCGCCGTGCCACGGTGATCGAGATGGTGGGGTCGCTGCTTGGCAACCAGAGACGCGACCACCCCGGTGAGCGTGCCGGTGAGATAGGTAGTGGAGACCGACGCGCCGAGACCGCGCACCGCGGCGCTTTGTAGTCCCATGCCAAGCGTGGCGACCACGACCAGAACGAGTTGTGGGCCACCGGTGGGCTGGCCGTGAGTGAGCTCCCACCCTGCGCTGAACGCGCCCATCACTGCGAGCTCCACCACCAGCGTCACGGTGACTGCGACGGGCCACGTCTGCTCGCGTGGGCGTGGCGACCCGGCAATCCAGGTGCCGAGAGCGGCCCCGGTGACGTAGCCGGCGAACGCCGATGCCGTATGCGCGGCCAGCTCCCCGGACGGGCGAGCGGCAGCCAAGCCCAGAAGCACCAGGTT
>DASUGW010000112.1:0-11483 GCA_036273805.1 Mycobacterium sp.
GACGACGAACATGGCAGTCTGCAGGACGCGGCCCGGGGTGTCGGGCACCAGCGGGTTGAGCAACACCGAGAACCACTGGATGAAATACCCGGTCAAGACCATGTTGATGATGGTTCCGATACCGATGTACTTGCGGCCGAACAGCAGTACCGGGACGAACAGCGCCACGTTGCTGATGAGCTGATAGTTGCCCAGTTCCATGCCGATGGTGTTGCTGATGCCGATGTTTGCCGCCGTGTAGGGATCCACACCGACCTGGGCGACGCGCAGGATCGCCGAACCCAGGCCGAGAATCGCCACACCGACGGTGGCCCAGAACGATCGCTTCCAGAAGCGTCGGTCGAAACGGGCCGTGTTCATCATCGTGAGTAGACCACGGCCACCAGGACTACATTGGCGATAGTGACACCACCTCGCGACTTCGACGAGTTCTACCGCACCGAGATCCCGCCGTGGGACACCAAGGCCCCCAAGGAGAGCGTGATCGCCTGGCAGCAGGCCGGGCTGATCCACGGCGACGTGCTGGACATCGGCTGCGGCCTCGGTGACAACGCGATCTTTCTGGCCCAGCAGGGCTACCCGGTCACCGGCCTGGACATCTCGCCGACGGCGTTGAACACCGCCAGGCAGCGCGCCGCCGATGCCGGGGCCCCGGTCTCTTTCGCGGTCACCGACGCCTGCGTCCTCGACGGGTACACCGGCACCTTCGACACCGTCGTCGACAGCGGTTGCTACCACTGCCTGGACGACGAAGGCCGCGGGCGGTACGCCGTCGCGGTGCACCGCGCCACCCGACCCGGCGCCACCTTGTTGCTCAGCGCGTTCTCCGACGCCAACGCCGCGCACGGCGACTGGCCCCGGCCGATGGTCTCCGAGCAGACGCTGCGCCGAACGTTCGGGGACGCCGGGTGGGACATCGTCGCGTTGACGTCGATCACCGTGCCGATCGGTGACCAGCACAGCAGCGCCGAGATGTGGATGCTGCACGCACAGCGCAGCGAGGTTCCCGCGCGCTAGTCTGTACCGCAGGATCGCGAAACCGGGGGGTACAGCGTGATTGCCAACACGATCGATGATGTGCTCACGACTCTGTCGGCCATCGTCGCCGACAACAAGCACCGCAGAGACACGCTCGGCTACTTCCCGGCGCTCTACCGTCAGGTCACGTTGCGGGTCAAGGACGGTATCGACCAGGGCCTGTTCGACAACGGGCCACGGATGTCGCGATTCGACGCGGCGTTCGCCAACGCCTACTTCACCGCGTATACCCACTACCGACACAACCAACAGACGAGCCGAGCATGGCAGTTCGCGTTCGACTGCACCGCGTCGGGACAACTGATCATCCTGCAGGACCTGTTGCTGGCGATCAACGCGCACATCAACCTCGACCTCGGGGTGGTCACCGGCTCAACGTTTGCGCCCACGCAACTGGACGGCTTCAAGAACGACTTCGATCGGATCAACGCGATCCTTGCCGCACTGATCCCGTTGGCCCGCAAAGCAATCGACGAGTTCTCCCCTGGACTTGCCGAGCTCGACAAGGTGGTGGACGCACCCGGTGCGGCCGAGGCGCTGGAGTTCAGTGTCGAGACCGCTCGCGACGAGGCCTGGCGCGCCGCCGAGGTGGTGGCGTTCCTTCCGATGCAGGCCCGGCCGCTGTCGATCCTGGGTATCGACAGCACGGCCAAACTCCTCGCACGCGTGGTCGCCGACCCGCCGGAACCGGCGGGGTCGGTGGTGCACCATGTCCGGGCCGTCGAGAGCAACGACGTCGCAGCCGTCATCAACGCACTGGACAACCTCGCGTAGCAACGGAGGACCGCTGGGTACGC
Organism: Mycobacterium sp.; assembly: GCA_036273805.1. Lineage (GTDB taxonomy): Bacteria > Actinomycetota > Actinomycetes > Mycobacteriales > Mycobacteriaceae > Mycobacterium. The sequence goes on from DASUGW010000112.1 coordinate 1,836, forward strand.
TGGCCCGGTGAATCTCGAGGGTAATCAGGCGTCGATCCGTGAAGCGTGCGACAACGGGGCACTCGCCGGGGCGGTCACGTTGGCGTGGCAGGCCGGGGATGTGTTGCAGGTCAACGAGATCGGCTATCGCGATATCGATACCCGCCAGCCCATGCAGCGCGACACGGTGTTCCGCATCGCCTCGATGAGCAAACCGGTGACGGTGGCCGCCGCCATGCAGCTGGTGGACGAGGGCAAGCTGTCACTGGGCGACCCGGTGGCCCGTTGGCTGCCCGAATTCGCCGCGATGACGGTGCTGGCCGACCCGCGGGGCCCAATCGAGCGGACGGTGCCCGCCCGCCGGCTGATCACCATCGACGACCTGATGACCCATCGCAGCGGGCTGGCGTATCAGTTCTCGGTGCCCGGCCCGATCGCAAAGGCCTACGCCCGGCTGTCGCTGCGCCAGGAAGCCGACCACTGGCTGGCCGAGGTGGCCCGTCTGCCACTTGTGCACCAGCCGGGCGACCAGCTGACCTACAGTCACGCCACCGACGTGCTGGGCATCGCGATCTCCCGGATCGAGGGCAAGCCGCTGCACGAGGTACTCGCCGAGCGCATCTTCGCCCCGCTCGGCATGATCGACACCGGCTTCCACCTGACCCCGGTGGCCCGGCGCCGGGCCGCGACCATGTACAAACTCGACGGAACCGGGCAGCTGAGCCATGACGTCTACGGTCCACCGCCCATCACGCCGCCGGCCTTCTGCCAGGGCGGTGCGGGGCTGTGGTCCACCGTCGACGACTATCTGACATTCGCCCGGATGCTGCTGGGCAACGGCGAGGTCGACGGCGTACGGGTGCTCTCGAAGGAATCGGCGCAGGCCATGCGCACCGACCGCCTCACCGACGCGCAGAAGCGAATTCCCTTCCTGGGCATGCCGTTCTGGATGGGTCGCGGCTTCGGGCTGAATCTGTCGGTGGTCACCGACCCAGCCCGGTCGGCCCCGATCTACGGACCGGGCGGCCTCGGTACGTTCAGCTGGCCGGGGGCATACGGCACCTGGTGGCAGGCCGATCCGCAGGCCGAACTGATCCTGATCTACCTGATCCAGAACGCGCCGGATCTATCGTCGGAAGCCGCCGAGGCGGTGGCCGGCAACACCTCGCTGGCCAAGCTGCGCACTGCACAACCGAAGTTCGTGCGCCGCACCTATCAGGCCCTGGGGCTCTGAAAAGCCTTGCAGGAACGCTGAATACGGCGCCGGTCTTTGATATTGCGCCATGGGCGGGATTTCGAGCGAATCGCCGCCCGGGACGCAATCTCAGTCGTCGGCGCGACCGGTGAAGATCTCTTTGGTCTTGTCGACGGTGTGGCTGGCGATATCCAGCGAATCCTGGACGATGTTGCCCGTGCCCTCGGCGATGTTGCCCTTGAGAATCTCGACGGCGTTGTCGACGATGTCGGAGGACATCTCCACGGCATAGGTGGCGATGTCGCGCGCGGAGTCGATCGCGTCCTTCGGGTTGAAGCCCATGCGGCAGCCTTTCGTGAGGTCTATGTCCCGACGTTAGCCGCCGCGGGGCCTACCCGTCAGCCACGAGCGCTCAGTTGGCCTCGCCGGCTGCCCCGCGCACAGCCTCGGCCGCGGCCCGGATCTGCGGCGTCACCAGCATGACCTGACCCAGCACCCCGTTCACGAAGCCGGGCGAATCATCTGTCGACAGTTCCTTGGCAAGCTCGACGGCCTCGTCGACGGCGACGGGTTCCGGCACGTCGGTGGCATAGAGCAGCTCCCAGACGGCGACCCGCAGGATCGCGCGGTCGACCGCCGGCAGCCGCGTCAGCGTCCAGCCCTGCAGATGCGAACTGATCAGGTCGTCGATATGCGCCGCGTGTTCGGTCACCCCGCGCGCCACCGTCTCGGTGTACGGGCTCAGCGGGTCGACCCCGGCCGTGGAGTGGGCCAGCTGCGTCCGCGACTCGACCACCTCGGCAGGCGTCAGACTCCGCGCCTCGGCCTCGAACAGCAGGTCGACGGCACGCTTGCGGGCGGCATGCCGGCCGCCCGACTTACCGACCTTCCCCGGCTTCCCGTCAGGCATTCACGCGACCCAGGTAGCTTCCGTCGCGGGTGTCAACCTTGAGCTTGTCACCGGTGTTGATGAACAGCGGCACCTGGATCTCGGCGCCGGTCTCCATGGTGGCGGGCTTGGTGCCCGCGCTCGAACGGTCACCTTGCAGGCCCGGCTCGGTGCTGGCGACCAGGAGTTCGACGCTGACCGGCAGTTCCAGGTACAGCGCGGCGCCGTCGTGGAACGCGATCTGCACGGCCATGCTCTCCAGCAGGAAGTTCGCGGCGTTGGCCACCAGTGACTCGGGCAGCGGGTGCTGCTCGTAATCCTCGGAGTCCATGAAGACGAAGTCACTGCCGTCGCGGTACAGGTAGGTCGCGTCACGGCGGTCGACGGTCGCGGTCTCGACCTTCACACCGGCGTTGTAGGTCTTGTCGACGACCTTGCCGCTCACCACGTTCTTGAGCTTGGTGCGCACGAACGCCGGGCCCTTGCCAGGCTTGACGTGCTGAAATTCGATGATCTGCCACAGCTGGCCCTCGATGTTGAGGACGAGACCGTTCTTGAAATCGGCAGTCGATGCCACGGGTGGGTACTCCTTAATTCACTTCGTCAGGATCAGCAGTTCCTTGGGGAACCGGGTAAGCAATTCTGGGGCGTGGCCCTCACCGGGAACCACGAGCGTGTCCTCGATGCGGACACCGCCGCGATCGGGCAAGTAGACACCGGGCTCCACGGTCACCGCAGAACCAGCAAGTAGTGTACCGGCGGCGGTGGCATTGATTCCCGGCGCTTCGTGGATCTGCAGTCCGACCCCGTGGCCGAGGCCGTGACTGAACGTCTCCCCGTAGCCGGCGGCGGCGATGATGCGTCGCGCCGCGCCGTCGACGGCACTGCACGCCACCCCGTCCGCGAGGGCTTCGGTGCCGGCCCGCTGCGCCGTGGCCACCACGTCGTAGATCTCGAGCTGCCAGTCCTTCGCCCGGCCCAGCACGAATGTACGGGTCATGTCGGAGTGATAGCCGCCGACGAGCGCCCCGAAGTCGATCTTGACGAAGTCCCCCTCCACCAGCACGGCGTCGGTGGGCCGGTGATGCGGGATCGCCGAGTTCGGTCCGGCCGCCACGATGGTCTCGAACGACGGGCCGTCGGCACCGTGGTCGAGCATCAACGCCTCGAGGTCGTTGCGGACCTGCTTTTCACTGCGGCCGGGACGCAGGCCGCCGCGTTCGATCAGGTCGGCCAGCGCGGCGTCGGCGGCCTCGCAGGCCAGCCGCAGCAGCGCGATCTCCCCCGCGTCCTTGACCTCCCGCAACTGTTCCACCGTGCCCGAGGCGCGCACCAGGTCGATCGACTCGTCGCCGTTGGTGGACAGTCCGCGGCGCAGTTGCTCGAAGGCGTCGACGGTCAGGATGTGGCCCTCGAAGCCGAGCCGCGCGGCACCCTCGGCAGCCGCCCGCCGCGACAGCGCGAGCCCACAGGCGCGTTCGATCACCGTCTCGAGATCCGGAGCCTGTCGGGCGGCCTGCGTGCGGTAGCGGCCGTCGGTTGCCAGCACCGCCGGCCGTTCGTCGGCGAACACCAGCAACGCGGCGTTGGATCCGGTGAACCCGGACAGGTACCGCACGTTGTTCAGGTCGCTGACCAGCAACGCGTCCAGTTCGGCCGCGCGCAGACGCCGACTCAGGTTGTCACGTCGCTGCATATGTGTCACGGGCAACAAACCTACTCGCTACGCTGTGGCGTCATGGGTAAGTGGTTGTCGCGCGGACTGGGGTTCGCCGCATTGATGGTCGTGGTCCGGCTCATTCAGGGAGCGCTGATCAACCAGTTCGAAACCCAGGCTCTGCTCATCAGCGTCACCGTGCTCACGATCTTCGCAATCATCGCGCTGGTGTGGGGCTACATCGACGGTCGCGCCGATGCTCGTGCCAACATCGATCCGGATCGTCGGGACGATCTGGCGATGACGTGGCTGGTGGCCGGTCTGGTTGCCGGGCTCCTGTCCGGTTTTGTCACCTGGCTGATCTCGCTGCTCTACAACGCCCTGTACAGCGGCGGCCTGATCAACGAGCTCACCACTTTCGCGGCCTTCACCGCGCTGCTGGTGTTCCTGCCCGCGGCCATCGGCGTTGCGGTCGGCCGGTGGCTGGTGGACCGCAACACCCCGGAGGTCGACCGCAAGGCGGCCCGAGAACAGGACCGGGCTGACACGGACGTGTTCGGCGCGGTGCGTGACGACACCCCGACCGGCGAGATCCCGGTCGCGACCGCCGCCGAGGCCCAGCCCTCTCAGGTGGCGCTGGCCGAGCGCGACGACGACACCGTTGCCGAAGGCACCGAAAGCACCGCGAAGACCAAGGAAGAGCCCCGCTCGGAGTAGCCGCGAGGGCTAGCCGGCGACCTCCGAATAGGCGGCTGCCAGCAGCGCCGGGTCCGGGCCCTCGAGTCGACCCGGCTTGGCCAGGCCGTCGAGCACCACGAAGCGCAGCACCCCGGCGCGCGTCTTCTTGTCACCGGCCATGTACTCGATCAGCTGCGGCAGCGCGTCGGCGTCGTAGCTGACCGGCAGGCCCAGCGCCGTCAAGATGCTCCGGTGCCGGGCCGCGGTCGCGTCGTCGAGACGCCCGGCCAGCCGGCCGAGTTCGGCTGCGAACACCAGGCCCACCGACACCGCGGCGCCGTGGCGCCACTGGTAGCGCTCCCGGCGTTCGATTGCATGCGCCAGCGTGTGCCCGTAGTTGAGGATCTCGCGCAATGCCGACTCCTTCTCGTCGGCGGCGACCACCTGCGCCTTGACCGCAATGGACCGGCGGATCAGCTCGGGCAGCACGTCGCCGGACGGATCGACGGCGGCCTCCGGGTCGGCCTCGATCAGGTCGAGGATGACCGGGTCGGCGATGAAGCCGGCCTTGACGATCTCGGCCATCCCGGCGACAAGTTCGTTGCGCGGCAAAGTCTGCAGGGTGGCCAGGTCGACGAGCACGGCCCGCGGCTGATGGAACGACCCGACGAGGTTCTTGCCTGCCTCAGTGTTGATACCGGTCTTGCCGCCCACGGCCGCATCGACCATGGCCAGCAGCGTGGTCGGTATGTGCACGATGTCGACGCCGCGCAGCCAGGTGGCCGCGGCGAAGCCCGCGACATCGGTGGCCGCGCCGCCGCCCAGGCTGACGACAACGTCCTTGCGGCCCAGTCCGATTCGGCCCAGCACCTCCCAGATGTAGCCGACGACCGGCAGCTCCTTGCCACCCTCGGCATCCGGGATCTCGATACGGTGGGCATCGATTCCCTTGTCCGCCAGGTACTTCCGGATCGCCTCGGCCGTCTGCGCCAGCGTCGGCTGATGCAGCACCGCCACCTTGTGCACCCCGTCGAGCTGCTCGCCCAGTTCGCCGAGGAGGCCGATGCCGATGACCACTGGGTACGGCCGATCGACCGCCACGTTCACCACGACTGGTGCTGGGGCAGGACGGGTTTCGCTCATTTACGGGCCTCCGCTCGGCGCGCCGCCAGCGCCGCAGGTGTTGCCGGGGTCGGGGTGGGGTTGACCGGCGTGGCGGTGCCGGAAGTGGTCTCGGATGCCGGCGCGGGCGTGTCGGAGCCAGAGCCGGCATTGCACGCCGTGGACGGCACCGTCAGTCGCCAGGGGGCTCGCCGGCGACGGCGCTGCGGCTTGCCGGGCTGCGGATTCTCCAGCCGGTTGGCCAGGTAGCGCACCACGGATCCGGGGTTGCGCCGGTTGGTGTTCACCCGCATGGTCGCAACCCGCCGGTACAGCGGCACGCGCTCACTCATCAGCTTGCGGTACTTCTCGGCAGGGTCATCGCCGGCCAGCAGCGGCCGGGTGGTGTTGCCCTGGGTGGTGCGCCGAATACCCTCGGCGGCACTGATTTCCAGATAGACGACAGTGTGGCCGGCCAGCGCATCCCGCACGCCGGGGCTGGTGATCGCTCCCCCGCCCAGCGAGAGGATGCCGTCATGCGTTTCCAGCGCGGTTTTGATGACCTCTTCTTCGATGCGCCGGAATTCACGCTCACCATCGTTGGCGAAGATGTCGGCGACCGTGCGTCCCGTCGTCTCGACGATGGCGACGTCGGTGTCCACCAGGGGCAGCCGCATGGCCTTGGCCAGCCGGCGACCGATGGTGGACTTCCCGGAACCGGGCATTCCGACGAGAACTGCTCTGGGCGCCATGGCTTTTACCCCGATGCCTGCACCACTGTGTGCGCCTGGGGTTCCTGCTCGGCCACCGCACGCAGATACGACTCCACGTTGCGGCGGGTCTCCGCCAGCGAGTCACCGCCGAACTTGCGCAGCACGGCGCGGGCCAGCACCAGCGCCACCATCGCCTCGACCACCACACCGGCGGCGGGCACCGCGCACACATCGGAGCGCTGGTGGATCGCCACGGCTTCCTCACCGGTGGCCATGTCGACGGTGGCCAGCGCCCGCGGCACCGTCGAGATCGGCTTCATTGCGGCACGCACCCGCAGCGGCTGACCGTTGGTCATCCCGCCTTCCAGCCCGCCGGCCCGGTTGGTGGAACGCACCACCCCGTCGGGACCCGGATAGATCTCGTCATGGGCAGCGCTGCCGCGGCGGCGGGCCGTCTCGAAGCCGTCGCCGATCTCGACACCCTTGATCGCTTGGATACCCATCACGGCGGCGGCCAGCTGGCCGTCGAGGCGGTCTTCTCCGCTGGTGAACGAGCCCAGGCCGATGGGCAGTCCGTGCACGACCACCTCGACGACACCGCCGAGGGTGTCACCGTCCTTCTTGGCCGCTTCGATCTCGGCGATCATGGCGCCCTCGGCGGCCTTGTCGAACGCGCGCACCGGGCTGTCGTCGATGGCCGCGAGGTCGGCCGGCTGCGGCGGCGGCCCGGCATAGGGGTCAGACGCACCGATCGAGATGATGTGCGACACCACCTCGACCCCGAGTGCCTGGCGCAGGAACTGGCGGGCGACGGTGGCGGCGGCGACCCGGGCCGCGGTCTCACGTGCACTGGCGCGTTCCAGCACCGGACGGGCGTCGTCGAAGCCGTATTTCAGCATGCCCGCGTAGTCGGCGTGACCGGGCCGCGGCCGGGTCAGCGGCGCATTGCGCGCAACGTCCAGCTCTTCGGGAGAAACCGGGTCCGACGCCATCACGGTTTCCCATTTGGGCCATTCGGTGTTGCCGATCTCGATGGCGATCGGGCCGCCCAGGGTCTGCCCGTGCCGGACGCCGCCCAGCAGGGTCACCTGGTCCTGTTCGAACTTCATCCGGGCGCCGCGGCCATAGCCGAGGCGGCGCCGGCGCAATTGTTCGGCGATATCGTCAGTAGTGACAGCGACGCCGGCGACCATGCCCTCAACCATGGCCACCAAAGCGCGGCCGTGGGATTCACCGGCAGTGGTCCAACGCAACACGTGTCCCATTCTCCCACGTGCCCTTTCCCGGGCCGAAATCCGTCGTCCGGCGCCCGTTAACCCATCCCGATCACGGGAGCCAGCGCCAGCGCCGACAGTACGCACATCGACGGCCCGTGCGGCAGCACCCGCCGGCGCGTGAGCAGCCCCCAGCAGGCCGTCAACGCCGGAGCCCCCACCGCCGCCAGCGCCCACGGGACCACCCCGAATGCGCCCGTCAACGCCCCCAGTCCCAGCGCAAGCTTCACGTCACCGGCGCCCATGCCGTTGCGCGGGGCCAGGTGCACCACCAGGTAACCGGTGGCCAGCGCCAGCGCCCCGGCCAGCGCGGGCAGTCCCCGCCCGGAACCGGCCGCCACCGCGAGCACCGCGGCGGCGCCGGGCAGCGTGAGGACATTGGGCAGGCGGCGCCGGCGCAGGTCGTAGCACGTCAAGAGCGCCAGCCAGCCCGCGACCACCAGCACCATTGCCATCCGCACAGCGCGCACGGTAGCCCGGCAGCGGTCGCACAGTTGCGCATGGCGCAGTAGGGCTGTGGACAACCAGGACTGTTGACGGGCCTGTGGACCGCCGCGCCTCAGCGGCCTCAGGGGGTTGTCAATGCCGCGGCCATCTGCGCCCGCGGGGCCGGCAGCCCGGTGAACTGTTCCACCTGCGCGAACGCCTGGTGCAACAGCATCTGCAGCCCCGAAACCACTCGCCCACCGGCGGCGGCCACCGCCGCTGCCAGCGGGGTGGGCCACGGGTCGTAGATGGCGTCCAGCAGGATCGGCGCCGGTGCGACCACATCGGCGTAGACCGCCGCGGCGTCGACGGGCAGGGTGCTGACGACGACGGCCGCGGCCCGGATCGTGTCGGCCAGGGCGCTGCCGTCGAGCCGGCAGTCGCCGGCGCCGAGGCCGAACTGGCCGGCCAGCTCCACCAGCCGGGCCGCCTTGTCGAGGTTGCGTGCCGCAACGGTCACGTGATCGACGCCGAGTTGCGCCAGTGCGGCCACCGCGGCCGGTGCGGTCCCGCCGGCGCCCAGGACGACCGCGCGTGGGCGTGGCCCGGCGTCGGAAAGCGAACCCAGCGCGCCGGTCACGCCGTCGATGTCGGTGTTGTCGGCGCGCCAACCGGTCGGGGTGCGAACCAGTGTGTTGGCCGATCCGACCAACCCCGCACGGTCGGTGCGCTCGTCGGCGTACTGCAACGCGGCGAACTTGTTCGGCATGGTCACCGACAGGCCCACCCATTCCGGACCGAGCCCACCAACCAGTGCGGGCAGTTCGTCGGCGGTGCATTCGATGCGGTCGTAGGTCCAGTCGGCCAGGCCGAGCGCGCGGTAGGCGGCCAGATGCAGCTGCGGGGAACGCGAGTGGCTGATCGGCGAGCCCAGGACCGCGGCCCTGCGGCCCGTCACAGCCGTTCCGCCATTCTCAGCGGGCACTGTCGAGAACGCCGTTGTGCCGGGCCAGTTCGATATTGGCCAAGTGTTCGTCGTAGTCCTTGGTGAACAACGTCGTGCCCTGCATGTCGATGGTGACGAAGTACAGCCAGTCCCCGTCCTCGGGGTGTTCGGCCGCCGCCAGCGCCGGATCCCCCGGGGAGCCGATCGGGGTGGCCGGCAGCCCGGCCTTGGCGTAGGTGTTCCACAGGGTGGCCTTCGCGCGGTCGGCGTCGGTGGTCGCCACTTCCTGACGGTCCAGCGGGTAGTTCACCGTCGAGTCGAACTCCAGCGTGTGGTGTGCGTTGAGCCGGTTATAGATGACCTGCGCCACCTTCGCGAAGTCCTGCGAGTTGGATTCCTGCTGGACCAGCGACGCAACCACGAGGATGTCGTACGGCGACAGCTTCATGGTCGCGGCGGTGTCGGCCAGCCCGGACTTCGTGTACTCCGCCGCCCCAGCGCTGATCAGATTGCTCAGGATGTCCTGCGGCGCGGCCGCGGGGTCGATGTTGAACGTCCCTGGCGCGATCAGGCCCTCGATCCGGCGATGGTCGGTGCCCAGCTCGGCGACGGGCTGAGTGGCCCAGGGCGGCACCGACAACGACAACGGGCTGCTGTTGCCCGCCGCCGCCTTGAGGTCGTCCACCGACACGCAGCGCTTGGTGCCGTCCAGGTCCACACAGGTCGAGCGCGAGATCAGCGTCAGGATGCCCGGCGTCACCACGTTGGTCTTCATGTCGGTGGTGTCGTC
>DASUGW010000113.1:0-2974 GCA_036273805.1 Mycobacterium sp.
CGACCCGCGGACCTATCCGCTGTCCAGCTACAGCTACATGATCATCCCAAAGGACACCACCGCGAACTTCAGCCCTGACAAAGGCGCCACGCTCTCCGATTTCGCCGCCTACTTCCTGTGCGAGGGGCAGCAGCAGGCCGACACCTTGGGATATTCGCCGCTGCCGATCAACCTGGTGCAGGCCGGTGTCGATCAGATCAACCAGATTCCCAACTCGACGAAGAAGCTTGACCGCGGCAACCTGGCCCACTGCAACAACCCGACGGTCTCCTCAGACGGGGGAAACCTGGTCGCCAAGAACGCGCCGCAGCCCAGCCCGTGCGACAAGCTCGGGGCGTCGCAGCAGTGCGCAACCGGCACCGGCGGGGCCCTGGCGTTGACGCCGATCAGCGGTGGTGGCTTGGCCGCTATGACCTCCGCGGGTGGCACGGCAAGCAGTGGCACGAACGGGGGAGCCAGCGGCACGACCGACGGTGCCACGGCGCTCGGGGGCGTAGCGGGTCCGGGTGGGGGGTCGGCCCCGGTCATCGACCCCGACACCGGCCAGGTGATCGGTGGCACTGCGCTGGCGGATTCTGGCTCCACCGGCGCCTCCGCCATACCGGTGTCCGTTGATACCGCCGACAGCCGGCGGCAGATGGTGCTGGCGTTGCTCGCCGCGGTCCTGCTGCTCGCGCTGGTGCTCGGGCCACCGCTGGTGGCGCGTTCCATGCGCAGCCGAGACGGGCTCCAAGAAGGGCCCCCAGGCGGGCCCCAAGAAGGGCCACTGCCATGAGCGAGCGCCGAGTGGTGGCAGCGCTACTGGCGATGATGCTAGGTGCGGTCATGATCAGTGTCCTGCCCAGCTCCCCGCCGGCATCGGCCGCCGCGGACCCCGCGACAGGTGACTCATCGGTCACGGTGTCCGGGACGGGGGAGTTCGCGAATCTCAAAGTGACGATCAGCCAGACCAAGAACCTGATCAACCAGACGGTTACGGTGTCTTGGACCGGTGGCTTATCAACGCAGCCGTCCAGCGGCGACTTCGGGGTCAATTACCTGCAGATCATGCAGTGTTGGGGCGACGACCCGAACGGTCCGGATCGGACCCAGTGCCAGTTCGGCGGATCGAGCACCCAGAACTCGCCGAGCGCCGGCAGTTTCGTGCGGTCCCGGCAGGTCAACTACGGCGCGACGTTAGTCGACCAGAAGGAGACCATCAAGCAGGCCGTGGGGAGCTTCCAGAACGTCTTTGTGCCGTTCTGGGCGGTCGGGCACCCCACACCGAAGCCGGCTGAGGCCGCCCTGTCCGACAGCAACGAGTTCTTCGACTCGCAGGTCACTAACGAGGTTCCGCTGGGCAACACCCATGGCGATGGCAGCGGCGAGGAATCCTTCGAAGTCGAGACCGTGCGTGAGGCGGCGGGCCTCGGCTGTGGTGAACCGGTTGTCAACGGCGCGACCACCACTCCACGGAAGTGCTGGCTGGTGATCGTGCCGCGGGGTACCACCGAGGTGGACGGCTCGACACGCAGCGGTAACAACGTGAACCGGCTGGATTCCTCGCCGTTGAGCGAGACCAACTGGGACAACCGGCTCAAGGTAGCGCTGGAGTTCCAGCTCGTGGGCAAGCCCTGCCCGATCGGGGCGGCAGAGCGCCGGGTGGTCGGACACGAACTGGTTGCCGACGCGGTCAGCAGCTGGCAGCCAGCGCTGTGCGCGGGCGGCGGCGCCCTGTTCGGATTTACTCAGCTCCCCGACGAGGTGGCCCGCAGTCAGGTGCTCGATGGCACTTCGCCGGGGTTGGGGCTGGTGACCAACCCGATCCCCCCAGACCAGGCACCCTCGGATCGCCCGCTGGTCTACGCGCCGGTGGGGCTGTCCGGACTGGCTATTGCCTTCAACGTCGAGCGTCAGCCGCCCGCTGACGCGTCCTCCGACAAGCTGCAGCTCGATGGACAGCGGTTCCTGTCCATGAAGCTCACACCGAGGCTGGTGGCCAAGCTGCTCACCCAGTCCTATCGGGGCGCGGTGGCGGGCACGCACGACTACTTGAAGAACAACCCTGTCGGCTTGACCGTCGATCCCGAGTTCCTTGATCTCAACCCCGACTACAAGGGGTTCGCGACGTTCAACCAGCCGCCGGACGCGCTGGTGCAGCTCAACGGCTCGGACGTCACTTCCCTGCTGTGGAGCTGGGTGAAGGCCGACCCGGAGGCGAGGGCGTTCATCTCGGGCACCCCGACAAGTTCGGCATGATGGTCAACCCGGCCAACAAAAACGTCGCCCTGCCTACGTCCACTTTCCCCCGCAACGACCCGAGCTGCACGAGCAGCGTCGACTTCAGCAGCGGCGTCACGCTGACGACGTGCACCCTGGACACCCACCCCTTCACCCTCGACATGCACGACGCTGGCCGCTCGGCCGGCCGCGGCGACACTCAGGCGCGGATTCCCGCCGTCTCCGGCGGCATTGCGCTCCCGAAGAAGCTCGAACGTCAGGACCCTGGCCATCAAGCGCTGCTCGCCGTGGTGGACGTAACCACGGCCACGCGGTACGGCCTGCCTACTGCGGCGCTGCTCAATTCCGTGGGACAGTTCGTCGCCCCCACCACCGACAGCCTGTTGGCCGGTGAAAAGGCCATGAAGCCCAGCGCCGTGGCGGGCGTGCTGTCTTCTGATGCCGTTGCCACTGATCCGGCGGCCTATCCGCTGACCGCGCTGAGCTATGCGGTCACGTCACCGTCGACACTGAACACGGCGGCTGGCAAGGACTACGCGGCGTTCCTACGCTACGTGGGCGGCCCGGGTCAGAAGCCGGGTATCGAACCCGGCCAGCTGCCGTTGGGCATGGTGCCGCTGCCTGAGACGCTTAAAGCGCAAACAATGGCCGCCGCGGCGATCATCGAGGCGCAGGCCGGGAGGATCACCGCAGGGCCGACAGCCAGCGCCGGAGGCGCGGGCACCGGCGCACGTGCGGCGGTAGGCGCCGGCGT
>DASUGW010000114.1:0-29080 GCA_036273805.1 Mycobacterium sp.
GGCGGCGGTTCCGGCAACAGGCCGGCGGTCGGCTCGTCGGCCGCCGACGCCGCGAAGGCGATCAATGCCGCGGGGCAGCCGGCCGCCTGCGCGATGATCTGCTCGCGCAATGCGCCGCGGGGCGGGCTGGGCTGCCGGTCGAGCAGTGCCGCGGCGTCCCGGCGCGCAAGCGGAGGCAGCTCGATGTCGATGGTCCGTCGGTTGTCCATCGCCAGCCACCGGGCGGCGGTCGGCAGGGCCACGACGACGGTCAGCGACCGGCCGCTGCTGCGCCGGGCCGCGAACAGCAGCGCGCTGCGCGACCGCTCGTCGAGCCAGTGCGCATCGTCGATGCACAGCAGCACGGGTTCGCGCCGCTCCTGGGTAGCCAGCAGATCAAGCAATGCCATGGCCACCCGTGCCGTCTCGATCTGCTGATCGCCGGCGGAGCGCAGGACCGCGTCGATCAACTCCCGCTGAGCGCGGGCCTCGGACGTGTCCGAGCCGGAGGTGCGCTGCCCCGCGTCCAAAATGTGCAGCAGCTGGTGCAGCGCGGCGAAGGGCGTGTCGACCTCTCCTGGGCTACCGGCCAGAGCCAGCACACGCAATCCCCGCGTGAGTGCATAGTGCGACGCGAAGTTGAGCAGGCCCGTCTTGCCCGAACCGAACGGCCCGGACACCACGACGATGCGTCCGCACGGCGGGTCGTCGACCGCAGATCTCAGCGCGGCCAGTTGATCGGTGCGGCCGACAAACTCTGGTTGCACGTACTCCGTCGTGCCGGCTTGGTTGCTGGTGCCCATCACGGGCAGCGGGCGGGCGCGCCGAACTCCGGCGAATGACCGAGGTGGCGAATCATGAACGGGGCTCCGACAGCGACACACGACCTCCTGTGAAGTGGGACCGCCCCTACAGCAAACGTTAAGCAGGTCACATACCTCTTGTCAATTGCACCAACACGGCCTTCGGGCATGTTGCTGCCGACACCACCGCAGGCAAGCACTGAAGACACGCCGCGCGAAGATGCGCAGCCGTAATCGGTTCCCGTAGAGTCCTTTTGCGTTCAGGAAGGAGTCTTCGGGTGCGGGCTGATGCAGCGCCCAGCACCCAGGCTTTGCGGGGCTGGCAACGACGGGCTTTGGTGAAGTATCTGGCCGCCAAACCTCGGGATTTCCTGGCAGTGGCCACGCCCGGCTCGGGCAAGACGACGTTCGCGCTGCGGATTGCCGCGGAACTGCTGGCCGAACGGACGATCGAGCAGGTCACCGTCGTCGTTCCCACCGAACACCTCAAAGTGCAGTGGGCGGCGTCGGCAGCGCGCAGCGGGATCGCGCTGGACCCCAAGTTCTCCAACTCCAACTCTCAGACGTCTTCGGAGTATCACGGCGTCGTCGTCACCTACGCGCAGGTGGCCAGCCATCCCACCCGGCACCGGGTGCGCACCGAGAACCGCAAGACGCTGGTGATCTTCGACGAGATCCACCACGGCGGCGACGCGAAAAGCTGGGGCGAGGCCATCCGGGAGGCGTTCGACGACGCCACCCGGCGGCTGTCGCTGACCGGGACACCGTTCCGCAGCGACGACAGCCCGATCCCGTTCGTCACCTACGAGACCGACGCCGCGGGCTTTCAGCGGTCGCAGGCCGACCACACCTACGGCTATGCCGAAGCCCTGGCCGACGGCGTGGTGCGCCCGGTGGTGTTCATGGCGTACTCGGGCGAGGCCCGCTGGCGCGACAGCGCCGGTGAGGAGCACGCGGCGCGCCTCGGCGAACCGCTGAGCGCCGAGCAGACCGCGCGTGCCTGGCGCACCGTGCTCAACCCGGCCGGCGAGTGGATGCCCGCCGTGATCGCCGCTGCCGACGTCCGGCTGCGCCAGCTGCGCGAACACGTGCCGGATGCCGGCGGCATGATCATCGCCACCGACCAGACCGCGGCCCGCGCATACGCCGATCTGCTGGTCAAGCTCACGGGCGAGGCGCCGACCGTCGTCCTCTCCGACGATCCGGGCTCGTCGGACCGCATCAGCGCCTACTCCGCGGCGACCTCGAAGTGGCTGGTCGCGGTGCGCATGGTGTCCGAGGGTGTGGACGTGCCCCGACTGGCTGTCGGTGTCTACGCCACCAGCGCGTCGACGCCCTTGTTCTTCGCCCAGGCCATCGGCCGGTTCGTGCGCTCCCGGCGGCCCGGTGAGACGGCCAGCGTGTTCCTGCCGTCGGTGCCCAACCTGCTACAGCTGGCCAGCGAGCTCGAGGAACAGCGCAACCACGTGCTGGGTAAACCGCACCGTCCGGTCGAGGGCGATGAGGACCCGCTGGACGCCGAACTGCGCGAGCAGCGCCGCGATGAACCCGGCGAAGCCGACAATGGCTTCGAATCCCTGGGCGCCGAGGCCGAACTGGATCAGGTGATCTTCGACGGTGCGTCGTTCGGCACCGCCACCCCGGCCGGCAGCGACGAGGAAGCCGACTACCTCGGCATCCCCGGCCTGCTCGACGCCGGGCAGATGCGTGATCTGTTGAGCCGCCGCCAAGAGGAGCAACTACAGAAGCGGACGGCGTCCGGCGACCTGCCGCAGCTGGCATCCACGCACGGACAGCTGCGCGAACTGCGTCGTGAACTCAACGCGCTGGTGTCGGCGACGCATCACAAGTCGGGCAAGCCACACGGCTGGATCCACAACGAGCTGCGCCGGCGCTGCGGTGGCCCGCCCGTCGCGGCCGCCACGCGTGATCAGCTAGCCGCCCGCATCGAGGCCGTCCGCATCCTGCACCGCGAGCTCTGACCCGCTAGATCAGCACCGGAGTCAGTTCGTGACTGCCGCGAATGCCCTTGAGTTCGGCCTCCCGGGGCCGTCCGAGTTCGATCTCGGGAGTTCCTTCGACGGCCGTGCGCACCGAGTCGGTGATCAGGATTTCGCCGCCGTCGGCGTGTCCTGCGACGCGTGCGGCGATCGCGACGTTTCGCCCGAAAAGGTCGTCGCCCCGGCGCACCGAACTGCCCAGGTGGATGCCGATCCGGACGCGGACCACGCCGTCGTGCAGGGCCCGCTGAATGGCGATACTGCACAGCACCGCCTGCACGGCATCGCCGAAGGCGATCATGAATCCGTCGCCCTGATTCTTCACGACGTGTCCGCTGTGCGACACCACGAGCTTGCTGACGAGCTCGTTGTGCGCAACGAGCAGCTTCACCCATTCGCGGTCCCCGAGCTCTTCGTTGAGTTCGGTGGAGCCTTCGATATCGGAGAACGCGATCACCACGTCGCCGTCGGCGGTCAGCCGGGCCAGATCGGGCCGCTCAACCTGTGCCCATCCTGCGAGATCCTCGATCGAGTTCCGGACGGTTGCGCCAATCCCCTTGTTGAGCAACGAATCCGCGGTCTGCCACATCGTCCTGATCGCCAGCGGAGCGACACCGAGACGGCGGCGGCGGCGCTCCTGCTGCGCGCGCGCCTGTTCGAGTTCCTCACGTGCCTCGCGCAACTGCCGGCGCGAGACGATCAGCAGCACCGTCAGCGTGATGATGGCAGCGAGCGCGAGGATTCCGATGACGGAAACCACGACGGTCTGCATACTGGCAGCCTATGTGAAATCACTACAGCCCCAACAACTCCGGCAGGTCAGCGACCGAGTCGATGACGTAGTTGGGCTGCATCGCGAATTCGTCTGCGGCCCAACGGTCCAGCGTGTTCTGGCGAAACTTTCCGGTCCGCACCAGGACACCTGTCATCCCGACGACTTGGCTGGCCAGCACATCGTTGTTCAGATCGTCGCCGACCATGTACATCTCGTCGGGTTCCACACCGAGGCGGGCCGCCGAGGCCAGGAAGCCCTCGGGAGCCGGTTTGCCCACCGCGGTGGCCTTGCGGCCGGACACCTCTTCCAGGCCGATCAGGTACGTCCCGGTGTCGATGCGCAGGCCCTCGGAGGTGGTCCACGCGGTGCTGCGGTGCATGGCCACCACCGGCACGCCCTGCGCCATCCAGTCGTAGACCCAACTCAACGTGACGTGGTCGTATTCGGGGCCGGCGCCGCCCAACAGCACCACATCGGGCCGCTCGGGGGTGGGGCCACCACGGGCCTCTCCGGAGGTGACGATGTCGATGCCGGGCATGTCGTCGCCGATGTCGCCGCTGTTGACCAGGAAGCAGCGCGCGCCCGGATAGCGGTCCCGCACGAAGTCGGCGGTCAGCACGGCCGCGGTGATCACCTCGTCGGGTGACACCTCCATCCCGGCCGCACTCAGCAGATCCGCGATCTGGACCCGGGTGCGGGTTGTGGTGTTGGTCAGGTACGAGCGGGCCACCTGATTCCCGGCCAGCGTCGCCAAAGTCTCCCGGGCGCCGTCGATCGGCTTCCACGACGTGACCAGCACGCCGTCGATGTCGAAGAGCACTCCACCGGTGGCCATGATGCGACAGTAAACGCAGCCAACCGAGACGCAACTTGGGAGGTCGCGACACCCGCGCGGCCCGCGGAAGTATGTTTTGTCGATATGGGTGCCAATTGGACCGAAAACGACGTTCCCGACCAGGCCGGACGAGTCGCCATCGTCACCGGGGCCAACACCGGCCTGGGCTTCGACACCGCGCGGGTGCTGGCCCAGCGCGGCGCGAAAGTGGTGCTGGCGGTGCGGGACACCGCCAAGGGCGACGCCGCCGCGGCGGCGATCAAACGCGCGCATCCGAATGCCGACGTCACCGTGCAGGCACTCGACCTGGGCTCACTGCAGTCGGTGCGGGAAGCCGCCGGTGCGCTCACCGCCGCGTACCCGCGCATCGACCTGCTGATCAACAACGCCGGCGTGATGTATCCCTCACCCCGGCAGACCACCTCCGACGGTTTCGAGGTGCAGTTCGGCACCAACCATCTGGGTCACTTCGCGCTCACCGGGCTCTTGCTGGAAAGCTTGCTGCCGGTCGAAGGCTCGCGGATAGTGACGGTGGCCAGCAACGCCCACAAGCAGCGTGCCGCAATCCATTTCGACGACCTGCAGTGGGAACGCCACTACGACCGGCACGCTGCCTACGGTCAGTCGAAGCTGGCCAACCTGTTGTTCGCCTACGAGTTGCAGCGCCAGCTGTCGGCCAAGAACGAGCCGACCATCTCGGTGGCCGCACATCCCGGCCTGTCCAGCACGGACCTGATGCGGCACCTGCCGGCACTGGTTCGGCCGTTCGTCCCGCTGGTCGCCCAGCCGCCCGCCGCCGGGGCGCTGCCCACGCTGCTCGCCGCCACCGGCCCAGGGGTGCGCGGCGGTCAGTACTACGGGCCCGACGGCATCGGCGAATGGCGCGGCGCCCCCAAGCTGGTGCGCTCCAGCAAGCAGTCCTACGACGAAGATCTGCAGCGACGGCTGTGGAGCGTCTCGGAGGAACTCACCGGCGTGGTCTACCCGCTGTGATGCGCAGCGTAGAGGAACACCAGCGCGCCGTCGCGGCGCTGGTCGCGCCGCGGCCCGCGGCGACGGTGCCATTGGCGGATGCACAGGGCCTGGTGCTCGCCGACGACGTCGTCGCCGGCCTGTCCCTGCCGGCCTTCGACAACTCCGCGATGGACGGCTACGCCCTACTCGCCGCCGACATCGCCGACGCGTCACAAGAGAATCCGGTGAAACTTCCTGTCGCCGAAGACATTCCGGCGGGCCGCACGGATGCGCTGACCCTCGCCGAAGGAACCGCGCACCGCATCATGACCGGGGCCCCGCTGCCTACGGGAGCCACCGCCGTCGTTCCGGTCGAGATGACCGACGCCGGCACCGAGACGGTGCAGATCCGCGCGACCGCCAAGCCCGGGCAGCACATCCGGCGCGCGGGCGAGGACGTGACCGCCGGCACCGCGGTACTGCGGGCCGGGCAGGTGGTCAGTCCCGCGGCGCTGGGACTGGCCGCGGCCCTGGGCGTCGGTGAGCTGCCGGTTGTCCCCCGGCTGCGGGTGCTGGTGATGTCGACGGGCACCGAACTGGTCACCGCCGGAAGGCCGCTGGCACCCGGACAGATCTACGAATCCAATGCCGTGATGCTGGCCGCTGCGGTGCGGGACGCGGGTGCCGAGGTCACCGGCTCCACCATGTGCTCCGACGACGTCGAGGAGTTCCGCGGCGTTCTCCACGAGCACCTGCAGGACCCGGGCGGCGTCGATCTGGTGATCACCACCGGCGGCGTCAGCGCCGGTGCCTACGAAGTCGTCAAAGATGCGCTCGGTGGCGAGATCGAGTTCGTCAAGGTGGCCATGCAACCCGGCATGCCGCAGGGTTGCGGGCGCGTCCGGCTGGATGGCGCCGCCACCGGAATCATCACGCTGCCCGGCAACCCGGTCAGCGCACTGGTTTCCTTCGAGGTGTTCGTCCGGCCCGTGCTGCGCGCGGCGATGGGCCTGCCGCGCGCGCACCGCACCGTCTGCGAAGCCACGCTCACCGAATCGCTGACCTCGCCGCGCGGGAAGCGGCAGTTCCGCCGCGGTGTGCTGGACCGCGAGACGCAAACCGTGACCAGTTACGGACCCCCCGCCTCGCATCATCTGAGGTGGCTGGCCTCGGCCGATGCGCTGCTGGAGATTCCCGAGGACATCACCGAACTGCACGCCGGTGCGGTCGTCCGGGTATGGGATCTCACCAGCTGACGTAACCGCCCACATAGAATGGCGCGGTGGCCCGACGCCCCCGCACGTCCGAAGTTCCAGAGTCTGGAATCGCGCATGTAGCGGAACTCATCCGCTCTCAGGTTCCGCCGATGCATCCCGCCGGCCTGCCGTTCGTCGGCGCCGGCCTGGTTGTGGCGGCCTTGGGCCGCCGGCACCGGTGGGTGCGCACAGCAGGCTTGGCAGCGGCCGGCGCGTGCGCTGGATTCTTCCGGCATCCGCCCCGGGTTGCGCCGACGCGGCCCGGCGTCGTGGTGGCCCCGGCCGACGGTCAGGTCTGCCTGATCGAGATGGCACCGCCGCCGCCGGAACTCGGCCTGTCCGACGAACCGCGGATGCGGGTCAGCATCTTCTTGTCCGTGCTCGACGCGCACGTGCAACGCGCGCCGATCGGCGGAGAGGTGGTCGCCGCCGTGCACCGGCCAGGCTTGTTCGGCACCGCCGACCTGCCCGCCGCCAGCGTGGACAATGAACGCAACAGCGTGGTCATCCGCACCCCCGGCGGCGCAGAGGTGGTGGCGGTACAGATCGCCGGCCTGCTCGCGCGGCGCATCGTCTGCGAGGCGAAGACCGGCGACAAGCTGGAGATCGGTCAGACCTACGGCCTGATCCGGTTCGGCTCCCGGCTGGACACGTACCTGCCCGCCGGTGCTCAGGTGCTGGTGTCGGTCGGGCAGCGCGCCGTCGCCGGTGAGACCGTGATCGCCGAGCTGCCGTGACCCAGCGCGCCAAGCAACGCCCATCGGCGATGCGCATCCTGCCCAGCGCGACGACGGTGCTGGCGATCTGCGCCGGCCTGACATCCATCAAATTCGCACTCGACCAACGACCGCACATCGCCCTGGCGCTGATCGGTGCCGCTGCGGTGCTCGACGGCATCGACGGCGGCATCGCCCGCGCACTGGATGCCCAGTCCCGGATGGGCGAGGAGATCGACTCCCTGGCCGATGCGGTGAACTTCGGGGTGGCGCCGGCCCTGGTGGTCTACGTGACGTTGTTGCCGACATCGGCGGTCGGTTGGATCTTCGCCCTGCTCTATGCGGTGTGCGTCGTGTTGCGGCTGGCGCGGTTCAACGCGCTGCTCGACGACGACACCCGGCCGGCCTACACGCGGCAGTACTTCACCGGGATGCCCGCACCCTGTGGCGCAGTCGGCGTGATCGGACCGTTGGTGGCGATGCTGCAGTTCGGCCACGGCTGGTGGACCGCGCCGTGGTTCGTCTGCGTATGGTTCGCCGCCAACGCCGCCCTGCTGGTCAGCCGGGTGCCGACGCTCGCTCTGAAGTCGGTGTCCATGCCGCCCAACGCCGCACCGATCCTGTTGATCCTGATCGCCGCGGCCGCCGCCGCACTGTTCCTGTTCCCCTACATCCTGGTGTTGCTGATCATCGCCGGCTACCTGTGCATCATCCCGTTCACCATCCGCAGCCAGCGCTGGGTGGCCGCCCGGCCGGAAACGTGGAACGACAAACCCGGGCAGCGCAGAGCGACGCGACGCGCCATCCGGCAGTCCGCGACCAATCGGCGGTCGGTGGCACGGCTGGGTCTGCGTAAGCCGAGCCGCTGACGTGAGCCCGCAGCTGAGCCTGACCGCACGGCTGAACACCTCCGCCTTGGACAACCGCCGCGGTGTCATCCGGTTGCACCCCGAAGCGGTTGCCGCCCTGGGCATCCGTGAATGGGACGCGGTCTCGCTGACCGGTGGGCGCGCCACCGCGGCCGTGGTGGGACTGGCCGGCCCCGACCTTCCGGTGGGCACCGCCCTGCTCGACGACGTGACGCTGTCCAACGCCGGACTGCGCGAGGACGCCACGGTGGTGGTGGCCCCGGTGACGGTGTACGGCGCACGGTCGGTCACGGTGACCGGTTCGAACCTCGCCTCGCATTCCGTCCCGCCCGCCACGTTGCGTCAGGCACTGCTGGGCAAGGTGATGACGGTCGGCGACACGGTGTCCCTACTCCCGCGCGACCTGGGTCCGGGCACCTCGACCTCGGAGGCCACCACCGCGCTGGCCACCGCGGTCGGCATCACATGGACCTCGGAGTTGCTGACGGTCACCGCCGTCGAACCCGACGGGCCGGTGAGCGTTCAACCCAACTCGGTGGTGAACTGGGGCAACGGCCGCAGCGAGCAATCGGCTGCGGTGGCCTCGCCCTCTCACGGCAGCGTCGTTTTGGTGACGGAACCACCGGCCGGCGAGACCGGGTCCCAGACACCCGACGCTACGCGACCCGCGGTGACCTTCGATGACCTCAAGGGTGCCCACGTACAGGCGGGCAAGCTGACCGAATGGCTCAAGCTGTCCCTCGATGAACCACAGCTGCTCGAAACCCTCGGTGCCACAGCACATCTCGGTGTCCTGGTGTCCGGGCCGGCGGGCGTCGGCAAGGCCACCATGGTGCGGGTGGTGTGCGCGCAGCGGCGGCTGGTCGAACTGGACGGCCCGGAGGTCGGGGCACTGGCTCCCGAGGATCGCCTCAATCTGGTTGCCAAGGCGGTACATACGGTTCGCGAGGGCGGCGGCGTGCTGCTGATCACCGACATCGACGCACTGCTGCCGGTCACCCCCGAACCCGTTGCCACGCTGATTCTCACCGAGTTGCGCAGCGCCGTGGCCACGCCGGGGGTCGCGTTCGTGGCCACGTCCGCGGTTCCCGACGGGCTGGATCCGCGGCTGCGGGCACCGGACCTGTGCGACCGCGAACTCGGGCTGGCCCTGCCCGACGGTGCCACCCGCAAGCAACTGCTGGAGGTGCTGCTGCGCGGTGTCCCAACGGACCGCCCGACCGGACTCGATCTCGATGAGATCGCGGGACGCACACCGGGATTCGTTCTCGCTGATCTGCAGGCCCTGGTACGCGAAGCGGCGTTGCGGGCAGCGTCGCGGGCCAGTGCAGAGGGCGCATCGCCGAAGCTGATCCAGGAGGACCTGACCGGGGCGCTGACGGTGATCCGTCCGCTGTCCCGCTCGGCCACCGAGGAAGTATCGGTCGGCTCGGTGACTCTCGATGACGTCGGCGACATGGTGCAGACCAAACAGGCGCTCACCGAGGCCGTGCTGTGGCCGCTGCAGCATCCCGATACGTTCGAGCGTCTCGGCGTCGACCCGCCGCGCGGCGTGCTGTTGTACGGGCCGCCGGGGTGCGGCAAGACTTTTGTGGTGCGCGCACTTGCCAGCACCGGGCGGCTCTCGGTGCATGCGGTAAAGGGCGCCGAGCTGATGGACAAGTGGGTGGGCTCGTCCGAAAAGGCGGTGCGCGAATTGTTCCGCCGAGCAAGGGATTCCGCGCCGTCGCTGGTGTTCCTCGACGAGGTCGACGCAATGGCGCCGCGGCGCGGGCAGAGCTTCGACTCCGGAGTCACCGACCGGGTGGTCGCCGCACTGCTGACCGAACTCGACGGCATCGACCCGTTGCGCAATGTGGTGGTGCTCGGTGCCACCAACCGGCCCGACCTGATCGACCCGGCGCTGCTGCGGCCCGGCCGGCTGGAAAAGCTGGTGTTCGTCGAGCCGCCGGATGCCGATGCCCGCCGCGACATCTTGCGCACCGCAGGGAAATCCGTGCCGCTGAGCGACGACGTCGATCTCGATGCGCTGGCCGCCGACCTCGACGGCTACAGCGGCGCGGACTGTGTCGCGCTTCTCCGGGAGGCGGCATTGACCGCGATGCGCCGTTCCATCGACGCCGCCGACGTGACAATGGCCGACGTGGAGGCCGCGCGTGCAGCGGTCCGGCCGTCGCTGGACCCGGTTCAAGTGGAGGCCTTGCGGGCCTTCGCCGCCGGCCGGTGACCGAAACACCCCGGACCGCGACGGCAGGCCCCCTCTCGGCTGGAAACCGTCAAAAATCCCGACGAACGTCAAAAATCCTGACGAACGTCAACAAAAAGTTGACGGCGTGTGGCCGAATGCCTCTCGCTTCGCGATGCGGATGTGACGGTTGAGGTAATGCGGCTGCCAGACCTCGACGCGCGCCGGATCGATACGCAATGAGACTCGCGACAATCCGGCCTCCGGGTCAGGCCTCAGCGAGTAGAGCCAGCCGCTCCAGCGAAGCTGCCAGCCGTTCGGCCGTGGTGGCGCGGGCTCGCCGCAGCCTCTTCTCGTCGGTGAGCTGCGACCAGTCGTAGGTGTGCGTGACGCGGGTGCGGCTGTCATCCAGCGGCTGCAACTCCCAACGCCACAGATGCCCCGGTGGCACTCCCCCCACCTCGGAGGGACGCCACGCGATCAGCCGGCCCTCGTCGAACTCCACAACGTGGTTCTCGCGCACGGCGCCCATTGTCAGCCCCATGTTGAACACGTCACCAACCGCTCGCACGCGCTGGCCGGCGGGCGCTTCGGCCAGGTTGTCGTTACCGTCCCAGCGGGGTTGCTGCGCGGGGTCGGCGATCAGCTCGAAGATTTCGGCGGCAGGTGCCGCGATATCGCGGCCGGCTGTCACGATCCTCACGTCATCGGACATGCCGTCAGCCTACGGCGTTCGCCCACTGACAAATTCGCCCACGCACAAAGCCGACAAATCGACGCGGTTGTCAACAACGTAGACTCGCTCACGAAACAAACCAATGACCTAGCCTTCGACGGCTGACACCCCGACAGTTCGGAGTGCCATGCTCGCCATCTTGCTCGCCCACGCGTTCGCCACGGCCGTGGCGCCCCTGCTGGTGTATCGCTGGGGCCGGCGGGCGTTCTATCCCCTGGCCCTTGTGCCGCTGTGCTCGCTGGGCTGGGTCGTCGCCCATTGGCCGGCCGCCGGCGCGGGCGACACACAACTGCGCCTCGACTGGGTGCCGCAGTTGTCCATGGACATCGACCTGCGTTTCGACAGCCTGGCCGCGATCATGAGCGTCCTGGTGCTGGGCATCGGCGCACTGGTCCTGTTCTATTGCGCCGACTACTTCCACCACCACGACGAGCACACCGAGAAGCGCCTGCCCAGTTTCGCCGCCGAACTCGTCGCATTCTCCGGCGCCATGTTCGGACTGGTGGTCAGCGACAACATGCTGGTGCTCTACGTGTTCTGGGAGCTCACCAGCGTGCTGAGCTTCCTGCTCGTCGGGCACTACGCCGAGCGCGCAACCAGTCGCCGCGCGGCCACCCAGGCACTGATGGTGACGACGGCCGGTGGGCTGGCGATGCTGGTCGGCATCGTCATCCTGGGCGAGCGCGCGGGCAGCTACCTGCTATCCGATCTGGTGGCGCATCCGCCCACCGGTACGGCCATCAGCGTGGCCCTGGTGCTCGTGCTCGTCGGCGCGCTCAGCAAGTCGGCGATCGTCCCGATGCACTTCTGGCTGCCCGGCGCCATGGCCGCGCCGCCCCCGGTCAGCGCCTACCTGCACGCCGCGGCCATGGTGAAAGCCGGTGTTTACCTCATCGCGCGGATGACGCCCGGCTTCGCCGATGCACCGCCATGGCGGCCCATGATCGTCGTCCTCGGGCTGGTCACCATGTTGATGGCCGGCTGGCGCGCGGTGCGCGAGTACGACCTCAAACTCATCCTGGCTTTCGGCACGGTGAGCCAGCTCGGCTTGATCACCGTGCTCGTCGGCTCGGGCGGCGGTGACCTGATGCTGGCCGGACTGACCATGCTGTGTGCGCACGCGATGTTCAAGGCCGCACTGTTCATGGTGGTCGGCGTGATCGACCACGCCACCGGCACCCGCGACATCCGTCGGCTGGCGTGGCTGGGGCATCGGATGCCGGTGCTGTTCACCATCGCCGCCGCTGCCACCGCCAGCATGGCCGCGCTGCCACCGTTTTTGGGCTTCGTGGCCAAGGAAGCCGACTTCGAGACGCTGTTGCACAGTCACTCGCTGGGCTACTGGGCACCCTGGGTACTGGCCGGTGTCGTCGCCGGATCAGTCTTCACCACCATCTACAGTCTCCGGTTCATCTGGGGAGCGTTCGCGCGCAAGGGATTACGCGAACCGAGCACTCGCGTCGCCACCCTGCACCCGCCCCCGTCCACCTTTCTGTTCGCCCCCGGTGTGCTGGCCGTCGCGGGTCTGGTGTTCGGTGTGGCCCCAAACCTGTTGGAGCAGCTCATCGATCCCTATGCGGAATCGGTGCCCGGCGGTTCGAACTACCATCTGGCGCTGTGGCACGGCGTGAATCTGCCGCTGCTGCTCTCGGCACTGGTGCTGCTGACCGGCATCGCGTCATTCGTCGTGCGCGCACGGCTGCCGCGGGGCCGGCGCGGGTGGCTGCCGCTGGGTAACGCCGACCGGATGTACGACGCGACCCTACGGGGGCTGGAATGGGTGGCGTTCAAGCTCACCGGCACGGTCCAGCGCGGCTCGATCCCGGCCACCCAGTCGGTCATCCTGCTGACGCTGGTCTGCCTGCCGGTGGCGGTGCTGGTGCTCGGCGAACGCCGCCAGCCGGAGCTGCAATTGTCCGACGGCGCACTACAACCCGTGGTCGGCGCGCTGATGGTGGCGGGCGCGCTCGGCGCGACGATACTGCGCAACCGGCTGGCCGCGGTGCTGCTGGTCGGTGTCACCGGCTACGGCTGCGGCGCGATCTTCGCCTTCCACGGCGCACCCGATCTGGCACTGACCCAGTTCCTGGTGGAGACGCTGACCCTGGTGATCTTCGTGCTGGTGCTGCGCGCCCTACCCGCCGAAGCCGACGCCGCCAACATGCGGCGCTTCCGGCTGCCCCGCGCACTGCTCGCGCTCGCGGTCGGCGCGACGGTGACGGCCCTGGCATCGTTCGCGATGGCCGCGCGCACCACCACCCCCGTGTCCGCGCTGCTGCCGGACGCGGCGTATGACCGCGGCCACGGCGCCAACACCGTCAACGTCATCCTGGTCGACATCCGGGCCTGGGACACCCTCGGCGAAGTCTCGGTGCTGCTGGTCGCGGCGACCGGCGTGGCGTCGCTGGTGTTCCGGCACCGCCGCTTCGGTGCCGCCCCGCGAGTGCCACAGGCTGCCGGCCAACCCGAGATCGGCCCGGCGGCGGGTGCTGCCGTGCCGTACAGCCCGGCCGTCGGCGACATCACCTGGTTGCGCGGCAGCGAGTTTCGTGATCCGCGCTACCGGTCACTGGTCCTCGAGGTCGCGACCCGGCTCATCTTCCCAGTCATCATGGTGCTCTCGGCGTACTTCTTTTTCACCGGCCACAACACGCCGGGCGGCGGCTTCGCCGGCGGGCTGACCGCGGGCCTGGCGCTGGTGCTGCGCTACCTGGCGGGCGGTCGATACGAGTTGGGCGAGACGCTGCCGCTGGATGCGGGCAAGATCCTGGGCGCCGGGCTGGCCCTGTCGGCGGGAACCGCGGTGGCCTCCCTGCTCGTCGGTGCCCCGGCGCTGTCGTCAGCGCTGATCGAGCTGGACGTGCCGGTGCTCGGGCACGTCAAGTTCGTCACCGCGCTGTTCTTCGACCTCGGCGTGTACCTGATCGTGGTGGGACTGGTGCTCGACGTGCTGCGCAGCCTGGGCGCGCGCCTCGACGAGGAACTTGCCGCCACCGCCGACGCCCCGGCGGTGACGCGATGAGTCATCTCCCGGTGTACCTGATACCGCTGATCATCGTCGGCGCGCTGGTCAGCTGCGGTGTGTACCTGCTGCTGGAACGCAACCTGACGCGGATGTTGTTGGGGCTGTTGCTGATCGGCAACGGCATCAACCTGCTGATCCTGACGGTGGGAGGCCCGTCGGGCAATCCACCGATCCACGGCCGCACCAGTGCCGATGAATCGACTACCGCGGACCCACTGGCGCAGGCGATGATCCTGACCGCCATCGTCATCACGATGGGCATCGCGGCGTTCGTGCTCGCGCTGACTTACCGCTCCTTCCGGTTGACCACCGCCGAGGAGGTCGACGATGACGCCGAGGACACCCGCGTCGCAGAGCTGTCGGATTCTCAGATCGAGGACCACACGCCGGATCTCGACGACGCCGCGGCCAACGCCTACCCCGACACCGACGATGCCGACGAACTCGACGCGCTGCCCGGCCACGAGGGTTCCCGATGAACACCGTGGCACTGGGCCAGATCCTCACGCCGCTGCCGGTCCTGATCCCGATGATCGCGGCCGCACTCACGCTGATCGCCGGCCGCAAGCCACGGCTGCAGCGGGGCATCACGCTGGTCGCGCTGACGATGGTCACGGTGGTGTCCGCAGTACTGCTGTACCTCACCGACCGCCACCACACCATCGCCGTTGCGGTCGGCGGCTGGGGGCCGAGCGAACACGGGATGGGCCCGCTCGGCATCACACTGGTGGTCGACCGGCTATCGGCACTGATGCTGGTGGTGTCGTCAATCGTGTTGCTGGCCGTGGTTTTCTACGCCATCGGCCAGGGTATTCGGGACGGCGACGAGCGCCAGCCGGTGTCGATCTTCCTGCCCACCTATCTCGCGCTCTCGGCCGGTGTGTGCAACGCGTTCCTGGCGGGCGACCTGTTCAACCTGTTCGTCGGCTTCGAGGTGCTGTTGTCGGCGAGCTTCGTGTTGCTCACCATCGGGGCCAGTAAGGACCGGGTACGCGCCGGCATCTCCTACGTCATGGTGTCGATGGTGTCCTCGCTGATCTTCCTGTTCGGGCTCGCACTGGTCTACGCCGCAGCCGGCACCCTGAACATGGCTCAGCTCGCGGTGCGACTCGACGACATCAGCGCCGGCACCCGCAGCGCGTTGTTCGCGGTCCTGCTGGTGGCCTTCGGTATCAAGGCCGCGGTATTCCCGCTATCGACGTGGCTGCCCGACTCCTACCCCACCGCACCGGCGCCGGTGACCGCGGTGTTCGCCGGGTTGCTCACCAAAGTCGGTGTGTACGCGATCATCCGGACGCACACCCTGCTGTTCCCGGGTGGCGCGCTCGACAATGTGCTCATGGTGGCCGCGGTGGCGACCATGCTCGTCGGCATCCTCGGCGCCATCGCGCAGAGCGACATCAAGCGCCTGCTGTCCTTCACCCTGGTCAGCCATA
This sequence comes from Mycobacterium sp., assembly GCA_036273805.1. Lineage (GTDB taxonomy): Bacteria > Actinomycetota > Actinomycetes > Mycobacteriales > Mycobacteriaceae > Mycobacterium. The sequence goes on from DASUGW010000114.1 coordinate 15,570, forward strand.
TCGGGTACATGGTGTTCGGCGTGGCGCTGTCCAGTCAGCTCGGCATGTCCGGGGCCATCTACTACGTGGCGCACCACATCATCGTGCAGACCACGCTGTTCCTGGTGGTGGGACTCATCGAGCGCCAAGCGGGTGCCTCGACGCTGCGACGACTCGGCGGCCTGGCCGCGGCCAGCCCCATGCTGGCGTTCGTCTTCGTGGTGCCCGCACTCAATCTCGGCGGTATCCCGCCGTTTTCGGGGTTCATCGGCAAGGTGGCGCTGCTCGAAGCGGGTGCGCAGATCGCGTCGCCGCTGGCCTGGATCCTGGTCGGCGGGTCCGTGCTGACCAGCCTGCTGACGCTGTACGTGGTGACCCGGGTGTGGACGAAGGTGTTCTGGCGGGCCCGCTCGGACGCGCCCGAGGGCGAATTGGCCGACGCGGCACCGGTTGCACTGCTCGAGGACGCCGACGATATCGAGTTCGCCAACCGCAACGACGTCGGCCGGATGCCTGCAGGCATGCTGGTGCCGACGCTGGCGCTGATCGGTGTCGGGTTGGCGCTGACCGTCGCGGCGGGGCCGATATTCGGCTACAGCGAGCGCGCCGCCGCGGAGATCCGCGACCGCGGTGAGTACATCGGCGCGGTCCTCGGCGGTGCCCGATGACCGCGATGAGACCGGCCGGTAGTGGTCTGCGGCTGCGCCGCTGGTCGCTGCGGGTGTGGGTGCTGGTCTGGTTGATGCTGGTGTGGATTCTGTTGTGGGGCAGTATCTCCGCCGCAAATGTGCTGAGCGGCTTGCTGGTCGCGCTGCTGATAACCGTGCTGCTGCCGTTGCCGCCGGTCGCGGTGGAGGGACGGGTGCACCCGCTGTCGGTGCTGCGGCTGTCGGTTCTGGTGGCCTGGTATCTGATCTGGTCGAGCACGCAGATCGCCTGGCTGGCAATAAAACCCGGGCCGGCGCCGCTGGCTGCGGTGCTGCGGGCGCATCTGGACATCAAGTCGGATCTGGTATTGGCGCTGGCCGTCAACATCATCAACCTGATACCGGGCACCATCGTCCTCGAGATCGATCAGGTACGCCGGATGATCTATGTCCACGTCATCGACGCGAGCTCGCAGCGGGCGGTCGACCAGTTCTACCATCAGATACGCCAGGTCGAGCGACTGCTGGTCTCGGCCTTCGAACGCGAAAGCGAGTGGCAACCCGAATCCGAGGACGTCGCATGAATCGCCTAAACCGACGTTTCGACGGAAAAGTGCGAGTGAATCTCGTCAATTCGTCGATCTCGATGATGAGAACGGATCGCGCATGAGCACGGTGTGGGTCATCGCGACGGTCATGCTGTGCGCGGCCGCGGCCACCACGATGTTCCGCCTGCTGGCCGGGCCGAGCACCCTGGACCGCCTGGTCGCACTCGACACTTTGATCGCGGTGACCATGTGCGGCATCGGCACCTGGGCGGCGTTCAGCCGCGACGCCACCGTCACCTACAGCCTGGCGGCCCTGGCGCTGATAAGTTTCGTCGGCTCGGTCAGCATCGCCCGCTTCCGCGTCCCGGACATCAATCGCGGCGAGGAGGACGGATGACCGATTGGACCATGCTGGGCGACATCGTCTGCGCCGCCATGATTCTCGGCGGCTCGGCACTGGCGCTGACCGCCGCCATCGGAGTCGTCCGGTTTCCCGACACGTTGACCCGCATGCACGCGGCCACCAAGCCGCAGGTGCTCGGTCTGCTGATGGTGCTCGCCGGCGCTGCCATCCGGCTGCGTGGTCAGGCCGACGTCGGGATGCTCATCTTGACCGGCATGTTCACCCTGATCACCGCTCCGGTGGTGGCGCAGCGGGTCGGGCAGCTCGCTTATCGCGAACAGAACCTCCGAGACACCTTGACAGTGGACGAGATGCGCGGATTCACCGAGGACGAGTCGCAACCGGACTGACCGTGCCAGAATCGGGTGACGAGTTGACTCATCGACACCGGGGGCACTGATGAACATCGTCTCGAAAGCAGCGTTTGCACTGGGATCGGCGTCCGTGACGGTCGCCGCTTCCACCGGGTATGCGCATGCGATCGTTCCCTATCAGGCGATGTCGACCGTCGCCGACTCCTCCACCTGCCCGTCACAACAGTGCGAATTCAGCTTTCCCGCTGTGCCGCCCGGCATGCGCCTGCTCGTCACCAGCGTGTCCGCTCAGATTTCCGCCGAGAACCGCGGACTCGTCCTGGAGGGCAACGGAGTGACCTACTTCGTGGCAAAACCCAGTCCGGGCTCCAGCTTTCTGAACACACCGGTCACCCTGTTCTACGAGGCCGGCGAGTCACCATCGGCCCGGATCTTCGCGGAGAACCCGTCCGCGCATTACTCCCTTTTGGTCACGATCGTCGGGCAGCTCGACCCGCAATAACGGGCGGCTTCAGTCCTCCGTCAGCTGAAAGCGCACCATCGCCGTCACGGTTTCCACGGCTTCACGCAGGGCCGCCAACCGCTCGATCGGTCCCGGTGCGGCCAGCACGGCGTACTTGTCGGCCGGCCCGATCGGCACGCGTGCGGCCAATTCGAAGAGCCGATGGCCCGGCTCATCCGGCATACCGTCGAAAACCTCTGTGCGGTCACGCAATCGGATGTCGCGGGCACCGGCGATGTCCTGCAGCAGCGACCAGATGTCATCCTCGAGATCGTCGAACTCGGCGGCACTGACGTGGCCCGGATCATCCGGCCACACCTCGACGCGGGCCCGCGGATACGGGTCGTCCGGCAGCCATCCGCGCACCCGGAACCGGTCCTGCACACTGCAACGCAGCTGATACCGGCCACCGCCATGGTCGGCGTAACTCACGATCCGGGCCAGCGCACCGACCTCGTGGCGTTCGTCCCCGCCCCCAACCTCACGCCCCCGCGCGATCAGCACCACGCCGAAGGCCGGGTCCTCGGTGGCCAGGCAGTCGGCCACCAAGGCCGAATAACGCGGTTCGAAGATTCGCAGCGGCAGCCCTTCACCGGGCAGCACCGCCGATTGCAGCGGGAACATGGGCGTCACCACGCCCTCAGACATCGAGTTCCTCAACCAGCGCGTCGACGACGGCACGCAGGTCTCCGTCGTGCTCCTCGGCGACCCGCCGCTGCCGCTGATACGACGCGCCCAGGCGCGGAATGTCGGTCACCCCGGCGAGCTCGTCGGCGCAACCCAGCAGCGCCGCGACCGGCTCCAAACGGTTCAGCACATCGTCGAGGTCCTCGGTGACAAGGCGCTCGTTGCTCTCGGCGTCCAGGATGATGACCGCGTCCAGGCCGTAACGCGCTGCGCGCCATTTGTTTTCCTGCACATGCCAGGGCGGCATGGTCGGCAATGACTCCCCGGCATCGAGGCGGCGGTCCAGGTCCACGATCAAGCAGTGGGTCAGCGCCACCAGGGCCGAGAGCTCACGCAGGTTGGAGACCCCATCGAAGATCCGCACCTCAATGGTGCCCAGATGCGGGGAAGGCCTGATGTCCCAACGCACTTCGTTGATGTGGTCGATGATCCCGGTCTTCTTCTGGTCGTGCACGAAGCCCTCGAACTCCGACCAGGTCTGGAAGTGGAACGGCAGGCCCGCCGTCGGCAGCTGCTGGAACATCATCGCCCGGTTGCTGGCGTACCCGGTGTCCTCGCCCTCCCACCACGGCGACGACGCCGACAGCGCCAGCAGGTGCGGATAGGAGTTCAGCAGCGAGGTGACGATCGGCATCACCTTGTGCGCCGAGGAAACCCCGACGTGCACGTGCACACCCCAGATCAGCATCTGCCTGCCCCACCACTGGGTGCGGTTGATCAGTTCGGCGTACCGCGGGGCGTCGGTGAGCTTGGCCGACGACCACTTCGCGAATGGGTGGGTGCCCGCACAGAACAGTTCCATGCCGCGCTCGTGCACGACCTGCCGGACCGCGTGCAGGGTCGTCGCGAGATCGTCCATCGCCTGCGCGGTGTTCTCACAGATGCCCGTGACGACCTCGACGGTATTGCGCAGCAGTTCTTTGTGGACGCGTGGGTTTTCGCCAAGCTCAGCGAAAACCGCGGCGGCCTCGTTGCTCAGGTCCCGGGTCTGGGCGTCGACGAGCGCGAACTCCCACTCGACGCCCAGGGTCGGTCGGTAGGAACCGGCGAATTCGATATGCGCCGGGTCAGCCGCCGGAAATGACACCGCACGCCACCCGCTTACCGGCGTCGCCGGTGGCCATGGTGGTCTCGTCCGGACCAGGTGCGCCGCCGTTGATCTGGGCGTAGCGAGCGGGCGGGATGTTGGCGAAGTTGTCCGCGTCGGCGTGGATGATGATGGCTGTCTGCTGGCCTGCCAGCAGGTCGTCCTTGGTGAACGCGTCGGTGGTGGTGACCAGTTTGGCCGTGCCGTCCTGACGCACCTCCAGCGAGGTCAGATCACCGCTGGCGGGATGCGCGCTGTGGCCGGGCGCTTGGAAATGCCCACCGGCAGAAAGGAAGTCACCGGGCGCACCGCCTGTCGGGGCGACTGAATTGGCCTCACACTTGCCCACCGAATGGATGTGCATCCCGTGGAATCCCGGCGTCAGCTTTCCGGTGCCGGTGGTCTCGACGGTGAGCGTGACGAACCCTGGGCTGAAGTCGAACGTCGCGGAGGCAACCTGGGAGCCGTCGGCGGCCTTCAGCGGCACGACGAGCTGGTTCGCACCGGGCGCAGGCGCAGCGGTGCCGTGGCCTTCGGTGCCGTGCGATTCGGTACCCGTGGTGGGCGATGGCGAACCCGTCCAGATCGACGGGGTGGTACCCGGCGTGTTGGCGGGCACCTGTCCGGGCGGCGAGCAGGCGCTCAGCAGCACCACGGGGGTGGCGAACATCAGGGCAGCAGCGGACTTCACCAATGGACGCATGTATTGCAGCCTAACCTGTGACAACCACGATGACGCCGGGTGCCTGCTCGGCAATTTCGGGGACCCGCGGCAGCACTGGCGCATCCAGCAATTTGCCCACCGCTTCGGCGGATTCCTTCTCACCCGGGGTTTCACCGAAGTACACCGTCGTCGCGGTCACGTCCGGCAGCGTCAGGTTGCCGGTCTCGGTGACGTTGAATCCGCCGTCACGAAGTTTGCCCGCGGTACGGTCGGCGGCGCCGGCCACTTCGGAGATGTTGAATACCCGCACCTCAGCCTTGTGCACGTCCACGGGCGGTGTGGTGGTCGTGGTGGTCACGGTGGGCACCGCGGTGGAGTCGTCGCTGGTGTCGTCGTGCGAGCCCATCGCCTGAAAACCGATGAGCGCGAGCACCACGCCGAAGAACAGCAACACCATCACCATGGCGCGCAGCGGCAGACCGGAGGAATCGGGAACGCGGTCGTTCATCAGGCCCACCCTATCCAGCGGTGCACCGAATCCCGCAAACCGTGCTGGGGATCAGGTGACTTCGAACCCGAGACGGCGCGCCGCCTTGGCCTTCTGCCGGCTGGCGCGCTGCCGGCGCAGCCGCTTGACGAGCATGGGGTCGGCGGCCAGGCCCTCAGGACGGTCCACCAAGGCGTTGAGTACCTGGTAGTAGCGGGTCGCCGACATCGAGAAGAGTTCTTTGATGGCTTCTTCCTTGGCGCCGGCGTACTTCCACCATTGCCGCTCGAAGGCCAAGATGTCGTGTTCTCGACGGGTTAGCCCGTCGGGGAGCTCAGCGTCGTCACCGGACTGCTCGGCTCGTGCCATGGCGCCGTCCATATCGTTAATCGAGCCCTTCCGCACCTGCCAACCACTGACTCCCGTTCGGCGAACATTCAATCACGCCGGGAACAAATGGGACGCGACCTCGCCCCGCGCGTCGGCTGACTTAAGCTTGCCGATCATGGCAGTCAGACCAATCGTGATCGTTGGCGATCCCGTCCTGCACACACCCACCCAACCGGTGCCCGTCGGCGACGACGGTTCGCTGCCCGCGGATCTGGCGGAACTGATTACCGACATGTACGAGACCATGGACGCCGCGCACGGCGTGGGGCTGGCGGCAAACCAGATCGGCGTCCCACTGCGGGTCTTCGTCTATGACTGCGCCGACGACCGGGGGCAGACGTCGCGACGCCGCGGCGTCGTCGTCAACCCGGTGCTGGAGACCTCCGATATCCCCGAGACCATGCCCGACCCAGACGACGATGACGAGGGCTGCCTGTCAGTCCCCGGGGAGTCGTTCCCGACCGGTCGCGCGACCTGGGCACGCGTCACCGGCGTGGACGCCGACGGTGCGCCCGTCGCCCTCGAAGGCCACGGCTTGTTCGCCCGCATGTTGCAGCACGAGACCGGCCATCTCGACGGCTTCCTCTATCTGGACCGGTTGATCGGCCGGCACGCCCGTGCCGCCAAGAAGACAGTGAAGGCCAACGACTGGGGTGTGCCCGGACTGTCCTGGATGCCGGGCGAGGTGCCCGACCCGTTCGGGCACTGAGCGCGCTGATGCACTGGCCCGCGCTCGGCAGCCGGGTCTCCGTTCGTTACCGGCTGTCCCCCGGCGACTCCTCCGCAACGACCGATGTGATCGGCGTCTTGGAGGCAGTTGCGCCGGCGTTGCTGATCCACACCAAGTCCGACGGCGTCGTCGAGGTGGCGCCCGACGCGGTGATCGCGGTCAAGGAGATCCCGTACAAGCCGGTGCGCACCTCCGAGATCCGCGCCCTGGAGCATGCCGCGGCGCTGGCCTGGCCCGGCGTGGAACAGCATTGGCTGGACGGCTGGCTGTTGCGCTTCGGCCACGGTGCCACCAGTCGTGCGAATTCAGCTGTGCCACTGGACTTCTCGTCCACTTTGGGAGCGCTACCGGGGATCGTCGAGTGGTATCGCGAACGCGGCCTGCCGGCCTGGCTGGCGTTACCCGAGCGGGTGCTGCCGGTGCGTGCAGCAGGCGTCAAACCCGCGCGGGTGATGGTGCGCGATATCGCCGATCCCGCGCCGGCACCCCCCGAGGCCACGCTGCGCAGTGTCCCCGACGCGGGCTGGCTGACGTGCTACGACCGCGACGTTCCCGTCGACGTGCTCACCGCGGTCGTCGACGGCGAGGTGACGTTCGCGTCGGTCGCCGGCGCGGCGGTCGGCCGTGGCGCGATCACCGGCGCTCCCGACGGCACCCGGTGGCTGGGCATCTCGTCGGTGCGCGTCGCGCCCGCTGCCCGCCGCCGCGGTCACGCCCGCCGGGTCTGCCAGGCACTGGTGGCCTGGGGCGCCGAGCATGGTGCGCAGCAGGCCTACGTGCAAGTGCTCGCCGACAACGGCCCCGCGATCGCGCTGTACACGTCGATGGGGTTCCGGCTGCACCACAGCCACCGGTACGTGCAGGCCGAGCAGTTGCTGGGCCCTACGATCTAGCGCATGCGCCTGGCCACCTGGAACGTCAACTCCATCCGCACCCGGGTCGATCGGGTCACCGACTGGCTGTCCCGCGCCGACGTCGATGTGCTGGCCATGCAGGAAACAAAGTGCACCGACGAGCAGTTTCCGACGATGCCGTTCGCCGCGCTGGGGTACGACGTGGCCCACGTCGGGCTGAGCCAGTGGAACGGTGTGGCGATCGCGTCGCGGGTGGGCCTCGACGACGTGACGATCGGCTTCGAGGGGCAACCGGCCTGGAGCAGCAAGCCCGAGGAGGAGGCAGCTGCCGAAGCCCGGGCGCTCGGGGCCACGTGCGGCGGGGTGCGAGTGTGGAGCCTGTATGTCCCCAACGGCCGCACATTGGCCGACCCGCATTACGCCTACAAGCTGGATTGGCTTGCCGCGCTTCGGGATACCGCAGCCGGATGGCTGAAGGAGGATCCAGGCGCGCCGATTGCACTGGTCGGCGACTGGAACATCGCGCCCGCCGACGAAGATGTCTGGGATATGGCCGCATTCGACGGCAGCACGCATGTCTCGGAACCGGAGCGCGCGGCGTTCCAGGCGATGAACGATGCCGAATTCACCGATGTGGTAAGGCCTTTCACGCCGGGCCCGGGGATCTACACCTACTGGGATTACACCCAGCTGGCGTTCCAGAAACGCCGCGGCATGCGCATCGACTTCATCCTCGGCTCCCCCGGCCTGGCCGAGCGCGTCACGCACGCCGAGATCGTCAAGGACGAACGGAGGCCCAAGAAGGGCACCACCGCGCCCAGCGACCACGCTCCCGTGCTGGTGGATCTGAGCTGACGCGAGGCCCCGCCCGGGAACGCTAAGCGTCGTTGTCGGCGCCCACTTCGGTGCCGTAGCGCCCCGCGCTGAACATCGACGCCGCCGCTCCGATGAGCATCATCACCGCGGCCGCGCCGAACACCACCGTCAGACCGGTATGGAACGGTGCGGTGATCAACTCCGGGAAGAACGTCTTACCGGTCAGCACCTCGGCGTTGACACCCGGCAAATGCAGCGCACCCGAGGGCGCCAGCAGCTCGGCGATGGGGTTGTAGCCCAAGAACGCCGCAAACAGGCTGCCCACCGGCGGCAGGTTGGCGATGTCCTGAGCCACCGCGAACGGCACGCCCTGAGCCTGCAGGCCACTGCTCATCGCGCTCGGCAGGGTGTGGGCCAGCCCGACGATCATCAGCGAGAAGAAAATCCCGATCGACAGCGAGTTGCCGCCGTTGAAGAACGTCGAGCGCACACCTGAGGCCGCGCCGCGCTGATCGGCCGGCACGCTGGACATGATCGCCGCGGTGTTGGGCGCACTGAAGATGCCGCCGCCCAGCCCGTTGAGGAACACCAGTACCGCGAACTGCCAGTAGCTGAAGTTCACCGGGATCATCAGCAGCGCCAGGAAGGTCACGGCCATCAGCAGCATGCCGCCGACGGTGAAGGGCCGGGCGCCGAAGCGGTCAGAGAACGATCCGGCCAGCGGCCCGGCGATCAGGAAGCCGACCGTCGCCGGCAACAGGTAGATGCCCGCCCACAGCGGGGTGGACTCGAAGCTGTAGCCGTGCAGCGGGAGCCAGATGCCCTGCAACCAGATGATGAGCATGAACTGCAGGCCACCGCGGCCCATCGAACTCATCAGCCCGGCGAGGTTGCCCATGCCGAACGACGTCGACTTGAACAGCCGGATGTCGACCATGGGCTTGTCGACCCGCAGCTCGATGAAGCAGAACGCGACGAGCAGCAGCAGGCCGGCGCCGATCGTGCCGAACACCATCGGGTTGGTCCACCCGGTGCTACGCCCGCCGTAGGGCTGGATGCCGTAGGTGATACCCACCAGCAGGGCGGTCAGGCCGACGCCGAAGGTCACGGTGCCCGCCCAGTCCAGGCGCCCCGGCGACCGGGTGCCGAGTTCTTTCAGCGAGCGCAGGCTCCAGATGGTCCCGAGGATGCCGACGGGCACACCGACCCAGAAGATGGCCTTCCAGTGCCACTCCGAGAGCACGCCGCCGACGAGCAGGCCCAAAAACGATCCGGCGACCGCGGCCACCATGTTGATGCCAAGCGCCATGCCGCGCTGGTTGGCGGGGAACGCGTCGGTCAGGATCGCCGACGACGACGCCATCAGCATGGCGCCGCCCACACCCTGCAGCACCCGCCAGGCAATCAGCCAGACCGCGCCGCCGCCCAGGTGGAAGGGGTCGAAAGACAATGCGACGGCCGCGACGGTGAAGACGATGAAACCCAGGTTGTAGATGCGGACCCGGCCGAGCATGTCCCCGAGGCGGCCGAACGGAACCACCAACACCGCGGTGACGACGAGGTAGCCCATCAGCATCCACAGCAGGTAGCTCACGTTGCCGGGGGCCAGCGGGTTCAGGCCGATGCCGCGGAAGATGGCCGGCAGCGAGATCAGCACGATCGAGGCGTTGATGGTGGCCATCAGCGTGCCCAGCGTGGTGTTGGACAGCACCACCCACTTGTAGTGCGGGTGCTCGTGGTCCATCTGCACCCGTCGGCGGGCGGTGACGGCCTCCGCGGTGTTGCCGCGCTCAGCCACGGTGTCGGCGGTGTCGGTCATCTCGGTCTCTGTCGTCATCAGTCAGGTCATCCGTAGGCAGCATTAGCAAAGCAGAGGCAAAACACATATGTTAGCTATACAAATCAACGTGGGGCAATTCCTATTCCCCGTCCGCCGTGACCGACACCACCAGACGGTGCCCACCAGCCCCGGGGTACCCGGTCGGCGGCATCCGGGGTAGGTTGGGGAACGCAAATCACGGGAGCGCACCCAAGTGCGCTGAGAGGACGGCTGGGGCCGTCGACCGTATGAACCTGTCCGGGTAATGCCGGCGTAGGGAGTGATGACGATGTCTATTTCTGTTGGCCCCATCTCCGGCAGCACCAAGATCTACCGAGATCTGCCCGGCGCCCGAGTCCCGTTTCGCCGGGTGCACCTGACCACCGGCGAGCATCTCGACCTGTATGACACCTCCGGGCCGTACACCGACCCAAGCGCCGCAATCGACCTGGACAAGGGCCTGCCCCGGCGGGCCGTCACCCGCGATCGCGGCACCCAGTTGCAGCGCGCCCGCGCCGGGGAGATCACCACTGAGATGGCGTTCATCGCCGAACGAGAAGGCGTACCAGCAGAATTGGTGCGTGCCGAAGTGGCCCGCGGCCGGGCGGTGATCCCTGCCAACCACAACCACCCCGAGGCCGAGCCGATGATCATCGGTAAGGCGTTCGCGGTGAAAGTCAATGCCAATATCGGCAATTCGGCCGTCACCTCGTCCATCGAGGAAGAGGTCGACAAGATGGTCTGGGCCACCCGCTGGGGCGCGGACACCATCATGGACCTGTCCACCGGCCGCGACATCCACACCACGCGCGAGTGGATTCTGCGCAACTCCCCCGTCCCGGTCGGCACCGTGCCGATGTACCAGGCGCTGGAGAAGGTCGACGGCGACCCCACGAAGCTGACGTGGGAAGCCTACCGCGATACCGTGATCGAACAGTGCGAGCAGGGTGTCGACTACATGACGGTGCACGCGGGCGTGCTGCTGCGCTACATCCCGCTGACCGTCAACCGGGTTACCGGCATCGTGTCCCGCGGCGGGTCGATCATGGCGGCATGGTGTCTGGCGCATCACCGGGAGTCGTTCCTGTACACCAACTTCGACGAACTGTGCGAGATCCTGGCCCGCTATGACGTCACCTTCTCGCTGGGCGACGGCCTGCGCCCCGGCTCGATCGCGGACGCCAACGACGAGGCCCAGTTCGCCGAGCTACGCACCCTCGGCGAGTTGACCAAGGTCGCGAAAAGCCATGGCGTACAGGTGATGATCGAAGGGCCCGGCCACGTGCCCATGCACAAGATCGTGGAGAACGTCCGCCTCGAAGAGGAACTCTGCGAAGAGGCGCCGTTCTACACCCTCGGCCCGCTGGCCACCGACATCGCTCCGGCCTACGACCACATCACCTCGGCGATCGGCGCCGCGATCATCGCCCAGGCCGGCACCGCGATGCTGTGCTACGTCACCCCGAAAGAACATCTCGGGCTGCCCAACCGCAAAGACGTCAAGGACGGCGTGATCGCCTACAAGATCGCCGCCCATGCCGCCGACCTGGCCAAGGGGCATCCGCGGGCGCAACTGCGCGACGACGCCCTGTCCACGGCGCGTTTCGAGTTCCGCTGGGAAGACCAGTTCAACCTCTCGCTGGACCCCGACACCGCACGCGAATTCCACGACGAGACACTGCCCGCCGCGCCGGCCAAGACCGCGCACTTCTGCTCGATGTGCGGACCAAAGTTCTGCTCGATGCGGATAACGCAGGACATCCGCGACGCGATGGCACACAAATCCGAGGAGTTCGCCGAGCACGGCAATCGGGTGTATCTACCCTTGTCCTCATGAACTTCCTGTCGCTGCCGCTCCCGGGCCACACGCCGCTGCGAGTGATGACCATCGCCGGGTCGGACTCTGGTGGCGGCGCCGGCATCCAGGCCGACATGCGGACCTTCGCCATGCTCGGCATCCACGGCTGCGTGGCGGTCACCGCGGTGACCGTGCAGAACTCGGTGGGAGTCAAGGGTTTCCACGAGATTCCACTGGACGTCATCGCTGGCCAGATCGCGGCCGTCACCGACGACATCGGCATCCAGGCCGCCAAGACCGGCATGCTGGCCTCCGCGGAAATCATCGGTTGTATTGCCGAAACCTGGCGCGCCGAGAATCTGAAGGTCCCGCTGGTCGTCGACCCGGTGTGCGCGTCCATGCACGGCGACCCGCTGCTGCATCCCAGTGCCCTGGATTCCCTTCGCACCGAGCTGTTTCCGTTGGCCACGCTGGTCACACCCAACCTCGATGAGGTGCGACTGCTGGTCGACATCGACGTCGTCGACACCAAGACCCAGCGCGAGGCCGCGCGCGCCCTGCACGCGCTCGGGCCGCAGTGGGCGCTGGTCAAGGGCGGACATCTGCGCGCGTCGCGTTACAGCCCCGACCTGCTGTTCAACGGCAGCGACTTCTACGAGTTCGGCGCGCAGCGCGTCGACACCGGCGACGACCACGGCGCCGGTGACACCCTGGCTGCGGCCACGGCATCCGCTCTGGCACACGGCTATTCGGTCCCCGATGCCGTCGACTTCGGCAAAGCCTGGGTAACAGAGTGCATCCGTGCGGCCTACCCGCTGGGCCACGGGCACGGCCCTGTCAATCCGCTGTTCCGTCTGCACCCGTGAACGCCGACGCGATCGCGGGCATCGCGCACCAGCCCCCGAAGAACCCGGCCAAGCCCGTGGGCACCGTGGTGCTCACGCATGGCGCCGGCGGCAACCGCGATTCGCCGCTGCTGATCCGGATCTGCGACGAGTGGGCGCAGCGCGGTTGGCTGGCCGTGCGCTACAACCTGCCCTACCGGCGACGCCGTCCCAAGGGCCCGCCGTCGGGCTCGGCCAAGGCCGATCAGGCCGGGGTGCTCGAGGCGATCGAGTGGGCACGCGGGCTGGGGACCGGACCGGTGATCGCCGGTGGGCATTCCTACGGCGGTCGCATGACGTCTGTGGTGGTCTCCGAGGCAACACCGATAGACGTCCTGACCCTGTTCTCCTATCCGCTGCACCCACCCGGCAAGCCGGAGCGCGCCCGCACCGAGCACCTGCCGGCCATCGCCGTGCCGACGGTGTTCACCCACGGCACCGCCGACCCGTTCGGCAGCATCGACGAGCTGCGCGCCGCCGCGGCCCTGATCAGCGGCCCGACCGAGATCGTCGAGATCACCGGCGCCCGGCACGACCTGGGCTCCAAGACGCTCGACGTCCCGGCGCTGGCGGTCGGCGCGGCGCTGCGAGCCCTACAGACCTAGAGCCCTGCAGACCTCGAGCACCAAGACACGGGTAGCCGACTACGCACGGCACGGGGCCCGGCGCACCGCAGACTCAACTCATGCGCTGCAGCAGCCCGCCTCTGGACGAAGTCCGGACCCTGCCTCTGGCTCCGCGGAATCCGTTGCCCTACCTGACCCAACTGCGGTGCGCGCACTCGTTCATCGACGGGTTCGGCGAACTGCTCGCCGCCGGTGGCCCGGTCACCCGCGTGGTGTTCGGCCCGCGCTGGCTGATGCCGCCGGCGGTGGTCATCGCCTCACCGCAGGGGGCGCGCG
>DASUGW010000115.1:0-5964 GCA_036273805.1 Mycobacterium sp.
TTGTCGTCGGCGCGGTGCTGGGGCTGGCCGCAGCCCCTTTCTCTTGGATAGCCGACGCCGTCAGGTTCCGCAATTCCCTTGCAATGGCGCTTGCTTCGCCGGTGCCGCTGCCGGCGCCGGGCTCCCAAGCGACCGCGGTAGCCGCTGTGGCGGCGATCGATCCGAAATCTGGCGATAGTGCGATTGCGCCGGGGTTGAGCACTTCGACGAAGCGTCTCATCATGCCCGGGCCGCCCGCGGTCGAGCGAGCGGTCCCGTCGCTGCCCCACACGGTGATTCCGGCCGTTGCGTCAATGGAATCCGCATCGCCGGCGGGGCCCGTGGAACGCATTCGGAAGGTGCACACGACTTGGTCGGTGAAGCCCGCGACCGAGGACGCTGCGTCCCCCGCGTCGCGGACGGCATCGGCTCTCGCCGCGCACACGACGGTGTCGCGTCTGTCGAAGAAGATGCTCGATCGTGCTGAAGCCAAAGCCGGTGGTGCCGCCCGGACGAAGGGCGGTCTCACCGGATCACATCGGTCCGCTCACCAGACAGCGGCGAAGCCGGCGGCCTGATCCGCCCTGGGCAGTCAGCTCAGCGCTCCAGGAACCGCACATGGTCGGCGACGTCGTTGCGTGGCACACGTAATGCGTTGGCGCCGAACTCCGGATCGGCGTAGCCGACGGCCAGACCGCACAGCACGCGCATGTCGTCGCTGATGCCCAGTTGTTCGCGAACGGTCTCCGGGTAGCCGGCGATCGATACCTCTACGCAGGTGTCGAGCCCGCGGGCGGTCAGGGCCAGCAGTAGGGTCTGAATAAACATCCCCACGCCAAGGCTGTCGACGTAGTCCAGGTCGCGGTGCATGCAGACCACGCCGGCCAGCGGAGCCCGGAAGAACTCCCAGTTACGCAGTACTGCAACGCTTCTGGCTTCTGAGTCACCGCGTTCGATGCCCATCGATCCGTACACCAGTGCACCGAGCTCGGAACGCAGATGGGTGAACGACGGCGGTAGTTGCGGAACGCGCGGCGCGCCCGCATGCGCTTGTTCGAGCAGCGCCTCAACGAGCCGATCACGGGCCGGCCCACTGGCGAACACCAACTGCCAGGGCTGGACGTTGGAATTGGACGGGGCATGCATCGCGAGGGCAAGTGATTCATCGACCAGCTCCTGCGGTACCGGCTTGTTCGGAAGGAACAGCCGCGTCGAGTGCCGTTGCAGGATCGCGCTTTCCAGATCGGACACTATCGCTCCTTCAGTCCCGGACGATCAGGATGGTCTTGCCGGGGCGGCGGTGCGGTTGGCGACCGCTTTCGAACGCCCGACGTCCTTGTTCCAGTGGATAACTCGCGGCGATCGTCACCCGCAGGCGGCCCTCGTCGACAAGCCTGGCCAGCTCAGCGAGCTGGGTGCGGTCGGGGGTGACGACGAAGAACTCCGCGGTGACCCCGTATTCGTCGGCTCTGCCTGCCGGGGGCGGAGCGGACAGCGTGACAAGCCGCCCGCCCCGCCGCACCGTGGCGTAGGCGCCTTCCAGGGTCTGGCCGCCCACGGTGTCGATGACGACATCGTAGGTCGGGCCGCCGTCATCGACTTGCGTGTTGCGAACATCGATCACGTGGTCGGCCCCAAGCTCACGCACCGAGTCGGCAACATCGCTGCGGACGGTGGCGGTCACGTCGGCACCAAGGATGTGGGCCAGCTGCACTACGAACGCACCGACGCCGCCTGCGGCACCGAGCACCAGAACCCGTTCACCCGCCTGCACTTTCGCGTGGTCGACCAGCGCCTGCCATGCGGTGAGCCCGGCCAGCGGAACCGCCGCGGCCTCCGCGTGCGACACCGACGCCGGGCGCGGGGCGAGGTCGCCCGCCGGGACGGTGACATACTGCCCGGCGGCGCCGTTGCGGTCGAAGTCGATCAGGCCGTACACCTCGGCGCCAACGGCGGGGCCGGTGACGCCGGGGCCCAGCGCGACGACCACGCCCGAGACCTCGTGGGACGGGGTCATCGGCACGTGTGACCAGGTGGCGTCCCAGGTCAGCTCGTCGAAGGTGATGGCCGCGGCGTGTACCTGTACCAGCACCTCACCCGCGGCGGGCTCGGGGACCGGCACCTCTTCGAGGGCCAGCACCTCCGGGCCGCCGCGTTCCTGCGCCACCAACGCGGTCATGGTGGCGGACATCAGAAACCCTTGCCCGACAACCAGTCCAGCGCAACGTCGGCGACCTCGCGCCAGCCGTGGTCGATGGTCAGCGAGTGGCCCTTGCCGGGGAACTCGTGGAAGTCGGTCTCGCCGCTGCCCTTGGCGTACATCTGGTAGACCTCGCGGGTGACCTTCAGTGGCACGGTGTGATCCTCGGAGCCGGAGGTTAGCAGCAGCGGTCCACGCTCGGCGAGATGGGTGTCGACCTTGGCGGGCGAGTGCCTGGAGAAGTTGGCGGCGGCGTCCTCGAAGAGCGGTAGGCCCGGTCCCGGAATCGTCCACTGGTCGTGCAGTGCGTTGGACTCCTCTTCGGTAAGCGCGTTGCCGAAGCTGTAATGGAACTGCTTGGGTGTCAGCGACACTGTGCGATGCCGATTGGCGGGGTTGCTCAGCACGGGGAACGCTGACCGGAGTTGCGCCAACGGAAGCGATTTCACTCCTTTGATCGGTGCCGGGTCGATGGCGACCGCCGCGGCGGCATGTCCGCCTGCGAGCAGTTCCTGCGCGATGAGGCCGCCGAAGGAATGGCCGACGACGACAGGCTTGACTGCCGGTGAACCGATGAGGCCCGCATAGTGGTCGACGATGGCCGCGATGCCGACGTTGTCGAGGGCGCCGGCGTCGGCCCGGGTCTGCTCGACCGTTTCGGCATCGCCGGGCCAGCCGGGCGCAGACACGGCGTACCCATGCTCGGCGAACAGGTCCAGCCAGGGCTGCCATGCGCTGGCGTGGATCCAGAGGCCGTGGATGAAGATGACGGGGTTTGTCTTGGTGCTCATGAGTTTCCTTTCAGGGTGACTAACCAGGGTGACTAACCAAAGTGACTAGACGGTGGTGACGTATCCGCCGTCGATACGGATGTCGGAGCCGGTGATGTTGGCTGCGCGGTCGCCGGCCAAGAAAAGCGTGAGGTCGGCGACCTCGCGTGCGGTGGTGAAGCGTCCGGTGGCGGCGCCGGCCACCACGGATTGGACGATCTGATCGGGTGTTGTCCCGGCGGCCTGGGCGAATGCCGCGGCCACTCCGTTCTCGCTGAGCCACAGGTCGGTGGCGACCGGCCCCGGGCTGATGGTGTTGACGCGGATACCCTTGGGCCCGAACTCCTTCGACACTGCCTTCGCCAGATTGGTGGTGGCGGCCTTGGTTGCGCTGTAGTCGGCGATATTGGATTCGGGCAGCTCGGCATTGACC
The DNA here is from genome assembly GCA_036273805.1 of Mycobacterium sp. GTDB lineage: Bacteria > Actinomycetota > Actinomycetes > Mycobacteriales > Mycobacteriaceae > Mycobacterium. The sequence goes on from DASUGW010000115.1 coordinate 3,383, forward strand.
GATCCGATCACAACGATCGAGCCGGCGCCGCGCAGCAACATCTGCGGGATCGCGGCGCGGATGGTCCGCACCGCGGACATCAGCCCCAGCTGCACCGAGTTATCCCAGTCCTCGTCGGTGATGGTGAGAAACCCGCCGAGGTGAGGTTGTACCGCGCCGGCGTTGGTGACCAGGATGTCGGCGCCGCCGCGTTCGGCTGCGGCGGCGAGCAGTGCCTCGACGCCGTGCTGAGTGGCGAGGTCGCCCGCGATGAAGGTGGCCGACCCGGCGGCTTCGAGGGCCTGAAGTTCCGGGCTGTTATGCCGGGCGCCGGCGACGACGTGGGCGCCGGCCTCGGCCAGGGCCTGGCTGATGGCCAAGCCGATTCCTTTGCTTGCGCCGGTGACGATGGCGATCTTGTCGGTGAGGTTCATGTCCATGACCACTATGTTTCGTCATCCGGCACGTCCCAGGGATCAGTCAAATGACTGCATCGTGTCGGTAAACCGGTAAGACTGGGGTGTGCACGCCCCAGCGGACCTGATCGGTCGCGAGCCCGAGCTGGCAGCCCTCGAGCAGTTCCTGTCCTCCGATACGCCGGGTGCCATCGCGCTCACCGGACCCGCAGGTGCAGGTAAGACGGCGTTGACGGACTGGCTGTGTGCCCAGGCTGGTGCGCGTGGGTGCCGGGTGGTCCGTGCGGTGGGTGTGGAGGCCGAGAAGTCGTTCACGCTCGGCGGTCTGAACCAGATCGTTTTCAGCCTGCGGGATCTGGTGGCGCAGCTGTCGCCGGCGGACCGTGGCGCGGTCGCGGCGGTGCTGGACGGCCTTGCGGCGCCCGCGCCCATGTCGCTGGCGCTGTCGCTGGTCAATCTGCTGGAACAGGCGGCGCGTGATCGGCCGATCGCGGTGGTGGTCGACGACGCGCACTGGCTGGACGAACCGAGCGCCGTGGTACTGGGCGCGGTGGGTAGACGACTACGCGCCGCCGGCGTGAGCGTGGCCGTCGCGTTACGCCCGAAAACCGGCAACCCGTTCGCCACCGCGGGATGGACCGAGCTGCCGGTGGGTCCGCTGGGCGTGGCAGATTCGCAGCGGCTCATCGACGCAGTCGCGCCAGGGCTGAAAGTGGAAGTCCGAGCCGCAATCCTGGAACTCGCGGCCGGTAATCCGCTTGCACTGCAGGAACTCCCACGCAATGCGGGCCTGATCGGCGCGGCACCGGCCGAGCTGCCGCTGACCGACCGGCTGGTGGCCGTGTTCGGAGGCCGGCTGGCCGAGCTGGGCCCGGAGGTGCGCACTGAGCTGCTGTGCGCCGCGCTCGACGGCACGAAGTCCAGTTCCGTCGGTGACGTCGGCGGAGGTCGCTATCTGATGACCGAGGTGCGTGCCGCGCTTGACGCGGACCTGCTGGCCGTCGACCCGTTGGGCAACACGGTGTTTCGTCATCCGCTGGTGCGGGCGGCCGTCATCCATCAGGCCAGTGCCGCGCAGCGCCGCGCTGCTCACCAGCATCTGGCCGGTCTGTACGGGGACGTGCTGGCGCGCCGCGCTACGCATTTGAGCGCCGCCGCCACCGAGCCGGACCAACAGGTGGCGGACCTGCTCGCCGAAGCGGCGCGGCAGTCGATCCGGCGGGGCGGGGCGGCGGTGGCCGTCGACTGGCTGCGGCGGGCCGCGGAACTGTCGACGACGGCGGCGCGGCGCACCGAGTTGCTCACCGACGCGGCATTCGTTGCGGCACAATCCAGTCGATTCGACGATGCCGCGACCATCGCCGACGACGAACCGGCAGCGACGGCATTGACGGGCGCGTATCTGTCGCTCTACCGCGACGGCGAAGTGCGCGCCGCCCACCACCGCGTGCTCGGCTTGTTGCGCCGCAGCGCCGACCTTGACGATGAAACGCTGTCGCGCGCGGTCACATTGCTGCTGGCGATGACGCAGTATGCGGCGGACCCGGGTTTGTGGGGGCAGACCGCCGATGCCATCGCCGGGCTGGGAAGCCGGGTCGACGAACGCTCGCTGCTCTATCGCGACGCGTGGGGCGACCTGGCCCGCACCGGGCACACCGTGCGGCAGCGGCTGGCCGAGTACGCCGATGAACTCGACACGTTCGAACCGTGGGAGGTGATGCGTCTCGGTGTCGTGGCCTACTACGTGGATGCGCTCGCCGACTTCCGGGTGACGCTGCGCCGGTTGCTCGAGCGGGAGCGCGATCGCGGCGCCGTCACCAACGCGATGACGATGCAACACCTGGTGGTGCTCGACCTGATCCGCAGCGGGCAGTGGGCGGACGCCGAGCGGATGGGTCGCGACGGGCTGGAGTTGACGCGGGCGCATCGCAGCGAGCTGTTCGGCTACCAGTTCACCGCGTATCAGGGTGTGCTGGCCGCCTGCACCGGAGATCTGGAGACGGCACGACGCTGCGCCGCCGCCGTGCTCACTTGGGCGGGGTCCCGCCACCTCGGCCTGCTGCTGGGCTACGCCCACCGCACGGCGGTGCTCGTCGCGCTGGCCGAGGGCGATTATGCGACGGCCTATGCGGCGTCCGTTCGCTTGAGCGACCCCGGGGTCTTCACGCCGTTCGTGTACCAAGCCGT
>DASUGW010000116.1:0-20047 GCA_036273805.1 Mycobacterium sp.
GGTTGAGATACACCCCGGCGACAAGGCCTTCCATACAAGGGGTTGCGCGCCCTGGACCAAGATCGACTAAATCACCTGCCCGGCGGCCCGCCCAAAAATTAACTGAGAAACAGCACAAGAAGCTCACACGTTGGTTCCATGGGATTCTGCGGGTGTGCTCATGTTTCAGTGCAAGTCTTAGCACCGACCGGCGCGCACTGGCTCCGGCATCACGAGAGGGAGCTGCAGATGGTCGCCAAAGCGCCCACCGTCTCGAACCGCATCGCGCCGGTCACCGCAATTGGCGACCACGACGGAACGATCTCATGGCACAGCACCTCCGTCACCGGCCTATTGCCCGGCATGACCCTGGTGCCATTCACCGAAGAGACTGTCTACATCGCCGATTCCCATCAGCTCGCGGTGGCCGCGTGGCGCTACACCAACAGTTTAGTGGGCTACTACCGCGTGATTCCCGACGGCGAGCTGCATGCCGTGGACTCGGTGCCCGGACTGTACCGGTGCGAGAGCGCGACGATCATCGAGGCGGTGGACAACGGGGCCCGGTGGTCGGATGAGGAGCTGTGGCCTCTCGTCAGCAACACCCGATGGGCCGATGGCCGGTTCATCTACGACGCCACCGGGCACATCACCGAGCCACCCGGCCTGCCGAACACTCCAACGGCACGCGCGCTGGTCGACGAGCTCAAGCAGGAGCGCTTCCTGTTGCCGACACTGGCGGCCAAGGACCTGGCGGCGCTGCGTGGCCAATGGTCTGGGCCAGGCTGGCGCGCCTACGCCGCCTGACGCACCGCCTCTAGTCGACATATCTGCTGGTCAACGCGTGGATTTCACTCGCAGGTGGTCGGCCTGTTACTGTCACACACGCACCAAAACGCGCCGTTAGCTCAGTTGGTAGAGCAGCTGACTCTTAATCAGCGGGTCCGGGGTTCGAAACCCTGACGGCGCACAATACAAGAACCCCGCTTCGGCGGGGTTCTTGCGTTTTCACAACGGATACCGCACCCGAAACCGCACTTCCGAGCGGATTACGTGCCACGGAACGCCGTTCAAACGACCCTCCTAGGTCGTTGCCCAACGTCACCTGCGGTTTGACAGATAACGCCCAGTCGCATAACGACAACCACGGCCGAACGGTATCTGCGATTGAGCAGTCAAGCTTTCAGGCTGCAATTACGAGACCAATCCTGCTATGTTTAGGTTAGCTGTGCTCGGGTACGTGTAGCCTTACGCCCGTCTGAGTTACTGAATCGAGGTGTTTGCCAGTGTCGATGTTCGATCATCATGACGAGTCGGAGCCGCCGGCCCTCGACTTGGATGACTGGGCAGCGAGCGGTTCGTCGACCGCAGCGGCAGGCTCCCCGCCGATCATGACTCTGAGCTGCAACCGCATCGGACTGGTGGCCAACCCGCCGCGCAGCGGCTTCTATAACTGGTTCCGCCGGCGCTGATCGCCTGGCGTGTAAATCCAGCGCTAATTGCCTGGCGTACTACCGCCGGGCGCGGCGAATCACCAGCACCACCACCACAAGGCCGACACCTGCGATGGCGGCGGCCACGGCGGGCTGCTGAACAAACGCAAGCGCCTTGGACTTGACGTCATCGGCGATCCTGCGGGGATTCGCCCTCTCGGCCAGAGTGTCAACGGTGGAGGCCAGACGCTCCCGCGCCGCATCGATCTCCTGCTTGATGACCTCGGGATCTCGGTCCGCCACGGTGCTGCCTCCATAGGGTGCGGTATCGGCCTACTACCCTAAATCAGCCGGGGACAACCGCGACGCCCCGGTACACAGAGGAAGGGACAAACGTGACCACTCGCCTTGCCGTCGGAGACAAAGCGCCAGCGTTTAGCCTGCCCGACGCCGACGGCAACACGGTCAAACTTTCCGACTACGCCGGTCGCAAGGTCATCGTTTACTTCTACCCCGCCGCACTGACCCCCGGCTGCACCAAGCAGGCGTGCGACTTCCGCGACAGCCTTGCCGAACTGAACGGAGCCGGCCTCGACGTCATCGGCATCTCACCGGACAAGCCCGAGAAGCTGGCCAAATTCCGCGGCACCGACGACCTCACCTTCCCGCTCTTATCGGACCCCGACAAGAAGGTGCTCGCCGCGTGGGGCGCCTTCGGCGAGAAGAAGCTGTACGGCAAGACGGTGCAGGGTGTCATCCGCTCCACGTTCGTCGTCGACGAGTCCGGCAAGATCGCCGTCGCACAGTACAACGTGAAGGCCACCGGCCACGTCGCCAAGCTGCGCCGCGACCTCTCGGTGTAGTAGTCCCTAGGAACCCAGCGCTTCGAGCAGCAGCGCCTCGGCGGTCGCGGCCTTCTCCAGCACCCCGAGATGCAGGCTCTCGTTGATGCTGTGGGCCTGGGTGCCGGGATCCTCGACGCCGGTGACCAGGATGGTCGCCGACGGGAACGCGGCGGCAAACTCGGCGATGAACGGAATCGAACCGCCCATTCCCATATCCACCGGTTCACGGCCCCAGGCGGTGCGGAACGCGGTCCTCGCGGCGTCATACACCGGGCCGCTCGCGTCGATCGCGTACGGCTGACCGGTATCCCCCGGCGTCACCGTGACCTGCGCACCCCAGGGCGCATGCGTCTCGAGGTGTGTGCGCAGTGCGTCGAGGTGGGCCGACGCGTCACCGCCCGGCGCCACCCGCATGCTCACCTTCGCCCGGGCCCGCGGGATCAGCGTGTTGGACGACTTCGCGATGGAGGTGGTGTCGATGCCGATGACGGTGATCGCCGGTTTGGCCCAGAGTCGTTGCACCACAGAACCGGAACCAATTTCGGTGACGCCGTCGAGCATCCCGGATTCGGTGCGCACCCGGTCGTCGGGATAGTCGACCTCTGCCGCGGTCGCTTCGTACAGTCCGGCGACGGCGACGTTGCCGTCGTCGTCGTGCAGGCTGGCCAGCAACCGCGCCAGAGCGGACAAGGCGTCGGGCACCACACCACCCCACAGTCCGGAATGCAGCCCGTGATCCAACGTGGCCACCTCCACGACACAGTCGGCGAGGCCGCGCAGCGACACCGTCAACGCCGGGATCTCGGTGCTCCAGTTGTCCGAGTCGGCGATCACGATGACATCGGCAGACAGGGCGTCCTTGTGTGCGGCCAGCAGCCGGCTCAACGACGGCGAACCGGACTCCTCCTCACCTTCTACGAACACCGTCACTCCCACGGGCGGTTGACCGTCAAATGCCCGCATGGCGGCCAAATGCGTTGCGATACCAGCCTTGTCGTCGGCGCTGCCGCGACCGTAGAGCCGTCCGTCACGCTCGGTGGGTTCGAACGGCGGACTGTGCCACTGCGCGGAGTCGCCCTCGGGCTGGACGTCGTGGTGGGCGTACAGCAACACCGTGGGCGCACCCGGCGGAGCGGGATAGCGAGCGATTACGGCGGGTGCGCCGCCTTCGCTGACGATGCGAACATCGTCGAAGCCGACACCGGTGAACAGATCGGCGACCGCGCGGGCACTGCGGTGGACCTCATCACGGCGCGCGGGATCGGCCCACACCGACTGAATCCGGACCAGGTCCTCGAGGTCGTTGCGCACCGACGGCAGGACAGCACGGACGCGCTCGACGAGTTCGCTCATGGTTCCATCCTGCCGAACGTGCGCAAACTACGAGATATCCCCGGCGTGTTGCACGGGAACACGCTTGCCGGGGAAAGACTGTGCCGCGGAATACTTCTAGGTCTCGAGGATCGCGACGGCCGCGGCGGTGTCACCGTCATGTGTCAACGACACGTGAATCGTCGCCTCACTGAGGTGCTTGGCGATGTCGCCGGTGAGGCGCACCTTCGGGCGCCCCCACATGTCGGTGACCACCTCGATGTCGCGATGGATCGCCTCCGGCAACACCGGCCGTTGCGCAAACCGCGAACTCGACCACGCCTTGATCACCGCCTCCTTGGCGGCCCAGCGAGCGGCGAGGTGACGCGCCGCCACCGAACTCTTGTCGGCGGCGTCGCGTCGCTCCCCCGGCGTGAACGTCTCGGCAAACACCGTGCCCGGCTGGTCGACCTGCTCAGCAAAGTCGGCAATGGACACCACATCGATACCGACGCCGACTATCGCCACGCTGCCGACATTAATCGACTACCAGTCGGTAGTACCTCACCGGTGGTAGATATCGTCCTCACCCAGCCGTGAATCGGCGTCGAGCAGCATCGAAGCCTCCTGCGTCTTCTCGGGCGAACCGCTGCTGAAGCGCCGTCCATCGGGACGCTCGTAGAGCGGACGTCCACCGGCCATCGCCGAAGCCAGCCGACGCCGGCCGGCCACCGAACGCTCCTGGGCCCGCTGCACGTAGTCGGCCCGTTCGGCCGCATCCAGGGTCGCCAGGAAGGCATTCGGATGCACCAGCGCGATCAGACCCGACACGTGACCGAACCCGAGGCTGGTAATCAGACCGGCCTTCAACGGGAACTTCTCGCCCATCCGCAGGGTTTCGCGCACCCACACGAAGTGTTCGGCGTTGGCCATTTCCTCGTCGACGCAGTCCAGGCTGCGGTTCGGCGGGATCACTCCGTCGCGCAGGATCTGGCACAGCCCCAGCATCTGGAACGCCGCCGCACCGCCCTTGGAATGGCCGGTCAGCGCCTTCTGGCTCACCACGAACAGCGGTGCGCCCACCGAACGTCCCAGTGCGTCGGCCAGCCGCTCATGCAGCTCGGTCTCGTTGGGGTCGTTCGCCAGCGTCGAGGTGTCGTGCTTGGACACCACCGCGATGTCGTCGGCGCTGACACCGAGTTGGGCCAGCGAACGGGCCAGCTGCGAGTTCCGGCCGCCGCGTCCAGCCGCCAGCGCACCCAGGCCGGGCGCCGGAATCGATGTGTGCACACCGTCACCGAACGACGAGATGTAGGCGACGACCGCCTGCACCGGCAGCCCCATCCGCAGCGCGAGGTCACCGCGGGCCAGCAACACGGTGCCGCCGCCCTGACCCTCGACGAAGCCCAGCCGGCGCCGGTCGTTGGCGCGGGAGAACTTGCCGTCACTGATGCCCTTGGCGCGCATCATCTCGGTGTCGGCGGTGGCAGCCATGTCGCCGAAGCCGATGATGGCCTCCAGCGTCAGGTCGTCATAGCCGCCCGCGACGACGAACTCGGCCTTACCGAGGCGGATCTTGTCGACACCCTCCTCGACCGACACCGCCGCGGTGGCGCACGCACCCACCGGGTGGATCATCGCGCCGTAGCCGCCGACGTAGCTCTGCATCACATGTCCGGCGATGACGTTGGGCAGCACCTCCTGCAGGATGTCGTTGGGCTTGCTGCGTCCCAGCAGGTTGCCGTGGTACATCGTCTGCATCGAGGTCATGCCGCCCATGCCGGTGCCCTGTGTCGAGGCCACCAGGCTGGGGTGCACCCAGCGCATCAGCTCGGCCGGGGTGAAGCCCGAGGACAGGAACGCGTCGACGGTGGCGACCATGTTCCACAGGGCGACCCGGTCGATCGAGTTCATCATGTCCGGCGTGATGCCCCATACCGTCGGATCGAATCCGGTCGGGATCTGCGCGCCGACGGTGCGGGACAGCTTCACCTTGCGCGGCACCCGGATCTCGGTGCCCGCCTTGCGGATAACCTCCCAATCCGAGGTGTCGGGCACCGGCCGGATGACCGTGTGCGCCGGGTCGAACTCCACGAACGCGCGGGCGTCAGCCTCGGTGGAGACCACGAAGCTGAAGTCCTTGTCCAGGAACACACTGACCAGCAGCGGGGCCGCGTGATCGGGGTCGATGGCGCCGTCGTCCACGAATTCCCTGATGCCGCAACGCTCTACGACGACGTCGTGGTAGCGCTCGACCAGGTCGCCCTCGTCGACCAGCTCGCCGGTGGCGGCGTCGTACCAGCCCGGGGTCGGGTCGTCCTCCCACTTCACCAGGCCGGTGGTCCACGCCAGCTCGAGCACACCGGACGCCGACAGCTCGTGGTCGACCTCCATCTCGTAGCGGGTGCGCGACGAGCCGTAGGGTCCGATCTCGCCGCCGCCGACGATGACCACCAGGTCGGCCGGGTCGACGTCGAGGTCGGCCCACTCCGGGCCGGGGTAAGACGAGATCGGCTGCGGCGGCGACGGCAGTGCCGGGATGGTGCCCTCAGCGGCGGCGTCGTCGTCTGCCGATGCGTCGTCGTCGGCCTTGGCGGCCATCTCCTCACGCGCCTGAGCGGCCAGCTCGGCCATGTCGAGCTTGACCTCACCCAGACCACCGGTCAGATCCACCTTGACCGGCGCCCCAGCCGCAGCGGCCTTGGCGTCCGGCGAGCACAGATCCAGCAGCATCGCTGCCATCTGAGCGGTGGAATAGGTTGTGACGCCGGCCTTCTCGACGGCGCCGACGATTGCGTCGTTGTGACCCATCAGCCCGGTGCCCTTGGTCCAGCCGATCAGCGCATGCGCAAGGCTGACCCGCTCGGCCCACGACGACTCCGCGCTCCAGCGGGCGACGACGGCGTCCAGAGCCGACTTCGACTCGCCGTACGCGCCGTCACCGCCGAACATGCCGCGGTTGGGCGAGCCCGGCAGCACCACATGCAGCCGCGAGGCGATGTCACGGTCGGCGCCGATGGTCGAGAGCCCGCCGATGAGCCGCTGCACGGCCCACAACAGGACCTTCATCTCCATCTCGGAGCGCGAACCGGCCTCCGACAGATCACCGGCCACGCGCGGCGCCGCGAACGGGAACAGCAGCGTCGGGGTCATCGCGTCCTTGATATGGATCGCCTTGGGCCCCAGGTTCTCGGTCTGCTCCGAGCCTACCCACTCGACGAGTGCGTCGATGTCGTTGTAGGACGCCATGTTCGCCGGCAGCACCCACAGGGTTCCGCCGAAACGCGCATGCTCGCGATACAGCGACTTGTAGAACGCCAGCCGGGAATCGTCGAGCTTGGAGGTCGTCGCGACGACCGTCGCACCACCGGCAAGCAGTTGGGCCGCAACCGATGCCGCGATAGAACCCTTCGAGGCACCGGTCACCACGGCGACCTCGTCGCTGTAGCGGCCCGTACCGGGGTTCTCGGCACCGGCGGCGATCCGTCCGTACAGCGTCGCGTGTATCGGACGCCCGGTCGCAAGTGCACGCCCCTGCCACCACGTCGCTTGTGTTGCAACGGTGTGACCGGCACCCTCGAAGCTCTCCGAGAGGCGCTGCCAGTCGGCATCGATCTCATCTTCTTCGGTCAGCCACAGCCGCGCCAGATCCTCACGGGCACTGGCCCAGCGGTCGTCGAGGACGACAGCGCGGCGGGCGTCGAACGACGGCGCCACCAGTCGTGGCCAGTCCGAACCGAGTTCGGCGGTCACCAGATCGACGAGTTCGGCGTCGGTGGCCGCTTCGGGTGCCGACACCGGGTCGTTGAGACCGAGCTGGCCGAGCACCAGGCGGGCCGCCGAGGCCAGCACGCCGTTGCGGCCGGTCACCGTCTCGGCGAACTCGCCGAGTGCCGCGGAATCCACGACGCCGCCACCGGCGCCACCCGCCGACGGCAGGCTCACCGCGATGCCCTTGCGCGCGGCCACCGCCGTGACCGCCGCATCGATGGCGCGGTCCACCGCCGCGGCGTCGGCCAGTGCACCGTCGTGCAGGCCGCCGAGCGAGCCACCACGCACACTGGATCCCTCACGGGTGCCCAGCGCCACTTCCGCGGTGACGTGCTTGACCCAGCCCGAGCCGAGTTCCCAAGTCTTGCCGACGCGTTCGGCGATGTAGCCGGGTCGCTTGCCGGAGGGGCCGAGCACCGTGCGCAGTTGATCGTTGATCGCATCCGACAGCACCGGGCCGAACGGCTTGTAGGTGCGGGCCAGCTTGGCGACCTGCCCCTTGAGCGCGGCCAGGTCGGCCTCGGCCGCGCCGTCGATGGCGCCGAGGTTCAACTCCGAACCCAGGTCGACGAGCAGCTGATTACGCCGCGAGGACGCACCGTCGGTGATGGTCTCGATCGAGTCGAGCGCCTCGATCTGTTCGATCTGCATCTTGGCGCTCAGCGCGATCAGCACGACCGTGGCGTCCGACGCGTCGAACGGGATGTCCTCTGGCCGCGGCCCACCGGAGGGTGCCACCGGCACCGGGGCAGGTGCCGCCGCCGCTGGCGCGGACGGCGCCTCGGCGGCTTCGGAGGCAGGCGCCGGCGAATCCAACTCGGGCTCAGGCTCCGGATCGGTGTCCGTCGCGAACAGCACGGCGGAGTCACGTTCGGTGTTGAGCACCTCGACCATGCTGTGCGAGTACTCGGGCAGCTTCAGCGTGTTGGTGGCCAGGCCGGCGACCGTCGGCGAGGTCTTCACGCCGACCTCGACGAACCGCTCCACTCCCATACCGCCGGCTGCCTCTTCGATGAAGAGCAGGTCCTGGGTCTCGATCCAGCGCACCGGGCTGGCGAACTGCCAGGCCAAGAGCTCGATGACGACCTTGCGGCACAGTTCCTCGGGCTTCTCGTTACGCCACGTGTCGTAGTCGGCGAGGATCTCGTCGAGCGGCTCGGCCGGCACCAGATCCCGGATCTCCTGGACGAAGTCGCGGTCCAGGGTGAAGGGCCTGGGCACCAGGTTCGGGATGTAGCGGCCGACGAGCACCGCCGGATCCTTGCCGCGCGGCATGACGCGTTCGAGGCTGCGCCGGAAGTCATCGACACCGACCCGCAACACACTCGAGTGGAACGGCACGTCGATGCCCGGCACCAGGATGAACGAGCGCTTCCCGCCGGAGATCTCGCGACGGCGCTCGATCTCTTCCTCGAGGGCGTCCAGACCACGCACGGTGCCCGCGATCGCGTACTGCGAACCCCGCAGGTTGAAGTTCACGATCTCTAGAAACTCACCGGTATTCGCCGCGATCTCCGCGACGAAGTCCTTCACGTCGGCATCGTCGAGGTCGATCTGCGACGGACGGATCGCGGCCAACCGGTAGTTGGACCGGCCGTGCTCGTCTCGCGGCACGATGTCGTGCATCTTGGAGCCGCGGTGGAACACGACCTCCAGCAGCGCCTCGAGTTCGTAGACGCCCGACACACATGCCAGCGCCGTGTACTCGCCCACGGAGTGGCCGCAGGCGATGGCGCCCTCGACGAACGCGCCTTGCTCGCGCATCTCGGCGACCTGGGCGGCGGCGACGGTTGCCATCGCGACCTGAGTGAACTGCGTCAGGTAGAGCACGCCCTCGGGGTGGTGGTAGTGCACACCGGAGGCGATCAGGCTGGTCGGGTTGTCACGCACCACGTGCAGCACCGAGAAGCCCAGCGTGTCGCGGGTGAACTTGTCGGCAGAATCCCAGATCTTGCGGGCCGCCTTGGAGCGGGCACGAACCTCCATGCCCATGCCCTTGTGCTGGATGCCCTGCCCCGGGAACGCGTAGACGGTCTTGGGCGATGCCAACCGCGCGGTGGCGGACATCTTCAGGTCCGAGCCGACCCGGGCAGCGATCTCCAGAACCTCTGCGCCCTGGTCGATTCCGACCCGGTCGACGCGGAACTCGACTTCGTCGCCCGGCAGCACCATACCGAGGAACCGGGAGGTCCAACCGATCAGTTTGGCCGGCGGCGCGGCCTTGCCGTCCGTCGCGGTGACGATGTGCTGGGCCGCGGCCGACAGCCACATGCCATGCACGATCGGCGATTCCAGGCCGGCCAGCAGCGCGGCGGTCCGGTCGGTGTGGATCGGGTTGTGGTCCCCCGACACCACCGCGAACGGATGCATGTCACCCGGAGCGGTGACCGCGACGTCGCGGCGACGCCGGCGCGGGGTGTCGGTGGCGTTGTCGGAGACCGCCCCACCGGCGCGAGCCGGATCGGACAGTTCCGCGGCGCCGTTGCGACCACGAATGGCAAAACGCTCTTCCAAGGTCGCCAGGACGGTGCCGTGCGAACCGCCCTCCTTGATGGTGACCGAAACTGGCACAACACGGCCGATCTCGGTGTCATAGGCGGCCGATGCCGTTGCGGTGACGGTCAATTCGGTGAGCTCAGCGGGCAGCGGCGCGAGCAGGTGCGCGCCGTGATCGAGGTGCACCAGGCTCAGCAGGCCCTCTACCACCGGGGTGCCGTCGTCGGTCAGCGCCGAGCCGATCACGGCGAACACCGCCGGCCAGCAGCGACCGACGAGGGCGTCGGGCACCACCGTCAGCGTTGGCGCCAGCGGCGCACCGAAGGTGGCGGTGACGCCGGTGTGGTCGGCGACCCGCTCCGGATCCCAATCGACGGTGACGGTGGTCGACTTCGCGCCGTCGACATCGGTGACGGGCGGCAGCGCGTCGGGTCCGTCGACACCGGCGGCGATGGCCAGCACGGCCCGCATGGCCGCCGCGGCGTCTTCGGTGGACACCACCGGGGCGCCGCCGTCGACCGTGGTTTCCGGCAGGGTGAACCGGATCGAGATCCAGGTGTCAGACACCGGGACGTTGAGCACCACATGCTCGCCGATGACCTCGAGACGGGCGCCGGTCGTGGTATTGGTGGCGATGGAAGGGATTGCGGCACCGTCGTTTTCGGTGACGGCATGCACCTGCCAGTCGGCCGGATCGGAGATCCGATGCACCGGGTTGGTGGCGATGCGGTCGGCCCACAGCACATCCGGAGCGTCCAGCACGACACCGAGTGGCCCACTGACCGGGGTGCGCCCCTGGCGTCGTGACATCACCGCGATCGGACGGCCTCCGCCACGCAGTACGTCGTCGATCGCCGCCTGCTCGAAGCGGTCGAGCAGTTCACCGACCGGTTCGTCGACTCGGGTGATACCGGCAACCGCGGCGGTACCGGGGATGATGCAGACCTGATCCGCCGGGTAGCGCGCGTCGTGCGCCTGCCACAGCGAGTCACTGCGCCACCAGCGGCGCACGTCCTTGTCGATGACCGGTACGAAGTTCACCGGCTTGCCCAGCGTCTTGCACAACGTCACGAAGAACGGGACATCGGCCGGGTGCAGCACCACGTCGGCCGCCGACGGGTAACGCGCCAACAGCGTGGCGATCGCCGCGTCGGGATCTTCCAGCAGGGCCGGGTCCACGAACAGGCTCTCGATGGGCCCGTAGTCCTTCTCGTTCAACCGGGCCTCGGCGCGCTGCAGCATCTTGGCGAAGCGGTCGCGCCACGTGACATCCAGCCACGGCGAATCGGCGTTCTTGGTGTCTGCGGTGGAATCGCCTGCGCCGATGGACAATTCGACGTAGCGGCCCAGCCACTGCGTGTAGGTCATGTCCGCAACGTCACCGAAGTACGGCTTGGCGGTCTGCGCCATCGAGGCGATGATCTCCTCGCGACGCTCGGCCACGGCGTCGGCGTCACCGGCGACCTCGTCGAGCAGCCGGCCGCAGCGGGACGCCGCGTTGTCGATCTCGTGGATATCGGCCCCGAGCTGGCTGCGTCCGGATGCCATGCCGCCCTGGGCTTTTCCAGCGCCCACCCAATGATCGGTGCCGGTGGTCTCCACCAGCAGCTGCTTGACCTGCGGTGAGGTGGTGGCCTCCAGGGTGGCCATGGCCGCGGTGCCGACCAGGATGCCGTCGACCGGCATCAGCGGGTAACCGAATGCCGCCGACCAACGGCCCGACAGGTACTCGGCCGCGCGTTCCGGCGTACCGATGCCACCGCCGACGCACAGCGTGACGTTGGGCCGGCGCCGCACATCGGAGTAGCTGGCCAGCAGCAGGTCGTCGAGGTCTTCCCAGGAGTGGTGACCGCCCGCACGCCCACCCTCGATGTGCATGATCACCGGCTTGTCGGGGACCTCGGCGGCGATACGGATGACCGATTTGATCTGCTCGACCGTGCCGGGCTTGAACACGACATGGCTGATCCCGATGTCGTTGAGCTCGTTGATCAGGTCAACGGCTTCCTCGAGTTCGGGGATGCCGGCGGTGACGATCACGCCGTCGATCGGTGCACCGGCCTGACGGGCCTTCTGCACCAGGCGCTTGCCGCCCAGCTGCAGCTTCCACAGATACGGGTCGAGGAACAGCGAGTTGAACTGGACCTCGCGGCCCGGCTCCAAGAGCGTGGTGAGCTCGGAGACGCGGTCGCTGAAGATCTCCTCGGTGACCTGCCCACCACCGGCGAGCTCGGCCCAGTGACCCGCATTGGCGGCCGCGGCGACGATCTTCGCGTCAACGGTGGTCGGAGTCATACCGGCCAACAGAATCGGCGAACGGCCGGTGAGGCGGGTGAACTTGGTCGACAGCTTGACCGAGCCGTCGGGCAGCTGCACCACCGAGGGTGCGTAGCTCGACCACGCGGGATCCACCGCCGGGATGGCGCCGGGCGTGAACAGCTGACGGTGCCCGGCGCGGGTGGCCGCCGGCACGATGCCGATACCCAGTCCGCGAATGATCGGGGCGGTCAGCCGGGTCGCGACGTCGCTGGGACCCAGGTCGACGATCCAGCGCGCGCCCGCGGTGTGCAGGCGCTCGATCTCGGCAACCCAGTCGATGGGCCGGACGAAGATGGATTCCGCCGCGTAGCGGGCCAGCTCGACGTCGATGCCGCACTGCGCGGCCCAGCTCTCGACCAACGGCACCCCGTCGATCAGCCGCGGGGTGTGGAACCCCACCTCGACGTCGACGCCGTGGAAGACCGGGCTGAAGACCGCGCCGCCGCGCAGCTTGTTCTTGCGCTCTGCCTCTTCCTTCTCGGTGATCTTGGTGCAGTAGAGCTGGAACCGGGACAGTTGCTCGGGGGTACCGGTGATGACCACAGAGCGCCGGCCGTTGCGGATCGACAGGGCGGGCGCCTGGACGGTGCGGACGTCCTGCGCGAATTCTTCGAGGAGCTCGGAGATGCGATCCGGATCGGCGTTGGTGACCGAGAGCATCGGGGTCTTGTCGCCGCGGCCGACCATGCCGCGCCGGCGCGACATCAGCGAGCCGGCCGCACCGATGAGCTGCAGCAGTGCCAGCAGCTCGGCGTCGCGGGCGCCTCCGGAACGCAACGATTCACAGCCCAGGATGCCCTGAGAGTGGCCGGCCATGGCGACCGGAGGAGTTGCCGCCAGGTCCAGCCCCTGACGCGTCAGCGCCCGGATGGCGGCCATCTGGGCCAGCAGGATGCCGGGTCCGGAGATGGCAGCTGCGGTGAGTTGCCGTGCGGTCGGCACGTCCTCACCGGCGGCCAGCGCGCGCACCCAGCGCATGGGCTCGAAGCCGACCGGGCGGACAACGACGAGCTCGCGAGCGACCGGCTCGAGGAGCAGCTCGGCCTCGGCAACGAGGCTGTTCAGCTCGGACTCGATGCCGACCAGGTTCACCAGCTCTTCGAGGTTCTCCAACCAGGAGCCGCCTTGGCCGCCGAAGACCACGGCGTAGGGCTCGCGGGCGTTGAGCCGGTCGACGAGGGCGTCTGAGGACGTCGACATGGAGGTCGGTACGTGGGTGGCGGAAGTAGATGTATTGGCAGCGCTGCCGTCGTGGCCGGTGGACACTCGGTCGTTCTCGAAGATCGTCACCTTGCTATGTCTCCCTCTTTGGCGCTCGTCGTCTCATCTGGTCAGGTCTCATGCGGTTCTGGGATCCGTCACCGCATCGATGCGGCTGTCCGGAGGTCTGCGCCCGGTCCGTGGCTCCAATGCCACGGCGTCCGGGAGGGTGCGGTGCGGTCGGCATCCTCTCCGTTGGATCTGTCGTCGGTCGAAGCTGCGGTAGCGCACCGGCTGCACTAAGAGTGTCATAAGGAACTGAGGTGTTTTGGGCCGCCGTATGGTTACTGACGAGTTCTACGCACCGGTAACAGTGGCGTGGGTAACAGGGCGCCGAATAAGTGTCATCCACAAGGATGACAAACATCCTGCTTGCGGGTGGTTACGGTCGAGTAGCTATAACTGCGCTGATCAAGGTAGTTTTGTTATGTAATCGTTATGTGAATTTTCCGACACACGGCGACCTGCGAAAAGTCGGATTCCCCGCCGTCGGCCACGCCGAAATCATCCGCAGACCGCAAGGATTCGTCTAAGAAAGTTTGCTGAAATCGCACGAGGTGGGAGCGTCAGGCAGTCGAAGCGCGGTGCCCGGCCCGGCCCTCGGTCAATCCCACTGCCCGTACTGGGGTTTGAGGATGTTGTTGACGTCGACTCCAACGCCCGCGACCTTGCGCTTGTCGATCTCGAACTGGTGCAGATTCGCGGCAGGGTGTGGCACACCTCCGGGGGAACCCCAGTTGTGCTGCCAGTAGTAGGACCCGAGGCCATCCTGCAGCGCCCACTCGATGGTCTTGGAGTTGGCGTACACGCCGGTGCGCTGGTGGCCGATCACCGACTCCCAGGATTGCAGGTAGGGCACGACCTGCTGTTTGTACTGGTCGTAGCTGGGATCGTCGTCGATCGAGACGTAGATCGGGGCACCGACGGGCCCACCGGCGGCGGTGTGCAACTCCCAGCCCCGCTTGGCGTGCTGGAGGCCGGCAGGCGCTCCGCCGAGCCAGTCGGACGTCTCCCCCTTGCCGAACTGGTAGTTCGACACAATCTTGAGGCCCGCCTGGTAGAGGTCGCGGGCCTCGGGCAGTTGGATCGGCTTGCCGAGCATCCACTCGGCCCCGGGCCGGCGGTCCGATACGTAGCGGATTGCACCCACCGCCCCGGCGGCGCGAAGATCGCTGGCGCTGATGACACCGGCGGCGTAATCGAGCAGCACGCCCAGCGGAGCGGCCGACGCCTGCGGCAGCAACGCATCACCCGCGGCAGTCAGCGCCGCGCCGGCCAGGCCGACCGCGGCCGGAGTCACCGCCGCGATCTTCAGCAGTTCACGGCGCGAGACATGGCGGGAAGGGCTGACCACGGGCCCACCATACGACAGCAGCCACACAGACAACGCCAACCGCGCTGGCCACAGCTGCACGACGCCAACCGTGTGCCTCGATGCTGCCTGGCAGGACAATGGCAGTACTTTTCGCAGGCCCTCCCGCTCAATGCAACGAAAACCGCGATGGCGCTGCGGTCTGGCAACGTAATCCATAGGATTCCGGCATGCCCGGGACAGCGGCGGCCGAGGAACCCAGCTCCGTCCAACCGGCTGGGCAACCGCAGATCGAGCTCATCGGTGTGCGCAAGGAATTCAGCGGTCGTCGGGGCGCCGACCGCGGGAAGACCGACTCAGACGCCACCGACAAAGTCGTCGCGGTCGCCGGCGCCGACCTCACAGTGGCCGACGGCGAACTCTTCGCCATCCTGGGACCCTCAGGTTCCGGCAAGACCACGGTGCTGCGGATGATCGCCGGCTTCGAGCAGCCGACAGCGGGTGTCATCAAGCTCGGCGGCCAGGACGTGACGGCACTGCCGCCGGCCCGGCGCGACACCAACACCGTCTTCCAGCAGTACGCGCTGTTCCCGCACATGACCGTCGCCCAGAACGTCGAATACGGCCTGCGGGTCCGCGGAGTCGGCAAAGCCGAACGGCGCCGGCGTGCCGGCGACGCACTGGAAATGGTCCGGTTGTCGGGATACGGCTCACGCCGGCCGGCCGAACTGTCCGGCGGCCAGCAGCAGCGGGTGGCACTGGCCCGGGCGCTGGTGGGACTTCCCCGGGTGTTACTCCTCGACGAGCCGCTGGGCGCGCTCGATCTCAAGCTGCGCGAGCAGATGCAGATCGAGCTCAAGACGATTCAACGGCAAGTAGGCATCACATTCGTGATCGTCACGCACGACCAGGACGAGGCACTCACCCTGTGTGACCGACTGGCCGTGTTCAACGAGGGCCGCATCGAACAGATCGGCACGGCCAAGGAGGTCTACGAGCACCCGGCCAACCGGTTCGTCGCCGATTTCGTCGGCACCTCCAACGTTCTTTCCGGCGACGATGCCCAACGCGTGCTCGGGCGCGCGGGCAGTTTCGCGCTGCGCCCCGAGCGAATCCTGGTCCTCTCCCCCGGCGAGACTGCCCCGACCGGAATGTGCAGCATCGAGACCATCGTCACCGAAGTCATCTACGCCGGGCCCACCACCCGCGTCGCGACTCGCGACAGCACCGGTCTTGCGCTGACGGCAACCAGGCTCAGCACCGAAACACCCGGCCAGGTCGAGCACGGAACCGCGGTGCTGTTGGCCTGGCCGGCCAACGCCGTGCGTGATCTCGCGCCGACCGAAAGCCACCCGACCCCAGTTACCAGAACACCCGAGACCGAGGAGAAGTGATGAGGTTGTCGAGAACCCGGCGGATCGGCATCGTGTTGGCGGCCTGCGCGCTGATGGCGGGCGCGTGTTCGAGTTCGGATAAGTCCAGCGGCGGCGAGAACCCGCCGAAGATGACGCCCGCAGCGTCTGTCGGTAACGGCGAAGGCCAGCTGAATCTGATCGCGTGGGCCGGTTACGCCGAGAACGGCACCAACGATCCGAAGGTCAACTGGGTCACGCCGTTCGAACAGAAGACCGGCTGCAAGGTCAACGTCAAAATCGGCAACACCTCCGACGAGATGGTCCAGTTGATGAGAAGCGGTCAGTACGACGGGGTTTCGGCCTCCGGTGACGCCACGCTGCGGCTGATCTACGCCGGTGACGTCGCCCCGGTGAACACCGATCTGGTGCCCAACTACGCGACCATCTCGGAGTTCTTGAAGAAGCGGCCGTGGAATTCCGTCGACGGGCAGATGTACGGCATCCCGCACGGATGGGGTGCCAACCTGCTGATGTACAACACCGACGTGGTTACCGACGCCCCCGACTCCTGGGGCGCGGTGTTCCCCGGCTCCGAGCACAAGGGCAAGGTCACCGCTTACGACTCACCCATCTACATCGCCGACGCGGCGTTGTACCTCATCAACAGCAAGCCCGAGCTTGGCATCAAGGATCCATACTCACTCACCGAACAACAGCTCAGCGCCGCAATGGATCTGTTGAAGGCACAGAAGGAGAACGTGGGCGAGTATTGGTCGGACTACACCAAGGCGGTGCAGGCGTTCGAGTCCGGCACGTCGGTGATCGGCACCACCTGGCAGGTGATCGCCAACACCATCGGCAACGACAACAAGGTCCGCGTCAACACCATCCTGCCCAAGGAAGGCTCCACCGGTTGGTCGGACACCTGGATGCTGGCGTCGAAAGCCGCGCACCCCAACTGCATGTACAAGTGGATGGACTGGATCACCTCCCCCGAGATCAACGCTCAGGTGGCCGAGTACTTCGGTGAAGCCCCGGCACAGACCAAGGCTTGCCAGTTCACCACCGACAAGGCGTTCTGCGACACGTTCAAAGCCACCGACGAGAGTTTCGCGCAACAGATCCACTACTGGACCACACCGCAGAAGAAATGTGTGGACGGCAGCGGCAACAACTGCACGTCCTACCAGGAATGGGTGGACAAATGGCAACAGATGAAGGGCTAGCGTGACGGCATCGGTCGCCGTGCGACAACGCGCCGGCCTTGCCTTCCTACTGATCCCGCCGCTCACCTGGCTGGTGGTCGCCTACCTGGGTTCGCTTGCCGTGCTGCTGGTTTCGGCATTTTGGGGCACCGACGCGTTCACCGGCGCAGTGGTACACACCCTCACCGGCGAGAATATCGTTCGGGTGCTCACCGATCCGGTGTTCCGCACGGCGACCCTACGCACCGTCGCGGTCGCTCTCACGGTGACCGTCATCTGCGCAACGCTGGCGGTGCCGATGTCGCTCTACATGGCCAAGATCGCCTCGCCGGCAGTCCGATTGGCGCTCGTGGTCGCGGTCACCACGCCGTTGTGGGCCAGCTACCTGGTCAAGGCCTACGCCTGGCGAATGATGCTCTCCCCCGAGGGGCCGATGGCCTGGGCGACCGGATACACCCCCGGCTACGGCCTGACCGCGACCATCGTCACGCTCGCGTATCTGTGGTTGCCGTACATGGTGATTCCGGTGTTCGCCGCGTTCGACCGGGTGCCCGACGCGTTGGTGGATGCCAGCGCCGACCTCGGCGCTTCCGGGTGGGAGACGCTGCGTTCGGTGGTTGCCCCGTTGGTCTTCCCCGGTATCGCGGCGGGGTCGATCTTCACGTTCTCGCTATCACTCGGCGACTACATCGCCGTGCAGATCGTCGGCGGCAAGACCCAGTTACTGGGCAACATCATCTACGGGCAGCTCGTGACCGCCAACAACCAGCCGCTGGCGGCCGCGCTGTCGCTCATACCGCTGGCCGCGATCATCCTTTACCTACTGGTGATGCGCCGCACCGGCGCGCTCGAGAACGTGTAGGGAACGGAGTGTTCTCGGCCGGCGTGCGGCGATTCAGCAGGGCGTGGACCCTCGTGGTACTGGCATTCCTTTACGCACCACTGATTCTCGTCATTGTCAACGCCTTCAACACGTCCAAGACCTTCGCCTTCCCGCCCAGCGGATTCACTCTGCGCTGGTGGAGTGTTGCGCTGCACTCCGAAGGCATGTGGACATCACTGTGCAACTCGGTGGTCGTGGGTTTGGCCGCCACAGCGGTCGCGCTGGCGCTGGGCACCATGGCCGCCATGGCGGTGCAGCGATTCGAGTTCTTCGGCCGCAATGTGGTCAGTTTCCTTGTCGTACTGCCGATCACGCTGCCGGGCATCGTCACCGGCATCGCGCTCAACGCCACGTTCACCTCAGTGTTGGGTATCACGCTCGGCCTGGCGACCGTCATCATCGGCCACGCCACATTCTGTATCGTCATCGTGTTCAACAACATTCAGGCGCGCCTGCGGCGCATGGGAAACAGCATTGAGGACGCGTCGGCCGACCTGGGCGCTTCGGCGTGGCAGACGTTTCGGTTTGTCACCTTCCCGATGATGCGCGGAGCTCTGGTCGCCGGATCCATCCTGGCGTTCGCGCTGAGCTTCGACGAGATCGTCGTGACGACGTTCACCGCCGGCCCGACGGTGCAAACGCTGCCGATCTGGATCTTCGGCAACCTCTTCCGGCCCAACCAGGCGCCGGTGATCAACGTGGTTGCGGCGGCACTCACCGTGGTCGCCATCGTGCCGGTGTGGCTGGCGCAGCGTGCTGGTGGCGACCCTGCATCGACACGAATTTGAGTTACGGCACAGACCCGACTGCTGGCATGATCTACAACCGGCGGTTTAACTCCGACGGCAAGGAATGAACGTGCGGGCCTGGGTGGTGTGGTCCATCGGACTACTTGCCTACGTCGTCGCCATCCTTGATCGCACCACGCTCGGCGTCTCAGGCCTGGACGCGGCAGCCCGCTTTCACGCCAGCCCGGGCGTGCTGTCGACATTCGTCGTGCTGCAAGTGGTCGTCTACGCCGCCGCGCAGATTCCCGCGGGGCTGCTGCTCGACCGGTTCGGATCACGCCTCATGATCATCGCCGGCGGCCTGCTCATGGCCGCAGGCCAGTTGACGCTCGCCTTCAGCGAATCCCTACCCATGGCGCTTACGGCCCGCGGAGTCCTCGGCCTCGGCGACGCGTTCACCTTCATCTCGGTGCTGCGCCTGGTACCGCATTGGTTCGACGAACGGCAGATCCCGCTGGTGAGCCAGCTGACGGGTATCTCCGGGCAGCTCGGCCAGGTGCTGTCGGCGGTTCCCTTCCTGGCACTGCTCGGCCATAGAGGGTGGAGCACCGCCTATCTGTCGGCCGCCACTTTCGGCGTACTCGCGGTCGGACTGGCGTTGTTCCTGATCCGCGACACCCCGCACGGTCGCGCCGCACCCGAGCATTCGGTGCCCATTGCCGAGACCTGGTCGCATCTCAAGGCCGTGTGGCTGCGGCCGGGTACCCGACTCGGATTCTTCACCCACATGGGCACGCAGTTCTCGGTCACCACCTTCACCCTGATGTGGGGCGTTCCCTATGTCACCGAAGGCCAGGGACAGTCCCGCGGCACCGCCGGCGCCCTGCTGACCGTGTCGGTGGCGGCGGCCATCGCCTCCGGCATCGTGATCGGGATTTACAGCGGTCGACATCCACACCGACGGACCCGGATCGTGCTCGGCATCATCGTCAGCAACGCGCTGATCTGGACGGTGGTGCTCGCCCTGCCCACACCCGCGCCGCTGTGGCTGCTGGTCGTGCTGATCGTGGTCATCTCGGTCGGCGGCCCAGGGTCCATGGTCGGGTTCGACTTCGCCCGCACCTTCAACCCCAGCCCGACGCTCGGTACC
>DASUGW010000117.1:0-10838 GCA_036273805.1 Mycobacterium sp.
GGGCACTGCGCCGCGATCCACCTGAATATGCCGCTGGGTACTCCGGCCCGCACCGACAATCCCACCGACGAGGAGAAGAAGGCGCTGGCGGCGGCAAAGCACTACAGCGACTGGGATTCGGGTTACTCCAAGCAGCAGTCCACCCGACCTCAGACCCTGGGTTACGGGCTCACCGACTCACCGGCTGGTCAGCTCGCCTGGATCGTCGAGAAGTTCTGGGCATGGACCGACTGCGACGGACATCCCGAAAACGTGCTCAGCCGCGACGAGATACTCGACAACGTCATGCTGTACTGGCTGAGCGCTTCCGCCGCGTCGTCGGCCCGGATGTACTGGCAGAGCTTCCGCAAGAGCGGCCTGCTGAGCTCCGGACGGGTCGAATTGCCCACGGGTGTCGCGGCTTTCCCCAAGGAGGTCATGCCCGCGCCGCGGCCGTGGTGCGAATCGCGCTACCACATCACCCACTGGACCGACATGCCGCGCGGCGGCCATTTCGCCGCTTTCGAACAACCCGAACTGTTCGTCGACGACGTCCGCACGTTCTTTGCGCAGGTGCGGTGATGGTGAACGTCCACGTCGAACGGACGATAAACGCCTTGCCGGACAACGTTTTCGACTGGCTGGCCGACCCGGCCAACCTCACCACCGCGCCATTGCTTTTCCGGGCCCGATACCTCGACGAGTTCCCCGGCCCGGGCGTCGGTGCGGTCCGCGCCGCCGTCGGTGCGGGTATCTGGGTTCACGAGAAGATCACGGCCTACAACCGCCCCAACAGCTACTCCTACCTGATTGTCCGGTCGTTGCCGGCATTCGGCCACGACGGCGGAATGATGCGGTTCCAGCCGACTGGCACCGGGACACACGTCAGTTGGGATACCGCCTACCACCACCCCACTCGCTGGGGTGGTCGGATCACCGACGCCATCACGGCACCGTTGCTGCGCTGGAACTTCCAGGCCGTTCTCGATGCCTGCGCGAAGCAACTCGAATAGGGACTTCGGTGTCGCTCTTCACCCGGCCCACCGGCGGCAGGACCGGTCCGGAGTAGCGTTTCGCGCATGAGTTCTGAGCTTGTGCTCTACGACGTCACCGACAAAGTCGCCGTGATCACCGTCAACGACCCCGATCGGCGCAACGCCGTCACCGAAGCGATGTCCGCGCAGTTGCGAGCGGCCGTCGAGGCCGCCGAGGCAGACCAGAACGTCCATGCCGTGGTGGTCACCGGGGCGGGCAAGGCGTTCTGCGCCGGTGCGGATCTCAGCGCGCTCGGCGTGGCCGCCGAGGAAGGCCTGCTGCGCATCTACGACGGGTTCATGGCCGTCGGAAACTGCACCCTGCCTACCATCGCCGCGGTCAACGGAGCCGCAGTCGGCGCGGGCATGAACCTGGCCCTGGCCGCCGATATCCGCATCGCCGGGGCCCACGCGATGTTCGATCCGCGCTTCCAGAAGCTCGGCATCCACCCCGGCGGCGGCGCCACCTGGATGCTGCAACGCGGCGTCGGCCCTCAGGTCGCGCGCGCGGCACTGCTCTTCGGGATGCGTTTCGATGCCGACGCCGCCGTCGCCCACGGGCTGGCGCTGAGCAAGGCCGACGACGCGGTCGCCGCCGCACTGGAACTGGCGGCGGGGCCGGCCGCCGCACCGCGGGAGGTGGTGCTGGCGACCAAGGCCAGCATGCGGGCCACCGCCGCGCCCGGGTCGATCGACACCGATGCGCACCACAGCGCGATGCGGATCGAGCTCGGCCCACAGGCGGCGTCCATCCAGTCGCCGGAGTTCCAGCAGCGTCTCGCCGCCGCGCAGAAGCGCTGACTGACGCGGCCGGTGACTCCCGATCACAGGAGCCACATCCGACAGACGTGAGAGTCCGCGGCTAGAGCGCCCGCCTTGCAGCGACCTTCAGTGACTCCGTAGGACGCCTACGCCAGGGTTCGACATTCAACTCAGCCTTACCTCGCTTTCTCGCCCAATCTGTCGATCATGCATCGGCACCATGAGTTCCATTCCCACGGAACGGAATACAGCAGCACCGGCGTGATTCGAACGGGGACGCCCTCGCAGTCTCACGTTGTCGCTCGGAGTCGCTATGAGGCGGACAAACCGGGGACCAGCTTCTGTCCAGTGGAAGATGCGCCGAGCGGACTCGCGGCCTACAGATCCAGCAGCGCGGTCTCCGGCGCCTCGAGTAGGCCGCGCAACTCGCCCAGGAATCCGGCGACCTGTGCGCCGTCGGCGACGCGATGATCGAAGGCACACGTCAGGGTCATCGTCGAACGCACCGCCAGCGCACCGTCGATGACGACAGCCCGCGGCCGCAGTGATCCCATTCCGAGGATCGCCGCCTCCGGGTAGTTGATCACCGGCACGCCGTAGTCGAGACCCAGCGCACCGAAGTTCGACACGGTGAACGTCGACCCGGTCAGTTCCGCGGGACGCAGAGTGCCCGCACGGGCGCCCTCGACGAGCCGGGTCACCTCGTCGGAGAGCTCGCGGGTGTTCTTGGTATGTGCATCGCGGACGACCGGCACCAGCAGCCCGCGCGCAGCGGCGACGGCTATCCCGAGGTGCACCCCATGCGCGGTACGAACCTGCGAGCCATCGGGACCCTCCACCCAGGTGGCGTTGAACATCCGGTGATGTGTCAATGCCAGAGCCAGTAGCCGCAGCGTGAGCACGAACGGCGTCACGGCGAAGCGGTCCGCCAACTCGAGCAGCCGGGTGCCGTCCACCTCGACACTGGCATGAGCATCAGGAATCTGACTGCGCGACAGCGACATTCGCTTTGCCATCTCGGCGTGCACACCTCGAACCGGCTGCAGGTCGTAGGACGGGCGTTGGTCGCCGTGCACACCGGCGGCGGCCAGCACGGCCTCCCGGGTAATCACTCCATCGGGTCCTGGGGGCACCGATGCGAGGTCCACCAGCAGCTCGGCTGCCAGCTTCCGGACCGACGGCTTGGCACGGGGCCGACGATCCGCACGACGGGTGGTGTCCGAATCGGCATCGGCGCCGTAGCCCACCAGCACCGGATTGCGTGAGGGCCCGCTGGGTGGCTCCGAACCGCGCGAGACCAGATCCGGTGGCTCCGGACTGTGCACGGCACCATTTGTTTTCGCGGTCTTCGGCGCCACGATACCGTCTTCACCCAGTTCGATTCCGGTCTCGATGCGTACCAGCACCGCGCCGACGGCCAGCACATCGCCGACCGCGCCACCGAGCTCGACGACACGTCCGGCGTACGGACTCGGAATCTCGACTTCGGCCTTGGCCGTTTCCAGGGTGCACAGCGTTTGGTTCAGCTCCACGACGTCTCCGGCGGCGACGCTCCAACTGGACACCGTCGCGTCCTCGAGCCCCTCCCCCAAGTCCGGCACCAGAAAGTCGGTCATGGCATCTCCAGGGTGCGTTCTACGCAATCCAACAGCCGGTCTACTCCCGGCAGCCACAGTTTCTCCAGCCGGGCAGGTGGATAGGGTGTGTCAAAACCCGTGGCCCGCAACACCGGAGCCTCCAAGTCGTAGAACAGCTCCTCAGAAATCCGCGCGGCCAACTCCGCACCGAACCCCAGGGTCCGCGGGCCCTCGTGCATCACCACGCACCGGCCGGTGCGGCGCACCGATTCGGCTACGGTGTCAAAGTCCAGCGGGTTCAGCGAGCGCAGATCCACGACCTCCAGGGACCACCCCTGCTGCTCAGACGCAAGCGCGGCGGCACCCAGCGCGGTGTCGACCAGGCCGCCGTAGGTCACGACTGTGGCGTCCTGACCGCTGCGGAGCACCGCAGCCTTGCCGATCGGCAATCCAGGCACCGAGGTATCCACCTCGCCGCGGCTCCAGTACCGCCGCTTGGGCTCCAGGTAGACGACCGGGTCGCGGCTGCTGATCGCATTCCGCAGCAACCAGTAGGCGTCCGACGGGTTGGACGGCACGACGACTTTCAGCCCGGCCGTGTGCGTCCAGTAGCTCTCCGTGGACTCCGAGTGATGCTCGACCGCACCGATGCCGCCGAAGGACGGGATGCGGATGGTGACCGCCATGTCGATGTCACCGTGCGTACGCATCCGATACTTGGCCAGATGGCTGACGATCTGGTCGAATGCCGGGTAGCTAAAGCCGTCGAACTGGATTTCGGGTACGGGCACCATCCCTCTGATGGCCATGCCGATCGCGATACCGATGATCGCCGACTCGGCGAGTGGGGTGTCGAAACAGCGTGCGGGGCCAAATGTTTCGGCAAGTCCCTCGGTCACCCGGAACACTCCGCCGAGACGCGCAACGTCTTCGCCGAACACCAGCACCCGGTCGTCACCCGCCATGGCATCGTGCAAGGCGCGATTGATGGCCGCCACCATGGTGAGATTCGCCGCCGTCGGTACCTGCTTCAACAGCGGGGGCCGCTCGAAGATCTGTGTCATCTCAGGCCTCCTTCGCGAGTTCGGTTCGCAACTCGTCGCGTTGCGCCGCCAGGGTCGGCGTGATGTCGGCGTAGACCGTGTCGAACAGCTCCAGCACATCGGGATCGGGAGCACCGAAGATGTTTTCGCGCAGCTCTTTACGAAGGCGCGCGACATGTGACGTGACCCGCTGCTCCAGCCGTTCCGTCCATACACCGATACCCTGCAAATACGTCCGGTACCGGTCGATCGGATCGCGTGCGGCCCAGGCGTCGACATCGTCGGCACTGCGGTAACGCGTCGGATCATCAGAGGTGGTGTGCGCGCCCATCCGGTAGGTGACGGCCTCGACCAACACCGGACCGGCCCCGCCGCGGGCGTGCGCGGCAGCCGCGGACATCACCGCGTAGCAAGCCAGCACATCGTTGCCGTCCACCCTGACGGCGGGCATGCCGTAGCCCGCAGCGCGATGCGCAATCGATATGCCCGCAACCTGGTCCTCCACCGGCACCGAGATCGCCCACCCGTTGTTCTGCACGTAGAAGACGCACGGCGCACCGAACACCGCAGCCAGGTTGAGCGCCTCGTGCACGTCCCCTTCGCTGGTGGCGCCGTCGCCGATGAAGGCGACGGTCACCGAATCCTCGTCCAACCGCTGGGCGGCCATCGCCGCCCCCACGGCGTGCAACTGCTGGGTGCCGATCGGGATCGAGATCGGCGCGCAGCATTTCGCGGTGAATCCGCGCCCGCCGTGCCGGCAGCCGCGCCACACCTCGCCCATTTGAGTCGGGGTGATCCCGCGGAGCAGGAAGGCGCCGACCTCGCGGTACTGCGGGAAGAGCCAGTCCGTCTTGCGCAAGCAGGCCACCGCGCCGATCTGGGCGGCCTCCTGGCCCCGGCACGATGCGTACAGGGCGAGCTCACCCTGACGCTGAAGGTTTATGAACTCGGTATCGATTTCACGGGTCGCGACCATCATCTCGTAGAGCCACCCGAGGGTCTCGGGCGGCAGATCGCGAGAGAATCGCGTCTCGGAAGTCGGCGTCCCGTCGGGGGCGAGGAGTTGCACGGGCTCGAGCTGGACGGCCCAGCCATCCGCGAGCGATACAGGAGCAGACCCAGCCATCGCAGCCTCCTTAGGTCGCTGTCCGGCATGTTTCGCCGTCAGACCTTTAGGTCAGCTCCAGAGCCGGGCCAGCCGCGCTTCCCGCTTGTGGCGGATGTCAGCCGGCGTCCGGGTTAGGGCGCAAGCTGAACGATTCGCTCTGCTCGCCGTAGCACTGGTGCATCAACCATTATGCCCTCGAAAGCGAAGGCACCACGCTGATCGGCTGCAGCGGCCAGCACGTGTCGCGCCCAATGCACCTGCTCAGGCGTCGGCGCGTAGCCCTCGCGGATGACCGCAACCTGCGTGGGATGCAGCGCCACCTTGACGTCGAACCCGACGGCGACAGCGTCGTCGACCTCGACCCGCAGACCGTCGAGGTTCTTGATGTCGATGTAGACCGAGTCCAGCGCGAGCTTGCCGTAGGCCTTGGCAGCCAGCAACGATTGCGAGCGCACATGCTTGGCGACGTCACGGTAGGAGTCATCCGGGAACCGGTTGGCGGTGCCGCCGATGAACCCGAACAGGTCCTCGGCACCCCACATGACACCGAGCGTGTTGGCAGCGGCGGCCGTCTCGGCCACCTTCAACGCACCCAGCGGGGTCTCGACGATGAGGACCACGTCCAGCGGGGCCAACGCCGTCACCTGATCGGCCGCTTCACACTTGGGCAGCATCACCGTCGTGTAGGCGGTGCGTTTGAGCGCCTCGAGATCCAGGCGCTGGTCCTCGGTGCCGTGCGGGTTGATCCGGATCACCGTGCGAGCCGGGTCCAGCGGCGTATTCACGACGGCTTCGCGCGCCTTGGGTTTATCGCCGGCCCCGTCTTCGAGGTCGAGAATGACGACATCGGCGGCTGCCGCTGCCTTTTCGAAGCGTTCGGGACGATCGGCCGGGCAGAAGATCCACGCCGGCCCGTTCTGCAGCGGCATTTAGCTTTCCTCCTGGGGCCGCTTGCGCATCATGGCCTTGCGGGTGGCGGTGGCCACGACGTCACCGTGCTGATTGCGTCCGGTGTGCACGAACGTCACGATGCCTTCGCCGGGGCGGCTCTTGGATTCCCGCTTCTCGCTGACGACGGTCTCGGCATAAAGCGTGTCACCGTGGAACATCGGCCTGGGGAAGGCGATGTCGGAGAAGCCGAGGTTGCCGACGGTGGTGCCCTGGGTCATCTGCTGAACCGAAAGTCCCACCAGGGTGGCCAGGGTGAACATCGAGTTCACCAGGCGAGCGTGGAACGGCGGCTGGGTATCGGACCACGCGGCGTCGAGATGCAGCGCCTGGGTGTTCATCGTCACCGTGGTGAACAGCACGTTGTCGGCCTCGGTGATTGTCCGTCCCGGAGCATGCACGTAGCGCACACCGATCTCGAACTCCTCGAACCACAGCCCGCGCTGGTGAACGACCTTCTCTTCAGACACCTAGCATTCCCCTCCGCCGAGCGGCCGTGTCTGTACAACGACACACCGCAATTTGCGTACAAACACGGACGCTCGCGCCGATCATCACAGGCCCATCTGCCGGGCGATGATCATCAGTTGCACTTCCGTTGTGCCCTCGCCAATTTCGAGGATCTTGCTGTCACGGTAGTGCCGGGCGACAGCGTATTCGTTCATGAAACCGTAGCCGCCGTGGATCTGAGTGGCGTCGCGGGCATTGTCCATCGCCGCCTCGCTGGCCACCAGTTTGGCCACCGCGGCCTCGCTCTTGAACGGCTTGCCGGCCAGCATCAGCGCCGCAGCGTCGTAGTACGCAGTGCGAGCGGCTTGCGCACGGGCCTGCATGCGGGCCAGCTTGAATTCGATGGCCTGGTACTTGCCGATCGGCTGCCCGAACGCACTGCGCTCCTTGGCGTATTTCACGCTCTCGTCGACACATCCCTGGGCGGCGCCGACCGACAACGCCGCGATGGCGATGCGCCCCTCGTCGAGGATGCGCAGAAAGTTGGCATACCCGCGTCCGCGCTCACCAAGCAGATTCTCCTCGGGCACCCGGACATCGTCGAAGCTCAACGGATGGGTGTCCGACGCGTTCCAGCCGACCTTGTCGTAGGCGGGTTCGGCGGTGAAGCCCTTGATGGGAACGGGCACCAGGATGGAGCTGATCTCCCGCTCGCCCGTGACGGCGGTGACGGTCACCAGCTTGGTGATGTCGGTGCCGGAGTTGGTGATGAACTGCTTGGAGCCGTTGATCACCCACTCGCCGTCATCCAACTTCGCGGTGGTCTTGGTGGCACCGGCGTCGCTACCGCCACCGGCCTCGGTCAGACCGAAGGCACCCAACGCCTTACCGGACGTCAGCAGCGGCAGCCATTCCTGCTTCTGGGCCTCGTTGCCGAACCGGTACACCGGCATGGCGCCCAGGGAGACACCGGCTTCCAGGGTGATCGCCACGCTCTGGTCGACCTTGCCCAGTTCCTCGAGCGCCAGGCATAGCGCGAAATAATCGCCGCCCATGCCGCCGTACTCCTCGGGGAACGGCAGACCGAACAGTCCCATGTCGGCCATCCCGGCAACCACTTCGTACGGAAAGCTGTGCTCGGCATCGTGTTTGGCGGCCACCGGCGCGACCACGCTCTGGGCGAAGTCGCGGACCGTTTTGGCCAGTTGCGCGTAGTCGTCGGGCAGATTCCCGGTAGACAGATAATCAGGCATCATTCGTCTCCTTCTCCGAAATGATCTTCGCCAGGGGCTGGCCTCTTTTGACCTGATCACCCACGGCGACAAGAACTTCCACCACACCGTCGACGGGCGAGGTCAGTGAGTGCTCCATCTTCATGGCCTCCACTGCGACGACGACGGCGCCGGCGACAACGCGATCCCCGGATGCCACGTTCACCGCAACGACGGCGCCCGGCATCGGGCTGAGCAGCTCGGCATCCCCGGTGTGCTCGTCGTCGGGACGCACGGGCGCCTCCCGGACCTCCTCGATCGGCTGCACACCGCGCGGACCGGCCAGCCAGATCTGGTGACCTTCGTCGGCGACGCGGTACTCGGTGCGTAGTACGTCGAGGGTCAGGGTCAGCATATCTTCGTTCAGGACC
The DNA here is from genome assembly GCA_036273805.1 of Mycobacterium sp. Classification (GTDB taxonomy): domain Bacteria; phylum Actinomycetota; class Actinomycetes; order Mycobacteriales; family Mycobacteriaceae; genus Mycobacterium. The sequence continues at coordinate 8,544 of DASUGW010000117.1, forward strand.
GTTGTCAGCTAGTAATTTACGCCGTCTTCGACATCGACCTCGGCGCCGGCGGGGGTTCCGGTGATTCGCACGTGGCCGGTGCGTTCGCCGGAGCGCAGGCGAATGACGGTGGGCGCATGCGCCCCCATCCGCCAGCCCGACGGCACCGACCACAAGTCCTCGCCGGCCGCCCCCCAGGCTTGCAACCAGCGGTACGCAGCGGCGGCAACGAACTCAGCGTCATCAGCGCCGCCGGCACGGTAATCACCGGCCCGGCGGTCCAGCAGTCCGGTATCGAGTCGTCCGGCGGCCACATCGTCGTCGGCCAGCAGGAACCGCAGGAAGTCGATGTTGGTGAGCACGCCGAGCACCGCGGTGTCGGCCAGCGCGCGGTCCAGCCCCCGCAGTGCTGCCGTGCGGTCGGCGCCGTAAGCGATCACCTTGGCCAGCATCGGGTCGTAGTCGCTGCCGACGACAGTGCCGGTGTAGATCCCGGAGTCGATCCTGACGCCGGTACCGCTTGGCTCTGCCAGGTCCAAAACCGTTCCCCCGGTGGGCAGAAAGCCGTTGGCCGGATCTTCTGCGTACACCCGGGCTTCGACGGCGTGGCCGGTCAGCGCGATGTCATCCTGGGCAGCGGTCAGCTTCTCGCCCGCGGCGATTCGGACCTGCCACTCCACCAGATCCCAGCCGGTGACCATCTCGGTGACCGGATGTTCCACCTGCAGCCGGGTGTTCATCTCCATGAAGAAGAACTCGTCCGGGCGGTCGGCGGAGACGATGAACTCGACCGTGCCCGCGCCGACGTAGTCCACGCTGCGCGCGGTGTCGCATGCGGCGGCACCGATTCTGGCCCGCGTCTGCGCGTCCAGCAGGGGTGACGGTGCCTCCTCGATCACCTTCTGGTGGCGCCGCTGCAGGCTGCATTCACGCTCGCCGAGGTGCACCACGTTGCCGTGGGCATCGGCGAGCACCTGCACCTCGATGTGGCGGGGCCGCAACACGAACCGTTCCAGAAACAGGGTGTCGTCACCGAACGCGGCGGCCGATTCGCGGCGCGACGAGACGAGAGCAGCAGCTAGTTCAGAAGGGTCCTCCACCAGCCGCATGCCCTTGCCGCCACCACCGGCGGACGGCTTCACCAGCACCGGATAGCCGACCTCGTCAGCACCGGCGATCAGTTCGTCGTCGGTCAGGCCGGGCCGCGAAATACCGGGAACCACCGGAACCCCGAACTTGGTGACCGTCTCCTTGGCGGTGATCTTGTCGCCCATGGTGGCGATAGCCGCCGCCGGCGGTCCGATGAAGACGATCCCGGCATCGGCCAGCGCGGCGGCGAATTCGGCGTTCTCGCTGAGGAATCCGTAGCCGGGGTGCACCGCCTGAGCGCCGGTGCGCACCGCGGCGTCGACCACGGCCGGGATGTTCAGGTAGCTCTGCCGGGCCGGCGCCGGGCCGATCAGGACGGCGGTGTCGGCCTCAGCGACATGGCGGGCACCAGCATCCGCCGTGCTGTAGATCGCGACCGAGCGAATTCCCATGGCGCGCAGGGTCCGAATGACGCGTACCGCGATCTCCCCGCGGTTGGCCACCAACACGGTGTCGAACGGCGTGCTGCTCATCGCTGCCTCACATCCTGAATACGCCGTAGGACACCGGTTCGACCGGTGCATGGGATACCGCGGAAAGAGCAAGTCCCAGGACGGTTCTGCTATCGGCGGGATCGATCACCCCGTCGTCCCACAGGCGCGCCGTCGAGTAGTAGGGGTTGCCCTGGTGTTCGTATTGCGCCCGGATCGGCGCTTTGAGACCTTCTTCTTCGTCAGGGCTGAGGTCACCGCGCACGGTCGCGAGCACCGAGGCGGCCTGTTCACCGCCCATGACTGAGATCCGGGCGTTCGGCCACATCCACAGGAACCGCGGTGAATACGCTCGTCCGCACATCGAATAGTTGCCGGCTCCGTAGGAGCCGCCGATCACCATCGTCAGCTTGGGCACCCGCGCGCAGGCCACCGCGGTGACCATCTTGGCGCCGTGTTTGGCAATACCGCCGGCCTCGTATTCGCGTCCCACCATGAAACCGGTGATGTTCTGCAGGAACAGCAGCGGCACCCTGCGCTCGCAGCACAGCTCGATGAAGTGGGCGCCCTTCTGCGCGCTTTCCGAGAACAGGATGCCGTTGTTGGCGATGATCCCGACCGGATGCCCGTCCAGGTGCGCGAAGGCGGTGACGACGGTCGTGCCGTAGAGCTCCTTGAACTCCTGCAGCTCGCCGCCGTCGACGACGCGGCGCAGGAGGTCGCGCGCGTCGTAGGG
>DASUGW010000118.1:0-9049 GCA_036273805.1 Mycobacterium sp.
CCACCGCGCGACAGCGACAGCATGAACAGGTTGTCCTGGTATTCGGAGTGGATGGACCACTTCGAGTGCGGTGTCAGGTACCGCACCGTGAGGCCGATACCGTCACGCCCGAGCCGGGATTCGCCGAACAACCGCGCCATATCCAGTGGTGGCCGGTAGATCGGCAACTGCTCGCCGAGTTCCTCCAACCAGTCGTGGTCGACGTAGAAGTGCATGCGCCCGGTGAGCGTGTGGAACGGCTTGAGCTGCTCGATGTTCACCGTGAACGGCGCATACCGGCGACCGCCGGTCTCACTGCCCGACCATTCCGGACTGGTGATCACCGGCACCGGCCTGGCCTGGGTGTCGGCATAGGTGATCCGGCGTTCCTCACTGCCTTCCGCCAGATGCACGAGCCTGCGGCCGGTGCGCTTCTCCAACTCCTTGAAGCCCTCGACCGCAAGCCGGCCATTGGAAGTGCCCGACAATGCGAGGATGACGTCCGCCATCCGCTCGGCGGTGGTGACTGCGGGACGGCCTTGAGCTGCACCGGAATCCATAACGCCGAACTTCGCGCCGAGTTCGCGGATCTCCTGATCGGGATGGGTGGTAACGCCCTTGGTCGTCACGCCGAGTGTATCGACGAGCGGGCCGAGCGCCGACCACTTCTCGGCGATCGCCGAGTAGTCACGTTCGACCACCACCAGCGGGCCCATCGTCTTGCCGGGCACCGGCGTCTCGCCCGTCGTTCGCCAATCACGTTCGGTGCCATTGGGATAGGCCATTGCGCCGGGAGTGTCGTGCTGCAAGGTACCCATCACCACATCGGTGCGCGTGCCCAGATGCCGGGCGGCCAGGGTGCTGAACGTGCGCGCGATCGCACCGAATGCGTCATAGTCCGAACGGGTTTCCCATGGCGGATCGACAGCGGGGCTGAACGCGTGCACGAACGGGTGCATGTCCGTGCTGGACAGATCGGCCTTCTCGTACCATGTCGCCGCGGGCAGCACGACATCTGAGAACAGCGTTGTCGACGTCATGCGGAAGTCGACCGACATCAGCAGGTCGAGCTTGCCCTCCGGGATGTCCTGGCTCCACACGACATCCTTGGGCCGCAGGTCTTCCCCGGCGGGCTCGGCCTGCACATTCGACGTGGTGCCGAGCAGATGACGCAGGAAATATTCGTTGCCCTTGCTCGACGAACCGAGCAGGTTGGCCCGCCACACATTGAGCACACGCGGCCAGTTGGCCGGATTGTCTGGATCGGTGACCGCGAGTTTCAGCTCGCCGCTGGCCAATTGGCCCGCAACATAGGCCGGCACCTCCTGGCCGGATGCCTTCGCCTCGTCGACCACGTCCAGGCTGGACCGATCGAACTGTGGGAAGAACGGCGTCCATCCCATTGCCACCGCGGAACTCAACACGTCCATGGTGTGCTTGCCGCGGAACCGTCCCCGGCCCACCGGGCTCGACAGCGCATCGGCGCGATATCCGTCGTAGCGCCACTGGTCGGTGTGGGCGTACCAGTACGACGTTCCCGCCATCTGCCGCGGCGGGCGCGACCAGTCGGTGCCCATCGCCATCACGGACCAGCCGGTGACCGGACGGCATTTCTCCTGCCCGACGTAATGTGCCCAGCCTCCGCCGTTGCGGCCCATCGAGCCGGTGAGCAGCAGCAGGGCCAGCACCGCGCGGTAGGTGGCGTCACCATGGAACCACTGGCAGATGCCGGCGCCCATGATGATCATCGACCGTCCGCCGGATTCCTCTGCGTTGCGCGCGAATTCACGGGCAACCCGGATCGCCTGAGCGGCAGAAACTCCGGTGATCTGCTCCTGCCAAGCAGGCGTGTACGGACGCAATGCGTCGTCGTAGCCGGTCGGCCAGTCGCCGGGCAAGCCCGGGCGGTGCACGCCGTACTGCGCCAGCATCAGGTCAAACACCGTACAGACGAGGTGCTCGCCGACCCGCCGCACCGGCACGCCGCGCCGCAGGGTCGCGCCGCCACCGTCCACGGTGTCGAAACGGGGCAGTGTGATCTCGGCGGTCTCGAAGTTGTCACCCAACACCGTCAGCGCGGGAGACAGGCCTTCCAGATCGAGGTTCCACTTTCCGACGCCGTCGTCGCCGAACCGAAACCCGAGCGAACCCTGCGGCACCGCCACGCTGTCACTGGCGCCGTCGAGGAGAACCGGTTTGAAGGCTGCGTTCTCCTGCTCCGCCACCGCCCCGCCGAGATCGGCTGCGGTGAGGTTCTTCCCGGGAACCAGCACACCGTCGCGCTCCTCCAGCTTGACCAGGAACGGCAAGTCGGTGAACTGTCGTACGTAATCGACGAAGAACGGAACACGTTGTCGTACAAAACATTCATCGAGAATGACGTGACCCATCGCCATCGCGAGGGCCCCATCGGTGCCCGCCGCGCACGGCATCCACTCGTCGGCGAACTTGGTGTTGTCCGCGTAATCCGGGCTTACCGTGACGACTTTGGTGCCGCGGTAACGGACCTCGGCCATCCAGTGCGCATCGGGAGTCCGGGTGACAGGGACATTGGAGCCCCACATCACGAGATAGGACGCGTCCCACCAGTCCCCGGACTCGGGAACATCGGTCTGGTCGCCGAAGACCTGCGGGGATGCCACCGGCAGGTCGGCGTACCAGTCGTAGAACGACGTCATCACGCCGCCGATGAGTTCGATGAACCGGGACCCGGCCGCGAACGACACCATCGACATCGCCGGGATCGGTGAGAATCCGACCACCCGGTCGGGCCCGTAGGTCTTGACCGTGTGCACGTGGGCAGCCGCGATCATCTCGGTGGCCTCGGCCCAACCGACCCGTACCAGCCCACCCTTTCCGCGGGCCTGCTGATAGCGGCGGCGGCGCACCGGGTCGGATTGAATGTCGGCCCACGCCAACACCGGATCACCCAGGCGCGCAAGGGCTTCCCTGTACATCTCCACCAGCACCCCACGTGCATACGGGTACCGCACCCGGGTGGGCGAATAGGTGTACCAGGAGAACGCCGCTCCACGGGGGCAGCCCCGGGGTTCGTACTCCGGCCGGTCCGGACCGACCGACGGGTAGTCGGTCTCCTGCGTCTCCCAGGTGATGATGCCGTCCTTGACGTACACCTTCCACGAACACGAACCAGTGCAGTTGACGCCGTGGGTGGACCGCACCACCTTGTCATGACTCCACCGGTCGCGGTAGAAAATGTCGCCCTCACGTCCACCCTGGCGGGTGACGGTACGCAGGTCCTCGGAGAACTCTCCCGGTGTGAAGAACCGACCGCTGCGTTCCAGGAGTTCCTCGACCGGGCCGCCGACGTGGGCGGTCACGGGGCGGCGCCCTTAGGCTCCGGCTCGTGGGTATGCAGACTTATCGCGGTGTAACCCAGCGCGATCAGCGCGGTTACCACCAGCAGCAGCAGACCCAACGTGTAGTTGTTGGCCTCGGCGTTGTAGGTTGCACCCATCACCAGCGGCGGAAAATATCCACCCAAACCTCCTGCGGCAGCGACGATTCCGGTGACCGAACCGACCTGCTTGGCAGGCGATCGGCGCGCCACCCAGGCGAACACCCCGCCGGTGCCGATACCCAGAAAGACGGCCAACAGCGTGAACGTGACGGCCGACCACACGTCCGCGGGTGGCTGCGATATCGCGATGGCAGCCATCGCGGCGGTACCGGCCAGAGACACGACCACGACGAACTTCGGCGGTATCCGGTCGGCCAAAGTTCCGCCGATCGGCCGGGCGATCACCGCGGCCAGCGCGAACGCGGCGGTGCGCGCACCGGCGTCCACCGGCGAGAACCCGTAGATGGTCTTGATGTAGGTGGGCAGGTAGTTGCTGAACGCGACGAAACCGCCGAACACAACTGCGTAAAGGGCCGACATCTCCCAGGTGACACGCAATTTGGCGGCGGCCCACAGTTTCGGTACCACCGGATCGTTGTTGGGCTGGAACACCGGCGAGTCGCGCAGCACCAGGAACGCGATCAGGGCGGTCACCGCTAGAGCCACCGCGATGATGATGTGCGTCGTCATCAGTCCGAACCATCGGACGAAGCGCGGGGTGAAGAACGCCGATAACGCGGTGCCGACCATGCCCGCACCGAACACACCGGTGGCGAAGCCACGCCGCGCGGGTTCATACCAGCTGTTGGAGAAGGGGATACCGACCGCGAAGATGGTGCCCGCCACGCCGAGGAAAAACCCGAACGCGATCAGCAGCGGGTAGGAACCGAGGGTGCCGGCTACGCCGACGGCGAGCACCGGCACGATCGACGCCAGGGTGACGGCGATCAACATCTTCCGGCCGCCGAAGTGGTCGGTCAGGGGACCGCTGGCGAGCCGGCCGAGCGAGCCCACCAGGATCGGCGTGGCCACCAGGATCGACGCCTCGGTGCTGCTCAGCGATAGTCGTTCGGCGTAGGTGGTGGACATCGGCCCGATGAGGTTCCAGGCCCAGAAGTTGATCGTCGAGACCCACGTCGCCAGCGCGAGGTTGACGCCTTGCCCGGCGTAAGTGGACGACGGGGCTGCCGTGGTCACTCGTTCAGAAAAGCACCGTGAGGCGAACATCGGTTGGAATTTGGCGAAATTCTGTCGAGCGCCTCGCTCGGCATTTCCGCCGCGGCGTCAATCTGACAGTGCGGCGTGCAGATGTGGCAACCACGCGGTGTCAGCCGCCACCCACTCGAGATCGTGCAATTCACCGGCCGTGACCCAGCGCAACGCAGAGTGGTCGTGCGGATGCGCCGTCCCACTTGTCAGGCTTACCCGATACGCCCGCAAGATCGTCGCCGCGTGCAGCGGCACGTCCTCACCCAGGCGGGCGCCCACCGCGACCTCGATACCGAGTTCCTCGCGCAATTCCCGCACCAGGGCCTCGGCGTCGGTCTCGCCCGGGGCGGCCTTTCCGCCCGGAAGTTCCCAGCGCCCGGCCAATTCCGGCGGACGGGCACGCTGAGCCACCAACAGCGCGCCGTCGTCGATCAGTGCTCCGGCAACCACGATCTGCACCGCCATAGCGTGTGACGGTACCCGTCGGAGTCGGCGCTGAGGGCGCAGTCCGGAGCGGACGACCCCACGGAAGGGTACGGTCGAGTTATGGCTGTGCTGACCGATGAACAAGTGGATGCCGCCGCCCAGACTCTCGATGGTTGGCAACGCATCGATGGTGCGCTGCGCCGCTCGGTCAAGTTTCCGTCGTTTTTGGCGGGCATCGACACGGTGCGGCGGGTAGCCGAACACGCCGAAGCCGCGGACCATCACCCCGATATCGACATCCGTTGGCGCACAGTAACTTTTGCGTTGGTCACGCATTCCGAGGGCGGGATCACCGACAAGGACGTCACTATGGCAGGCGATATCGACAGGATCGTCGGGCACCCGGAAACCTGAGCCGCACCGCGGCAATCCAGCCGAGTGTCGCCACAGTGGCAACGATGTAGACCAGTCCTGCCCACGCCAGATACCACGGACGGCTGATCTGCCAGATCGTCGGCTGGGCGAAGCTGAGCAGCCACGGTATGCCGACCACCGTGAGCATCAACCAGCCCCAGCCCAGTACGCGTGCTTCCGTCAGGTAGCGGTAGGGCCCTTGCAGGAGCCAGATCATCAACGGCACCAGCCACACCCAGTGGTGGGTCCACGAAATCGGCGAGAGCAACAGGCCGAAAAGTTGGACCACCAGCAGCAGTCCCAAACGGTCCTGGTTGCCCGGCTCCGGGCCGGAATCCTGCGCCAGCGCGTGCCACGCCAACCACGCGATCATCGCCGTCACCGCGAGCGCGACCACCACCGGCGTGCTGTATCCGGCGTCGTGACCCACAATCCGTGAAATGCCGCCGCGCCACGACTGATTGAACGAGGTGCCGATCGGCCCGATCCGCCGCGCGTTGCCGAGCAGATCGGTGAAGTAGTAGCGCGCCTGATCGCCGAGGACGGCCAGCGACAGCAACACCGTGGCGGTGAACACGAAGGCCGCGAACACCGCCGCACCGCCGCGACGCACTCCGATGAAGTACAGGCCGGCGACCGCCGGGGTGAGCTTGATGCCGGCGGCCAACCCGACGAGCAGACCCGACAACCACCCGCGGGCGCTGTATACCGCCCACAGCACCATCAACGCCAGCAGCACGTTGATCTGGCCGTAGTCGAAGGTGCTCCGCAGCGGTTCGAGCCAAATGGCGACCGCGGTCCACAGCATGGCGCTTGCAATGCCACCGACGATGCCCAGCAGCCGCTGACTCAACCGGACGATGCCGTAGAGCGCGGCAATGATGCCGAGCTGCCAGCACAGTGCCACCAGCCAGAACGGCAACCAGGTCAGCGGATAGAACACCACCGCGGCGAACGGCGGGTACGTGAAGGGCAGCGGGAAGTCCGGGGTCTGATCGGCGTAGACGTAGCTGTACAGGGTGCCGGGATGGTTGAGCGCCCGCGCGCCACCGAGGTACACGTGCAGGTCGACGAAGTTGGCGCCGTTGGGAACGAGGTAGGTCCAGGCCAGGCGCGCCGCCACCGACAGTGCCAGCAGGACCGGCGCGAGCTGGCGCACCGGTCTCCTGGATTCAGCTGGCGTCGTGGTGTTTACCCGTACGACTGTAGCTAGCGCTTCGGGTGAGTCCGATTGCGGCAACAGGGTGTGCGGTCACCACTGGCACTCGGGTCAGTAACGGTTGAATAAACGCCACACGTGTCACTTGAGCATCAGCAGTAACAAGCTAACTTCGGGTTCATACCGGCCATCAAAGGGATTGGGAGAACCATGTCACGAATCCGAAGTGCACTCGCCGCGGGTGCCATTCTGTTCGGCTCGTCAGCCGCGATGCTGACGGGCGGGATCGCCAAAGCCGACCCGCTGCCCGCCCCCGGACCGGTGCCGTCCGTGCCGGGCCTGAACATGCTCACGCAACTGATCAACCCGAGCAACGCACCCCAGTTGCTGCAGGCCGCGACCTCGATGTTCAACCCCAAGCCGGCCGCCGCATCCGTCGCCCCGGCTGCCGCTGCCGCCCCGGCCGCACCGGCGCCGCTGGCCACCGCGTCGCTGAACCTGCCGCAGGTGCCCGGCACCGTCCCCGCCGTCCAGGCTCCGACCCTGGGCAACAGCGGCGACCTGCCGGCCAGCGCGTTGCCGAGCAGCCAGCTGACGCTGCCCAACGTGCCCGGGTTGCCGATGCCACTGCCCCAGGCCTTGTCGTTCCCCGGTGATCTGGCCTCGCTGATGCCGGGCGCACCCGGCGCTGCGGCACATCCGGCCTCGGCGACGGCACCTGCGGTACCTGCCGCATCGGCGACGTCGCCGATGCCAGGGCTGGGGGCGTTGTTCCCCACCTCCGCACTGCCCTGACCAATACGGCGACTCTGATTGGACAACTGAATGTCTTGCACCACAAAGCTTTTGACCACAACCGTAGTGGCAATCTGCTCGTCGGGGGCGTTGCTGTTCAGCGGAGTCGCGGGGGCTGACCCCGCGGCCCCGCTGCCGATGCCGATCGACGGGGTGCAAGCACCCGGTCTGTCTGCCGTACAAAGTCTGAGTCCGGCCATCCAGCAGGCCGCCGCGAATCCGTCGAACGCCACGTCCATGCTGATGGCCGCGGCGGCGGCCTTCGCCGGCGATTCGGCTGCCTCACCGGACTCCAAGAGCCTGGCCAACGCGGTCAGCTCGTTCGTCTCCGATCCCCCGCTGGTTCCCGGTCCGGCACCCGCCGCGCCGGCCATGGCGACCGCGGCCCACGTCGTTCCCGACGGCGTGGTGCCCGGCGCCGAGGCGCACCTGCCGCCCGGTATCGACCCGGCGCACGCGGTGGGTCCCGCGCCGGAGGCGGCCCCGGTGACCCCGCTGGCCGCAACGGCGGCACCCGCGCCGGCCGCAGCGGCACCCGCCGCGGTCGCAGCGGCACCGGCACCGGCACCGGAGGCCGCAGCTCCGGCTCCCGCGGCGGTCGCCCCGGAAGCTCTCGCCGCACCCGCACCCGCACCTGCGCCGCAGGCCGCGCCCGTTCCCGCTCCCGCTCCCGCTCCCGCTCCCGGAGCGTCAGGCTTCGGTCCAGACGCCCCGGTGACGCAGACCTTCATGTATCCGTCAATCGGCAACGGGTGCCTGGCCGATGGCGGCAACTCGATCGCGACAGCGATTTCGGTGGCGGGACCGGCGACCATCCCCGCACCGGGGCCCGTCGCGGGACAGACCGCCTACGTCTTCACGGCGGTGGGCACCTCGGCTCCCGCGGCCGTGCAAAAGCTGCCACTCAACGTCACCTGGGTGAACCTGACCACCGGCAAGTCCGGCACCGCGACGCTCAAGCCGCGGCCCGATATCAACCCCGAAGGCCCGACCACCCTGTCGGCGATCGTCGACACCGGTTCGGGCAGCATCATGTCGACGATCTTCGGGCAGGTCACCACCGTGGACAAGCAGTGCCAGTTCATGCCAACCATCGGGTCGACGGTGGTGCCGTAGCGCTTGCCCTGCACCTCCGAGGTCCACCCCGCCGAGCAGACGCAGAATTCCACGAAATCAATCAGATTCAGGGAATTTTGTGTCTGCTCGGCGGAGTTGGCGGACCGCAGCCAGCCGTCAGGCCTTGGCCTTCTGAGCCTTCGCCGCGGCCTTCATCTGTTTCTTGTAGCTGCGCACCTTGCCCAGCGATTCGGCGTCGTAGACATCGGCGACGGACATGTGCGTACCCGTCTTGCCGTAGTCACCCGCAGCCTCCTGCCAACCCGGTGCCGTCAGCCCGTACTGCTTACCCAACAACGCCAGGAAGATCCGCGCCTTCTGCTCGCCGAATCCCGGCAGCCGCTTGATCCGCAGCAGCACCTCGCGGCCATCGGGGTTGCCCTCCTGCCAGACTGCGGCGGCGTCGCCGTCGTACTCTTCGACGAGAACGCGCGCGAGGTCCTGGATGCGCTTGGCCATGGACCCCGGAAAGCGGTGCACTGCAGGCGTTTCCGCGCACAGAGCAGCAAACGCGTCGGGGTCGTACTCGGCGATCTGCGCGGCGTCGAGACCACCGAGGCGATCAGCGAGCTTCTTCGGGCCTGCGAACG
>DASUGW010000119.1:0-26092 GCA_036273805.1 Mycobacterium sp.
ACAGCGACGCTGTTGCGCACCAACCGTCCCGACGCGCTGCTGCCGCTGCCCAGGCGGGAATCCCGCGACTGCCTCGCCGAGGATCTGCGCAGGCTCGATGCCGACGACATCTACCACGCCGCGTTGAAGGGGCTGGACAAGGTGCACTATGAGTGACGTCGTGATCGAAACCTATGCCGACACAGACGAATTGGCCACGGCGGCGGGTTCACGTCTGGTTGGCGCCATCACTTCTGCGATCGCCCGGCGAGGTGTGGCCCACGTCGTGCTGACCGGCGGCGGCACCGGGATCGCGCTGCTGCGCCACGTCGCCCGGTACGGTCTGGACATCGACTGGTCCAAGGTGCATCTATATTGGGGCGACGATCGATTCGTGCCGCACGATGATGACGAGCGCAACGCCCGCCAGGCGTACGAGGCACTGCTCGAGGGCATCAACATCCCCCACGACAACGTGCATGTGATGGCGCCGTCCGACGGTGAGTTCGGCACCGATATCGCGGCTGCCGCGACCGCCTATGAACGGGTTCTGGCCAACACCGCACCCGACGGTCAGCCGACTCCCGAGTTCGACGTGCATCTGCTCGGCATGGGGCCCGAGGGGCACATCAACTCGTTGTTCCCCGATACGGCTGCGGTCCGCGAAACCACACGCATGGTCATCGGTGTCACCGACTCCCCTAAACCACCGCCGCAGCGAATCACATTGACCTTGCCCGCAATCCAGCGGTCCCGCGAGGTGTGGCTGGTGGTCGGCGGCGCGGGCAAGGCCGAGGCGGTCGCGGCTGCCGTCGGTGGCGCCAACCCGGTCGACCTGCCGGCGGCGGGCGCCGTAGGCAGAGAAAGGACGGTTTGGTTGCTCGACACCGCGGCAGCATCACTGCTCCGATGAGTTTCCGCCTCCGCGGTGGTCAATGTTGATGAAAGTCCACATCGAAGTCACCTGAGAGGCCTGACATGCCCGAATATTCCGCACCGGTAGGTGCACCCATCTGGTTCGACCTTATGTCGAGCGACCCGGCCGGAGCCGCGGACTTCTACCACGCGATCTTCGGCTGGGACGTTGAGGAGCCCCGAGAAGAATTCGGCGGATATCGGAACTTCACGAAGAACGGACGGACCGTTGCCGGGCTGATGCCGTGGGTGCAGGAGGCCGGCGGCCCGCCGAACGTGTGGACGGTGTATCTACACACCGAAGACGCCGCGGTCACCGCGAAGCTGATCGAGACGGCCGGTGGTTCGGTGATGGTCCCGCCGATGGCCGTCGGCGAGGAAGGAACCATGCTGGTCGGCGTCGACACCGCCGGTGCGGTTATTGGGTTCTGGCAGCCCAACGCCCACCACGGATTCACCCAACTCGGCGAACACGGCACGCCGTACTGGTTCGAATGCCAGTCCAAGGATTACCCGAAGTCGCTCACCTTCTACCCCGAGGTCATCGGGGCGCGCATCGAGGAGATCGGAAGCGGTGACGCCGGCGGTGGCGGGTTCGCTCCCGAACACTACGGCCAGGTGTTCATCGGTGACACGTCGTACTCGGGAATCATGGATTCGGCCAAGCTATCTCCGCCCGAAGTACCGTCGTACTGGCAGGTCTACGTCTGCGTCGACGATGTCGACGCAACCGTCGCCCAGGTCGAATCGCTGGGTGGCAAGGTTTTGATGCCGGGCGAGGTCACTCCCTACGGCACGCTGGCGTCGGTGACCGATCCGTTCGGCGCGGTGTTCAGCCTGGGTCACCCGCCGGCAGGGATGTAAGCCGGGAGAACGGGGGTCGGGTTACTCGATAACCCGACCCCGAACTCCGGTCAGTGCAACGGAATATCCTCGACATCGCCGTCGGCTCGCGGGCCGTGCAGTCTGCGCTCGGCCTCGGCGATGGGCACATCGTTGATGCTGGCTTCGCGGCGCTGCATCAGGCCGTGGGCGTCGAACTGCCACAGCTCGTTTCCGTAGCTGCGCCACCACTGACCGGAACCGTCATGCCACTCGTACTGGAACCGGACCGCGATGCGATTGTCGTAGAACGCCCACAGGCTCTTGCGCAGGACGTAGTCGAGTTCGCGCTTCCACTTGTCGGTGAGGAAGGTGACGATCTCGGCGCGACCGGTGATGAACAGATCCCGGTTACGCCAAATGGAATCCGGCGTGTAGGCCAGGGCCACCCGTTGCGGATCGCGGGTGTTCCATGCGTCCTCGGCGGCCTGCACCTTTTGGCGTGCGGTTGCCTCGGTGAACGGCGGATACGGCGGCCGGGCCTCGTCCATACAGACCTCCCGATGTCAGGCGCTACGTCTCATCGTAGTTACCGATCGGGCACCAACCCGGGCTCGCGGACGGTCGCGGCGGTCATACTGGGGGCATGGCAGACAAAGGCGATGTCACCAGGACTCGGCCCGCGCAGAAGCGCTTGCGCACGCTGGCGCAGGCCGCGCTCAACGCCGATCTCACCGTCGGGCAGGTGGATGCGTTGCTTGAGGGACTGTCCGAGACGCTGACTGATCTCGACCGTTCGACCGACAGTCTGGACGCCACCTTGGAGCGGTTCAACGCCACCATCAACCGGATCGACGACCTGGCGCCGCGTTTGGTGGCGGTGATCGACCGGATGGAAGGGATCGTCGACCGCGTGGAGCGCATCGTCGGGGTGGGCGAATCGGTGGTATCCCCCATTGCCGCAACCGAGACCGCCGTCAAGAACCTCGTCAACGCGGTACGCAGCAAGACCGGGCTGTAGCACTACTGCCGAGATGACGTCCAGGGTTGGGGGTCGGCCGGATCCGCAGCCCTGGACGTCATCTCGGCGGAAGAAACTCAGACGTTCACAAAGCGTTCTACGTAGGGCGCGAAGCGCTTTCGCAGGTCGTCTTTGTCCAGCCCGAGTTCGTCGGCGCGGTAGTCGATGCGGCCCAGCCGGCCCCGGGTGTGTCCGGCCATGTAGTCCGCGACGGCCCTGCGAGATTCGGCCGATGGGGCGTATCCGGCGACGTCCCACACGCGCTGGACCATCGCCAGGTCGTCGGCCATGAACTCGTCGAACCGCACGTCGATGGTGCGCTCGGGCGGCAGCGTGTCGTGGTCGCGCAGGCAGGCGTTGAGCATCTCCTCGATGCGCCCGATCCAATAGTTGGCGACGGTCGGAACGTCCACCTCGTCGACGCTCATCCGCATGGTGTACGTCATCATCGTCGCCATCGAAACCGACACGTCGACGGGATCACGGTGTGTCACGATCATGGTCGCGTCCGGGAACACCTTCATGATCGGCACAAACTGTTCGAGGTGCTGCGGGCTCTTGAGCACCCAGCGCCGGTCAGAGCCGTCCTGATGCGAGAGCACCTGCAGCATCATGCGCAGGAACTGATAGCCCGGCGTCTGATCGTTGTCGCGCAGGTAATCCGACCAGCGCGGCAGATGCGTCAGCGTGGTGAAGAAGCCGCTGGCGAAGTCCTGCACCATCAGGCCGATGTCCTCGTGGATGTGGTCGATGGTCATCTCGTGCATCAACTGGAAATACGGCATCAGCGTGTTCGAGATGTTGAGCGCATCGCCGGTGCGCTGGCGGCGCGGCTCGAAGGTGCCCTCCTCACCCGGTGCGGGCAGCGGTTCCTGGGCTTCCCAGTACGGCAGCGACCGCAGCGCCGGGTCGGCGGCCAGCAGGCTGTGCAGGTGCGTGGTACCGGTGCGCGGCAGGCCGGCGATCACCAGCGGCGCCTTGACCTCGATGTCGAAGATCTCCGGATGCCGTTTGAGGTGGTCGATGACACGGAGCCGCCCCTTGAGGAAGGTCAGCATCAGCGAGAAGGCGTAGGTGTTTCCGAAGTCGGTGAAATGCGGAATTTCCCCGAACGCCTGCAGTAGTACGTCCATCCGCTCGCGATAGTCCTGGTCACCGAAATCGGTCAGACCGGTCTGTGCAGCAGCCTGTTCGTGCAGCGCATCCGCGGTGAGCGGACAGTACGGCGCCATGGCGGCCATGCCGTCGATGATCGCCTGCGCGTCGGGGCTGAACGTGGGACGCGCCAGATCGGTCAGATGAATGATCTCGCCATGACGGTCGGAAGGAGCGGAATTCACTTCCGGGACGCTACGCGAGCGTTACAAATTTTACAAGAACTGTTGTGGTGTAAGTTCCACGCCCCTATGCTCAGCACCATGTCTACACCCGAAAGTTCGGCGGCATGGCACGAATTGCTTTCTGAGTTCGCCGATTTCGATGCGCTGTTCACCGACGGCCCGCGAGCGGTACGCGGCGAGGCCGCCGTCACCGAGGGCTACCGCTTCCTGGCGACCATGCTGGCGATGTCGCTGGATGTGACACTTTTCGCCGATGCGATAGCACCCCGGTTCTTCGATCTGACCACGCCGTTCCGCCAGGACCGGCGTCAGGGCGGCGACAACACCGACTGCTACTACAGCTATGCGGTGGTCGATCCGCGCCGCACCTACCGGGTCAGCGGTCACCCGCACGAAAGTGACATGTATTCACTGACCGTCTACAACGAACCCGAGGCGGGCGCCTGGCCCAACCGCACCGTCGGCCTGCTCTACGACGAGGCGATGCCCCTGGACGCCGACAGCCGGTTCTCCTGCATCCTCGGACCGCAGCGGCCGGACGGCTACGACGGCCCGTTCATCGAACTGTCCGACGACGCGCACGCGATACTGACCCGCGACTATCACTTCAACCCCACCGTCACGCGCCGCGTCGACTGGGACATCGAGGTCATCGACCACGCCGGCCTGCCCGCGCTGCCGGACAAGTCCGACATCAGCACCGCCGCGAAATTGCGTGCCGCGCTGCGCTACACCAAAGAGACGCTGGCGATCGCCCCGCTGCCGCTACCGCAACGCACTCCCGATGCGCCGGACGGCTCACACAACACGTTGGCCCCGCCCTATCGCACCGGTGGCGCCACGCACGGCTACTCGATGCAGGACGCGGTGTACTGCATCGGCACCTTCGCCCTGGAACCCGGCGAGGCGCTGATCATCCACTCCACCCATCCCAAGTGCCGGTTCTGGAACTTCACGCTGTGGAATCAGTTCATGGCCGCCGTCGACACCGACTACAGCCGCAGCGGCATCAACGGCGGATCCGCGGTGCCCAACAGTGACGGCTCGGTCACCATCGTGATCAGCCGGGAACTGCTCGAGCATCCGAATGCGCTGTCCACCAAGGACCATGCGGAAGGAATGATGTCGTTCCGGTGGTTTTTCGCCGACGATCTGCCCGAACATCCGACGACGAGGTTGGTCTCAGTCGCCGAGGCGCCCCGAACCGTCAGCTGACCTCGGCGGGGCGCACTGCCAGCACCGGAGCGATCCAGCGCCGCAGGTAAGCACGCAATGCCTCCGGGCTGCGGGGCGGATCCGACGGCGCGACCACCATGGACTGGATCATCCGCAACAGGTACTCGACCAGGTCGTCCATCGCCGAGCCCCGGTAGCCCAGTGCGGCCCAGTCGATCCGGGTGTGCTCCAGCATGATTCGGGACCGCGCAACCGCGTCCGGCAACACCATGCGCCGACTGACCAGCCGGCCGCGGTCGGTTTCGAGCAGCAGTGTCAGCAGCGGCTCCTGCGGCAACCACTCGACCAGGTAGGCGATGGCCTCGACCACCAACTCGGTGGGGTCGGTGATTCCGGCGGTGAGCTTACCGATGCGCGCCGTCCACCCGCCCAGCGCGGATTCGGCTGCGGCATCGAGCAATTCATCCGTGGTGGCGAAGTGGCGATAGATGGTCGGCCGCGTCACCCCGAGGTCGGCGGCAATGTCGGACAGCGTGGTATTTCGGGCACCGCGTCGCTCGACATTTCGGATTGCAGCGTCGATGATCCGTACCCGCGCCTCGGCGTCATCCGCCGGTGGGTCTCCGCGCCAGCCTCTGCGTCCCATGATACGAAGAGTGTAACCGTGTCTATTGTGCCTGCCGGACTAATTTTGACATTGGCTGCGGATTCGTTGCTGACGCGCTGAAAAAGCCGCTGATTTCACCTGTTCTGAGGCAAATCCGGTCCGCTATCCGCTGTTGCGCAACGCCGTCGCCAGCCCGCTCATGGTGAGCAGAATGCCGCGCTGCACCTGCTCGGCGGTGGCACCGGCCCGGTACTGACGCAGCAACTCCACCTGCAGGAGATTCAACGGCTCCAGGTACGGAAAACGGTTGAACACCGACCGGGCGAGGGCCGGATTGTCCGCCAGCAGGTCGTCGTGCTCGGTGATCAGCTTGTACATCGCGATGGTCCGCTCATGCTCGGCGACGATCTTGTCGAACACCCGCGCCCGCAGATCAGGGTCTTCGACGAGTTCGGAATACCGGGCAGCCAGCCCCATGTCGGACTTGGCCAGCACCTGAGCCATGTTGGACAACACGGTGGCGAAGAACGGCCACCGTTTGTACAGGTCACGCAGCACCGCGACGCGGTCTTCGCCGGCGCCCTCTCCCCCGGCGATCCACTGCGCGAAGGCGGTGCCGGTGCCGTACCAGCCGGGCAGCATCACCCGCGACTGGCTCCAGGCCAACACCCACGGGATGGCACGCAGGTCCGAGATCGACGCGGTCGGTTTGCGCGAGGTGGGACGGCTGCCGATGTTCAGCGAGCCGATCTCGCTGACCGGTGTCGAGGCCATGAAGTACTCGACGAAACCCGGAGTCTCATGGACCAATTCGGCATATGCCCGCTGCGCGAGCGCGGCCAGTTCGTCCAGCACCGCGTACGCGCTTTCGGCCAGCCCCCCGAGTCCTTCGGTATCGAGCAGCGTGGACTCCAGCGTTGCGGCCAGCAGGCTCTCCAGATTGCGATGCGCCAGCTGTGGTTCGGCGTATTTCGCAGCAATGACCTCGCCCTGTTCGGTCAGCCGCAGCGATCCGTTCACCGCGCCCGGCGGCTGCGCCAGGATCGCGTCATAGCTCGGGCCGCCACCGCGTCCGACGGTGCCACCGCGACCGTGGAAGAGCCGCAACCGAATTCCCGTTGTCCGGGCCATCTCGACCAGATCGAGCTCGGCACGGTAGAGCGCCCAGTTCGCCGCGAGGTAGCCACCGTCCTTGTTGGAGTCGGAATAGCCGAGCATGATCTCCTGCGCGTCCCCGCGGGCGGTGACGACCTTGCGGTACAGCGGCAGCGCCAGCGCCGCCTCCATGATCGGCGCACCGTGCTGCAGATCTTCGATGGTCTCGAACAGGGGCACCACGCCGACCGGGCAATACAGCTCGTCCCCCGATGCGTCGAGCAGCCCGGCCTCCTTGAGCAACAGGGCCGCTTCCAGCATGTCCGACACCGACCGGCACATCGAGATGATGTAGTTCGGCACGGCCAGCGGGCCGTACAACTCGACGGCACGGGCGGCGGCCCGAACGATATCGAGCTCCTTGCGCGCCAGCTCCGACAAGTCGGCGTCTGGGCTTGTCAACGGGCGCCGTGTGGACAGCTCCTCGACCAGGATCGCGACCCGTTGCGCCTCTGGCAGCGAGGCGTAGTCGGGGTGCACACCGGCCCACGCCAGCAACTCGGCCACTACCTGCTCGTGCATATCGGAGTTCTGCCGCATGTCCAGGCCGCACAGGTGAAAACCGAAGACCCGCACAGCTTCTCGCAGCCGCGCCAGGCGGTCGTCGGCGAGCAGCGCGCTTCCGTTTGAACGCAGCGACACATCGACAACATCGAGGTCGGCCAGCAGTTCGGCCGGATCGTCATAGCGGGTGAGGCCCAGATCGAGTTCGTGCTCGGGCTGGCGGTCCAGGATCGCCGTCGCGGTAGCGGTAAGCCGGCCGTGGATGACGCGCAGTGCGCGCCGGTAGGGCTCGTCGGCACGGGCCGGTTCGTCGAGAGCGTCGGCCAGCGCGGCCAACTCGGGGCTGATGTGCACCAGCCGCGCCGACATCGACAGCTGCTCCTCCAGCGCGGTCAGCTCGCGGAAGTAGTGCGCAAAAGCTGTGTGAGCGGCCCGGCCGGTGGCCAGCCGCACCACGTCGGCGGTGACGTTGGGATTGCCGTCGCGATCTCCGCCGATCCACGACCCCGGCCGCAGGATGGGCTCATCCAGCAGGTGCGCATCGGGCCAGCGCCGCGCCAGCGCGGTGCGGACTTCGGCATTCACCTGCGGGATGACTTCGAAGAAGGCGGC
Source organism: Mycobacterium sp. (assembly GCA_036273805.1). Taxonomy (GTDB): domain Bacteria; phylum Actinomycetota; class Actinomycetes; order Mycobacteriales; family Mycobacteriaceae; genus Mycobacterium. The sequence continues at coordinate 8,132 of DASUGW010000119.1, forward strand.
CGGGTAGTAGCGCAGACCGGTCTCGATCTCGTCCTGGATCTTCAGCCGCGACAACCGGATCAGGGCCGTCTGCCACAGCGTCAGGATCTCGCGGCGCAGCTGCGATTCGATAGTGCGCCCGTCGTCGGTGTGCTTGTGACCGCGCGCATGCAGCCGCATCAGCACGGTGATGTGATGCTGGGTGTCGAAGACGGTGCGGCGGCGGGTCTCGGTGGGGTGCGCGGTGATGACGGGCGCCACCAGCGCACCACGCAGCGCCGCGGCCACGGTGCCGACGTCGAGCTCTGCGGCGTCGAGCTTGAGATAGGTGGCCGCCAGACTGCTGTCTTGCGGTTTCTCTCCCGCGTCCACGTGAATCGCGCGGCGCCGCTCACGATGGATGTCTTCGGCGACGTTGGCCAGCAACGCGAAGTTGGTGAACGCCCGGATCACCGGGATCGCGGTGGCCGCATCGATGCCCGCGAACATCTCCGCAAGCTCGTCGCGGTCGATCTCGGAGCGCCGCACCCGGAACGCTTCGACGCGGGCCCGCTCGACGAGATCGAACACGTGCTCGCCGTTCTGCTCGCGCACCGTGTCACCGAGGATGGCCCCCAGCAGCCGGATGTCCTCGCGCATCGGCTCGGTGGCTTCCCGCCCCACCTGCGTGCGGCCCACCGAGCCGATCGGGTCCAGGGTGCTGTCGGGGCCTTCTGCCATGTCCCCAGTATCGGCGCCACGGCTGGCCCGCGCAGGACGAAAGCCGGGCCTCTGGCCCGGCTTCCTAGCGACTGGCCGCCGCGGTCATCGCGGTCCGGCTGGTGTTCTGAGCCCTTTAGCCGTACTTGATGTGCAGGGCCATGCCGACGATGGACACCAGCCAGATACCGGTGACGAAGTAGGTCAGCCGGTCGAGGTTCTTCTCCACCACGGTCGAACCCGACAGGCTGGACTGCACGCCACCACCGAACAGCGTGGATAGACCGCCACCCTTGGCGCGGTGCAACAGCACCAGCAGAACCACCAGCAGGCTGGTGATGATCAGGGTGATCTGCAGGGCCAATTCCATGGCGGCCAGCCTACACGGACGTGATTTGGGCCAAGAAATCGCCGCCAAGGCCCCCAACACGCATTCGAGCGTGCAGCCATATGCATCCACACAGTGCAGATCTGCATATGGCTGCACGCTCGGGTCGAACGCGGCCTCGTCAGACGTCGGTTACGGCAGCGGTCCGCCGGCGGCGATCGCCGACAGCATCGCGAACTGCTCGCCGTCCAGCGACGCGCCACCCACCAGGGCACCGTCCACGTCGGCCTGCCCGACGATCTCGCCGACGTTCTTGGCGTTGACCGAGCCGCCGTAGAGCACCCGCACGCCGGCGGCGACGTCCGCAGACGACAGGGCCGCCAACTCGGTTCTGATCGCGGCGCACACCTCCTGCGCATCGGCGGCGCTGGCCACCCGGCCGGTGCCGATGGCCCACACCGGCTCATAGGCGATCACGACGCCGGCGATCTGGTCGGCCGACAGCCCCGCCAGCGAGCCGCGCAACGAGTTCACGTTGAACTCGATGTGGTTGCCCGCCTCCCGCACATCGAGCTGCTCGCCGATGCACACGATCGGGGTGAGCCCGTGCTTGAGCGCCGCCGCGGCCTTGGCGGCCACCAGCTCGTCGCTCTCGTGGTGGTAGGTACGCCGTTCGGAGTGCCCCACGACCACGAACGTGCATCCCAGCTTGGCCAGAAACGCCCCGCTGATCTCACCGGTGTAGGCGCCGGAATCGTGCTGCGAGAGGTCCTGCGCGCCGTAGGTCAGCCGCAGTTTGTCACCGTCGACCAGCGTTTGCACGCTGCGCAAGTCGGTGAACGGCGGAATCACGGTGACGTCGACCTTGTCGAAGTACTTGTCCGGCAACGAGAATGCGATCTTCTGCACCAGTGCGATGGCCTCGAAATGATTGAGGTTCATCTTCCAGTTGCCCGCGATCAGCGGTTTACGCGCCACTGCCACTCTGCCCTTCTCTCAGCTTTCCAGCACAGCGATACCGGGCAGTTCCTTGCCCTCCAGGTACTCCAGCGAAGCGCCGCCACCGGTGGAGATATGGCTGAAGCCGTCCTCTGCGAGGCCGAGCTGGCGCACCGCGGCGGCCGAGTCGCCGCCGCCGACGACGCTGAACGCACCCTTGGCGGTCGCCCCGATGATGGCCTCGGCCACCCCCTTGGTGCCGGCAGAGAACGCCGGGAACTCGAACACGCCCATGGGACCGTTCCAGAAGACGGTCTTGGCGTTCGACAGCAGCGCGGTGAACCGTCGCACCGACTCCGGGCCGATGTCCAGGCCCATCTTGTTGTCCGGGATCGCGTCCGCGGCAACTTGTTCCGATGGGGAGTCGGCGGCGAACTTCTCGGCCACCACGATGTCCACCGGCAGATGGATGACATCCCCGTAGTCCTCGAGCAGCTTCTTGCAGGTCTGCACCATGTCGGCCTCGAGCAGCGACGTGCCGACCGAAAGACCTTGCGCTGCAAGGAATGTGAAGCACATGCCGCCGCCGATGATCAGACTGTCGGCTTTGGTCGCCAGATTCTCGATGACCTTGAGCTTGTCGGACACCTTCGACCCGCCGAGCACGACCGCGTAGGGCCGTTCGGTCGAGTCGGTCAGCTGCTTGAGCACTGACACCTCGGTGGCCACCAGTTTGCCGGCGTAGTGCGGCAACAGCTTGGCCACGTCGTAGACCGACGCCTGCTTGCGGTGCACCACACCGAAGCCATCGGAGACGAAGGCGGGCGTGGGCCCACCGGGTGAGTCGACCAACTCGACCAGAGCCTTGGCCAGCGACTCACGCTCTGCGTCGTCCTTGCTGGTCTCACGCGGGTCGAAGCGGATGTTCTCCAACAGCAGGATGTCGCCGTCGGTCAGGCCCTCGGCACGGGCCAGCGCGTCGGTTCCGACCACATCGCCGGCCAGCTGCACATGGCGGCCGAGGCGCTCCCCCAGCTCCTTGGCAACCGGTGCGAGCGAGAACTTGGGATCCGGTTCGCCCTTGGGCCGGCCCAGGTGAGCGGTGATGACCACCTTCGCCCCGGCGTCCGACAGCGCCTTGAGCGTGGGCAACGAGGCGATGATGCGGCCCGGATCGGTGATGTTGCGATCGCCATCCAGCGGCACGTTGAAGTCGGAGCGTACGAGTACGCCCCGACCTTCAACGCCCTCTGCGAGCAGATCGTCAAGTGTCTTGACGCTCATGGTTTTACAGCGACTTGCCGACCAGACCGACCAGGTCGACCAGGCGGTTGGAGTAGCCCCACTCGTTGTCGTACCACGAGACGGCCTTGGCCTGGTTGTCGATCACCTTGGTCAGGCCCGCGTCGAAGATCGAGCTGTGCGGGTCGGTCACGATGTCGCTGGAGACGATCGGGGCGTCGTAGTACTTCAGGATGCCCTTCAGCGGGCCTTCCGCTGCTGCCTTCATGGCGGCATTGATCTCGTCGGCGGTGGCGGCCTTCTTCAGTTCGACGGTCAGGTCGGTGCACGAGCCCGTTGGGATCGGAACCCGCAGCGCGTAGCCGTCCAGCTTGCCTTTCAGTTCAGGTAAGACGAGGCCAATTGCTTTCGCCGCACCGGTCGAGGTCGGCACGATGTTCAGTGCGGCGGCGCGGGCGCGTCGCAGATCGCTGTGCGGGCCGTCCTGCAGGTTCTGGTCCTGGGTGTAGGCGTGCACAGTGGTCATCAGGCCCTTGACGATGCCGAACTCGTCGTTGAGCACCTTGGCGAACGGGCCGAGGCAGTTGGTGGTGCACGAGGCGTTGGAGATGATGTTCTGGCTGCCGTCGTACTTGTCGTCGTTGACGCCCATCACGATGGTGATGTCCTCGTCGGAGGCCGGCGCGGAGATGATGACCTTCTTGGCGCCGGCATCCAGGTGGCCCTTGGCCTTGGCGGCGGCGGTGAAGATACCGGTGGATTCGACGACGACGTCGACGCCGAGGTCGCCCCACGGCAGCGCCGCCGGACCTTCCTTGACCTCCAGTGCCTTGATCTTGGTGTTGCCGACGATGATGGTGTCATCGCCTTCGAGGCTGACGTCGTAGGGCAGGCGGCCCAGGATCGAGTCGAACTTCAGCAGATGCGCCAGCGTGGCGTTGTCGGTGAGGTCGTTGACCGCGATGATCTCGATGTCGGTGGCCTTGCCCGCGGCTTTCTGGGCATCCAGCGCACGGAAGAAGTTGCGCCCGATGCGGCCGAAGCCGTTGACGCCAACCCGGATGGTCACTTGTGTCTCCTTGGTTTTGTCGTGAACTGCTCGGCAGTCAGCCTAGTGGGGCCTCTATGACGCTGCTTCGTTTGGTCGGCAGAACCGGCAATGCGGCCTGCAGGCCACCCTCCGGTGGGTTCACAATCTTCTGTCATGGCACTAGCCGCGACCGTCATCGTCGTCCTTGCACTGGCAGCCATGACCAGCGGGCGGGTGCCGGCCGTCCTGGCGTTGATCTGCGCGCTAGTGGCTGCCGGCCTGCTCGGCATCGCCACTCCGGCCGAATTGTTCGCCGGACTGAGCAACGGCGGCGTCATCACCATCGCCGCCATACTGGTGATCGCCAAGGGCGTGCTGTACACCGGGGTGATCTCGCGTGCGACCTTCCGGCTGCTGTCTGGGGTCACCACGACGGGCGAGGCGCTGCGCCGCCTGATCCCACCCGTCGGCGTCGTCTCGGCCCTGATCAACACCACTCCGATCGTCGCGATGCTCATCCCGGCGGCCAGAGAGCTCGAGCAGCAGTCCGGCGTCCCGTCCCGCGGCGTGCTGCTGCCGATCGCGCACGCCACCACGCTGGCCGGGTCGGCGACGCTGATCGGCACCAGCTCAAACCTGCTCATCGCGGGCCTGGCCGCCCCGACCGGCGTGCACGTGTCGATGTTCTCCTTCGTCCCGGTCGCGGTCCCGGTGGCGCTGGCCGGCTGGGTGGTCTTGCTCATCACCGCGCCGCTGATGCTGCGTGGGCGCACCGCAGCGGATACCCGCGAATTGTCATGGCGCGCGGAGATTCCGATCTCGACCAGGGCCAATGCCATCGGTCGAACCGCCGCCGACCTCGGCGTTCGCCAGACCGCCGAGTTCGAGCTGGTCGAGGTGCAACGCTGGGGTGAGCCGCTGGCCGGCGACCCGGGATCCACGGTGCTGGCCGACCACGACGTACTCGTATACCGGGCCACCGAGGCCGGCGTGCGGATGCTGTGGGCCAGCCCGCGGTTCGGCCAGTCCCCCCAGGACCTCTACCTGGCCACCATCGCCACCGACGAGCAGGCGACGATCCGCGACCTCGAGGACGACGAGGACATCGAAGTGGTCGCCGCCGAAACCCGCGTACCGCTGCGCGATACAGCGGCGCGGGCCGGTGAAATGGCGCTCGTGACCGCGCGTTCGGCCGACGCGCTGGCCGACCACCCGCTCGTCGGTCTGTGGCAGAAGGTCGCCGGCAAGGCACCGCAGACGCAGAAGACCTGGATCGCCCTGTCCATCCTCACCGGCGTCATCGTGGCGGGGTCGTTCGGCCTGGCGCCGATCGAACTGGCCTCGGTCGCCGGCGCTGCACTGATGGTCGTGACCGGTGTGCTGACACCGCGGTCGGCGGTGCGGGCGCTGAACTGGAACATCCTGGCGATCATCGCCGGGTCGGTAGGCCTGGGCGCAATCGTGGTGCAAAGCGGTCTGGGCGGCTACATCTCCGATGCGATCCTGCATCTTTCCGGCGGCCACATCGCCCTGGTGGTGCTCGTGATCGTCCTCGGCACAACACTTTTGACCAATGTGGTGACCAATGCCGCGGCGGCGGCGATCCTGACGCCGGTGGCACTGAAGATCGCCGAAAGCATGGATCTCAATCCGGTGCTGCTGCTGATCCTGATCGGCACGTGCATCTCGCTGACGTTCCTCAACCCGTTCAGCCACCAGTCGAACCTGATGGTGATGCGCCCGGGCGGTTACTCGTTCACTACGTTCTTGCGCTTCGGGGTCCCGCTGACCGTCGTGTGCCTGCTGACGGCATTCGGCGTCGGGTGGTTCCTGCTGGCCCACTAGGGCCGCGGCCCCACGGCGGGCGAAATCAGGCGTCTTCGAGCAGTTCCGGCGTGATCGCCGACTCGGTGTCGGGAATGCCGTCCTGTTTGGCCTTGCGGTCGGCCATCGACAACAACCGTCGAATGCGGCCTGCCACAGCATCTTTCGTCATCGGCGGGTCGGCGAGCCGGCCGAGTTCCTCCAATGAGGCCTGCCGGTGCTCGACTCGCAACTTGCCTGCGGCGGCCAGATGGTCGGGCACACCCTCGCCGAGGATCTGCAGAGCGCGCTCCACCCGTGCGGCCGCAGCCACCGCGGCCCGCGCCGAACGCCGCAGGTTAGCGTCGTCGAAGTTGGCCAACCGGTTGGCCGTCGCCCGGACCTCACGACGCATCCGGCGGTCTTCCCAGGTGAGCCTGGTGTCTTGGGCACCCATCCGGGTCAGCAGCGCACCGATGGCCTCACCGTCGCGCACCACCACGCGATCGGCACCCCGCACCTCGCGGGCCTTCGCGCTGATGCCGAGGCGTCGCGCCGCACCGACGAGAGCAAGCGCCGCCTCCGGGCCCGGGCAGCTGACCTCCAGTGCCGACGAGCGGCCGGGTTCGGTCAGCGAGCCGTGCGCCAGGAACGCGCCGCGCCAGGCCGCCTCCGCGTCACCGACGCTGCCGCCGACCACCTGCGCGGGCAGACCCCGAACCGGCCGGCCCCGCAAGTCCAGCAGCCCGGTCTGGCGCGCCAGCGCTTCACCGTCTTTGGCGACGCGCACCACGTAGCGGGTGCTCTTGCGGATACCGCTGGCGCTGAGCACATGCACGACGGCGTTGTAGCCGTAGAGGTCGAAGATGTCCTTGCGCAGGCGACGGGCGATGATGCCCAGATCCACCTCTGCCTCGACGATCACCCGACCCGAGACGATGTGCAGGCCACCGGCGAACCGCAGCAGTGCAGCCACCTCGGCACGCCGGGCGCTCACAGAGTTGACCACCAACCGGCTCAGTTCGTCTTTGACCTCAGCCGTCATCGCCACGGATCGTCACCTCTCGGTCTACTCAACCCTGATCTATCCAATCCAGGTCCGTCCGCGGCCGGCAGTACCGTCGGTCTGGTCGGAAGGTTCGGAGCCGTCGGCAACACCCCCCGCTCACAGACCCCGTCGAGCGCCGCTGCCAACTTCGCCGGGTCATGTAAAGGTGTACCAGGTCTGGATACGTCAGCAAACTGTACGTGCGCATTCAGTACCGCGGCGGTGCGGCGCAACTGGTCGCGTTCGCGCTCACCGGGCACCCGCGCACCGTCGACGATGATCTCGTCCACCGTGAAATCCGGTGCGTGCTGCGCAAGTACATGGACGTGACGCTCCGCCGAGAATCCGGCCGTCTCCCCCGGTTCATCGGTGAGATTGAGCACGAGCGCCCGTCGGGCCGACGTGTCGCGCAGTGCCGCCGCCAGTCCCGGTACCAGGACATGCGGGATGACGCTGGTGAACCACGAGCCCGGGCCGAGCACCACCAGATCGGCATCCATGATGGCGTCCACCGCCTGACGGGTGGCCGGTGGATTGCCCGGGAGCAGCCGCACCCTGCGCACCTGGCCCGGCGTGGTGGCCACCGCGACCTGTCCGCGGATGACCCGGCTCATCCGCGGATCGGACTCCAGTCCCGCGACGTCGGCCTCGATCTGCAGGGCGATCGGGCACATCGGCAGCACCCGGCCCTTGACGCCGAGGATCCGGCCCGCCTCGTCGAGCGCGGCCACCGGGTCGGCGAGCACCTCGTTGAGGCCGGCCAACAGGAGGTTGCCGATGGGGTGGCCGGCCAGCGCCCCGTCGCCACCGAACCGGTGCTGAATGATCGTCGCCCACAGACGACCCTGGGGACTGTCGGATGCCAAGGCCGCCAACGCCATTCGCAGATCGCCCGGTGGCACGATGTCCAGTTCGGCGCGCAGCCGCCCCGACGAACCGCCGTCGTCGGCAACGGTGACCACCGCGGTGACGTACGGCGTGATCCGACGGGCCGCCGAGAGCGTCGCGTACAAACCGTGGCCACCACCGAGGGCGACGATGCGACGACTGTTCGGCTGCGGGGGCAACGTCATTCGCGACCCAGGTCCCGGTGCAGCACCCGCGCCAGGACGCCCTCGTCGCCCGTCAGCTTTGCGGTCAGCGCTTCGGCGATCGCGACGCTGCGGTGCTTGCCGCCGGTGCAGCCGACCGCGATCGTCATGTAGTGCTTGCCCTCCCGCCGGTAGCCGTCCAGAACCAGACCCAGCAGCTCATGGTAGGTGTCGAGGAATCGTCGCGCGCCGGGTTGACCGAGCACGTAATCCCGCACCGCCGGATGTTGCCCACTGTGCGGGCGCAGCTCGTCGATCCAGTGCGGATTCGGCAGGAAGCGGACGTCGATCACCATGTCCGCGTCCATCGGCAGGCCGTACTTGAACCCGAACGATTCCACGGTGACGCTGATGGTCGGAAAACTCTGCCCGGCGAACGCCCGCTCGATGCTCTCGCGCAATTCGCGCACGGTCAGAGTGGAGGTGTCGACCACCAGATCGGCGGTGGCACGCACCGGGGCCAGCATCGCCCGTTCGGCCGCGATGCCCTCCGAGAGCGTGAGGTCGCGCTGCATCGGATGGCTGCGGCGGTTCTGCTCGTAACGGCGCACCAGAATGTCGTCGGAGGCCTCCATGAACAGCACCCGCGGGGTGATGCCACGGGTCGCCAGCTCGGTGCGCACCGAGTTCAGGTCACCGGTGAAACCGCGCGAACGTGCGTCCATCACAACGGCCAGCTGGGTGATCCGCGACCCGGCCGCCAGCCCCAGATCCACCATCCGCGCGATCAGTTCGGGCGGCAGATTGTCGACAACGTGCCAGCCGAGGTCTTCGAGCACCTTGGCGGCGGTACCCCGTCCGGCGCCGGACAGCCCGGTGACCAGCACTACGTCGATATCCGTACCCGGTTCAGATTCCGCACCCACTGCGTGCGTGGCCTGCCCGTCCACTGCTTCGTCAGTACTGTCAGTCATCCCGATACCTGTTCCGCCGCTTCATCATCGCGTACCGGGGCGTCCGGTGACGGTGTTCCCAGCGAATTCCGGCCGGCCGGTGTGATCTCGGCGGTGTCCGGCGTGACCCCCAGCGCCGTGAGCACCGCCGTCGCGGTGGCGATGCCGATACCCGGCACCGCCGTGATCTCGGCAACCGTAGCTTGTTTGAGCCGGGCAACTGATCCGAAATGCGTCACCAGCGCCTTGCGCCGGTGCTCCCCGAGACCGGGGACCGCGTCGAGCGCCGACGCCGTCATCCGCTTGGACCGTTTGCTGCGATGGAATGTGATGGCGAAGCGGTGCGCCTCGTCGCGGACCCGTTGCAACAGGTAAAGACCTTCGCTGTTGCGGGGGAAAATGATCGGATCCGGCGACGATCCGTCCAGGTTGGGGACCCACACCTCTTCGAGACGCTTAGCCAGGCCGATGACGGCGACATCGACGACCCCGAGATCTTCGAGTACCGCGGCGGCGGCATTCACCTGCGGGGCGCCGCCGTCGACGACGTACAGGTTGGGCGGGTAGGCGAAACGGGTTCGTTTTGCGGCCGGCGCCGCGGGGTCGACGGCATCGGACTCGGCAACGAGGTCGGCTGGCCCCTGCGCATCTTGCACGTGCCGCCAGAATCGCCGCCGGGTGACCTCGGCGATCGAGGCCACGTCATCGGAACGGCCGTCGCCGGCGGCCTCTTTGATGGCGTAGTGCCGGTAGTCCGATTTTCGCGGCAAGCCGTCTTCGAACACCACCAGCGAGGCCACCACGTCGGTGCCCTGCACGTGGCTGATGTCGACGCACTCGATGCGCAGGGGCGCATCCGCGAGACCCAGAGCATCTTGAATGCTTTGCAGTGCAGCAGATCTGGCGTTGAAGTCGCCGGCCCGGCGCAACTTCTGCTGCTGCAGCGCCTCGGCGGCGTTGCGCTGTACCGTCTCGGCCAGCGCCTTCTTATCACCCCGCTGGGCCACGCGCAGTGCCACCCGCGAACCCCGTAGGCCCGCAAGCCAGTCCGCCAGCTCATCGGCATTGGGCGGCAGGCACGGCACCAGCACCTCGCGCGGCACCGGGTTGGCCGCCTCGTCCCCACCACCATCGCTGGCACCGCCGAGCTCTGCCTGGTCGCCGTAGAACTGGGTGAGGAACTGCTCGACCAGCTGGGCCTGCACCGAACCGTCATCGCTTGGCTCACTGGGCTTTTCGACTACCCAGCCTCGCTGTCCCCGCACCCGGCCGCCGCGGACGTGGAACACCTGGACCGCGGCCTCGAGTTCGTCCTCGGCGAAGGCAACCACGTCGGCGTCAGTGCCGTCACCGAGCACCACCGCCTGCTTCTCCAGCGCCCGCCGCACGGCGGACAGATCGTCGCGCAGGCGGGCGGCGCGCTCGAAGTCCAGCGCCTCTGCGGCGGCGGTCATCTGCTGTTCCAGGTCACGCGCGAACTTGTCGGTCTTGCCGGACAGGAAGTCGCAGAAGTCCTCCACTATCTTGCGGTGCTCTTCGGCGCTGACCCGCCCCACACACGGCGCCGAGCACTTGTCGATGTAGCCCAGCAGGCACGGCCGGCCGATCTGGTTGTGCCGCTTCAACACTCCGTTGGAACATGTGCGCGCCGGAAACACCCGGGTAAGTAGATCGAGGGTCTCGCGGATCGCCCAGGCATGCGAGTAGGGGCCGAAATAGCGCACCCCCTTGCGGCGCGGCCCCCGATAGACGAACAGCCGCGGGTACTCCTCGTTCATCGTGACAGCCAACACCGGGTACGACTTGTCGTCGCGGTAGCGCACATTGAACCGCGGGTCGAACTCTTTGATCCAGTTGTATTCCAGCTGCAGTGCCTCGACCTCGGTGTTGACCACCGTCCACTGCACCTTGGCCGCCGTGGTGACCATCTGCCGGGTGCGCGGATGCAGGCCGGAGATGTCGGCAAAGTAGGACGTCAGGCGGCTGCGGAGGTTTTTGGCCTTGCCGACATAGATGACCCGGCCATGCTGGTCAGAGAACCGGTAAACGCCTGGTTCCACCGGGATGGAGCCGGGGGCAGGCCGGTAGGTGGACGGGTCGGGCACGATTCCAGCCTAGTGGCGTCCACCGACTGTGCGAACGTGCGTGTGGGTACGGCGCCAGGCGCCCATGATTCCACGACCGGCGCACGAGTCACCTGCGACACCGCCGCAGAATGGGTCGTCGATGTGTCCGCCTCTGAGCGACAATCAGCGACTAAGTGAGACACATTCGGATCGCTTCAGCCCCGTAATCGGTGTCGTTACCCAGCGTCTACGCGCACCGTTACCCCGCGTTCGAGCACGCGGTCGCCGCCAACGCACAACCTCGGGGTTCGGTCATCTCACCGAGTCGCGCAGAGTCGCTCGGAGGCGGGCACCTCAAGACCGTCTTCCGACAGTGACGGCGACGACGCCAGCGACGAGCACAACAGCCCGGCAGACGCCGGACCCTCAAACCCGATACTTGCCCATCAGCTCACGCACGGTGTCCATGGCAGCCACCGCGCGCTGCTTGTCGACGGCCTGGATCGCCATCATCGGGACGTATTCGTCGTCGGGCAGGTCCACCCTCGCCCACCGCGCACCGACCGGAAATGACACATCGACTACGTCTTCCCAGCCGATAATCTTGTCTCCCAACAGGTTCCGCACCGCCAAGCCGGACGGTCCGACCCGCAACCGCGGCCGGGCGAACATCAGCACGATGCCCGCGATCACCACTCCGAGCAGCCCCATGGCCACCTGATCGGCGGTCTGGAAGTACACCCCCGTCGAGCCCACCTTGAGCAGGAAGCCCACGGCGATGTGGGCCGCAGCGATCACAAACGCCGCACCGTAGGCGAACCGGGGCGTCAGATGCGGGCGCAGGGTCACATCCCAGCGCTGGGCGGGATCGGTCACTTGGTGGCGCGCAGGGTGCGCAATGTCAGCGCAGTGCTCAGCGCCGCGGCAGCGGCCTGCTCACCCTTGTCCTCAGCCGAGCCCGGTAAGCCGGCACGGTCGAGTGCCTGCTCCTCGGTATTGGTGGTCAGCACGCCGTTGGCGACCGGCGTCGCCTCGTCCAGCGAAACCCTCGTCAGGCCCTGCGTCACCGCATCGCAGACATAGTCGAAATGCGGTGTCTGCCCGCGAATCACCACACCGAGAGCGACGACGGCGTCGTGCGTACGCGCGAGTTCCTGCGCCACCACCGGGATCTCAATGGCCCCCAGCACCCGGGCCACGGTCGGCTCGACCACACCCGCGTTCTTGGCGGTGCGAAGCGCACCGTCTAGCAGCGCCTCGCAGATGCGGGTGTGCCAGGTGCTGGCGACGATCGCCAGCTTCACGTCGGCAGCGTCCAGCTCTGGCATCTCGGGGATGCCCGCGCCACCGCTCATGTGCTCGCTCCTCCGCGCCCCTCGTCCCTCAGTGCGCTGCGTCGACTCGCGGCGCTCATTCCGTCTCTCCAGCCTTGTGGCGCTCACCCAACAGATAGACGGCCTCGTCGTAGCCCTCCATGGTGGCGGCTTCCTGGTAGTCGTCCAGCCCGGTCAGGTCATGGCCCATCCGGTCCCGCTTGGTCAGCAGGTACTTGATGTTCTCGGCGTTGGCGCGCACCGGCAGCGGGACGCGCTCGATGATATGCAGCCCGTACCCGTCCAGACCGACACGCTTGGCCGGGTTGTTGGTCAGCAGCCGCATGGACCGGATACCGAGGTCGACGAGAATCTGTGCACCGATGCCGTAGTCACGCGCGTCGGCGGGCAGGCCCAGCTTCAGGTTGGCGTCCACCGTGTCTTCGCCGGCATCCTGCAGCTGGTAGGCCTGCAGCTTGTGCATCAGCCCGATGCCGCGGCCCTCATGGCCGCGCATGTAGAGCACCACGCCACGGCCCTCGCGCGCCACCATCGCCATCGCGGCGTCCAGTTGCGGGCCACAGTCGCAGCGTCGTGAGCCGAAAACGTCGCCCGTCAGGCATTCGGAGTGCACCCGAACCAGCACGTCATGGCCGTCGCTGTGCGGTCCGGCGATCTCGCCGCGGACGAGCGCCACATGCTCGACGTCCTCGTAGATGCTCTTGTATCCCACCGCACGGAACTCACCGTGCCGGGTGGGGATACGAGCCTCGGCGATGCGCTCGATGTGCTTCTCGTGTTTGCGCCGCCACTCGATCAGATCGGCGATGGAGATCAGCGCCAGATCGTGCTCGTCGGCGAAGATGCGCAGCTCGTCGGTCTGGGCCATCGCGCCCTCGTCCTTTTGGCTGACGATCTCGCAGATCGCGCCGGCGGGCGTCAGTCCGGCGAGCCGGGCCAGGTCGACGGCGGCCTCGGTGTGGCCGGGGCGGCGCAGCACGCCGCCGTCCTTGGCACGCAGCGGCACCACGTGGCCGGGCTTGGTGAAGTCGGACGCGACGGCGCCGGGATTGGCCAGCGCACGCATGGTGGTGGCACGATCCGCGGCCGAGATGCCGGTGCCGACGTCCTTCTTCGCGTCGACGGTGACGGTGTACGCGGTGCCGTGCTTGTCCTGATTGACCGCGTACATGGGCAGCAGGCCGAGCCGGTCGCAGATGTCGCCTTCCAGCGGAACACACAGGTAGCCGGAGGTGTAGCGGACCATGAAAGCTACCAACTCGGGGGTCGCCTTCTCGGCGGCGAAAATCAGATCGCCCTCGTTCTCGCGGTCCTCATCGTCGATGACGACGACGGCTTTACCCGCGGCGATATCGGCAAGGGCCCGCTCGACGGAGTCCAGCCTCGTCATTACACCTCAACTCTTCACACGGCCCCCAAGACCGAAATAGACGGTATCCAGTATGAACCACAACGAGCGGGTCACTATTGCCCGTTCTGGTGAACGGCTCAACGGGGCCCAGAGAGCCGACCCCGATCACCGATATCTGCAGGCCAGGGTGAAAACCGTCGCTCCGGCGGTAACCCTCTATGTGACTTAGCTGACAGAGCGGGCGCCATGCTCGATACTGACGCCGATGCCGCATTCGGCGGCTCAGCTAAGGCATCGGGGGCAGTAGGTGGGGAAAATCCGCGCGCTCTCAGCGGGTCGGTTCCGGCACGGAAAGGTGCTATTCGGAACGGCAACCGTGGGTGCACTCGCCGTGGTGGCACTTAGTACTGCGGGAGCCGCCAACGCCTCGTGCGCCTCGTTCAGCGGCACCAACTCGTCGAGCCTCGGGATTGGGCATTGCACCACCAAAAAGGTTGGTGACACCGCGATCGGCGTCGGCACGGATGCCACCGCGATCGCCGAGGGAGGCTTCAACACCGCCATCGCGATCGGCGAGGACGCCCAGGCAGTGTCGTATTCGCCCGGCGATACCAATGTCGGCAATAGCGCTCTTGCGATCGGGAAGCGCACCATCGCTGCAGCGATCGGTGTCGGCAACTCTGCGACCGCGATCGGCGACTACACCAACGCAACCACAAACGGCACCCTCAACAGGGCCCTGGTTCTCGGCTACAACAGCCAAGCAAGTTCGTGGGGCATCCTCAACTCGGCCACGACGATCGGCAACAACAGCCATGCGGGGGCCGGCGGAGGCAAGCCGTACCCCTTGGGGAATGGCCTGAACACCGCAATAACGATCGGCAACAACAGCCACTCCGGGGCGCTCGGCACGCTGAAGCTCGCCGCAGCCCTCGGCAACAACAAGACCGCAGACAACGGGATCAACAACAAGTAGGCACCCAGGGCCCCTAATGGCCGCTGTAGTCGACGGTACGGCCGGAAACTCCCTGATACCCGAACATTTTCGGATGCGGTGGACGCAGCTCCTGGTTGGATCGGCGGCCGATGCGCCAACTACCGTAATAGTCTGTCCCACCAGGACAAACGGAGAAGCCAATGAGCAGAAATTATCCCGTGGCGGCAATGGCGGCAGCCGCACTTCTCTCCGTCACAGCGGCATCATCGGCCCATGCGGAAACAACACTGATCGTAGGTCCTGCGGGTGGGGGCGTTCCCGGTCTCCAATATCCCCCTACCTCTGAGATCGGACGGGGCTGGTCCGGTCCGGGCACCGCCGTCGGCTACGAGCAGTTTTTCGGCTTAGCACCCATTGCTCCCGGCAGCGTCAGCGTGAACACGGGTGTCGCAGACGGGGTGCGCCATCTGAACGCGGCGATCAACAACGCTGAGGCCGCCGGTGGCGGACCGGTGACTGTGGTGGCGCTCTCGGAAGGCACCCTCGTCGTCGATGCCGAGCAGAGCTATCTGGCCAACGACCCCGATGCGCCGCCCGCGGATTCGTTGACATTCATCGAGTTCTCGAACCCACAACGCGGCCTGGCGCAAACGTACTTACCGGTTGGAAGTTACGTGCCCTTCATCGATTACACCGTCCGCGCCACACCCGACAGCCAATACAACACCATTGTGGTTGAAGGTCAGTACGACCTTTTCGGCAACCCACCTGACCGACCGTGGAACATCCTGGCCGACCTCAATGCGCTCGCCGGGGGGATATACGTCCATTCACAGGTATCGCTCTCGTCGATGTCTCAGGCCGTCGAAATATCCCGCACCACCGATTCGAAGGGCGGCACCACGACCACGTACCTGGTGCCCACGCAGGAGCTTCCGCTGCTGCAACTACTGACACAGATCGGGGTGCCGGCTTGGATCACCACCCCGCTCAACAAGATCTTGAAGCCGATCGTCGACGCGGGATACTCCAGCCTGACCCCCAACGACGGGCCATATTTCAAGAACGGCCGGTTGGTGTGGGGGTCGAACGCGACGCCGGCCCTCCCCACAATCAGGTGGCCGTCGCGGGTATCTGCGCCGGCCACAAGGCCGACGGTGAGGACCCCACAGAAGGTGAACGTGGCGTTCACCAGGCTCGCGGGCACCGTCAAGCCCGTCATCCCCAAGCCGCTGACGGCGGCCCACGCAGCGGCGGCAGTTCGGCGTGACAGCCTCGAGCGTGGGCGGCCTACAGCAGGCTCGGGTCGTAACCGTCAGTCTTTCTGCTGAAGCAACCGCTCGACATATTTCGCGATGACGTCCACTTCGAGGTTGACCGTCGTGCCGGCCGGCGCATCACCGAGCGTGGTCAACTGCGTCGTGGTGGGAATGAGCGAGACCTCGAACCAGTCCTGGGAACCGTCGCTCCCCAGCGCGGACACAGTGAGTGACACCCCGTCAACGGTGATAGAGCCCTTTTCGACGACGTAGCGGGCCAACTGTGCGGGCAGTCCGATACGGACCACCTCCCAGTTCTCCCAGGGTGTGCGCGACAGGACTGTGCCGACCCCATCAACATGCCCCTGCACGATGTGGCAGCCGAGCCGGCTGTTGAGCGCAGCTGCACGTTCGAGGTTGACGCGCGAGCCCGCCGCCAGCGCCCGCAGGCTCGACCGGTTGAGCGTCTCGCCCATTACGTCGGCACTGAACGCCCCGTCGGGCCGCACGTCAACGACGGTGAGGCAGACGCCGTTTACCGCGATCGAGTCGCCGTGCCCGGCGTCGGATGTGACGACCGGTCCCCTGATGACGAACCGCGCCGCGTCGGCCCGATCCTCCCGCTCGACGACCTCGCCAAGTTCCTCGACAATCCCTGTGAACACCAGACCAAACTAGCCTGGCCAAGATCGTACTCCGGGGCCACGTCGTCGCCACCCACTACGATGCAGCTATGCCCTTGCGCCGTCGAACGTTCCACATGCCCGCCCCCGTCGCCGCTGTGCTCTCAGCACTGTTGCTCCTCGCCGGTCTCGTCGCCGGTTGTTCGTCAAAGAGCGCCACGGACGCGTCGCTGCCGGATGCGGCCACGCTGCTGCAGCAATCCGCCGCCTCCACCAAAGCTCTCACCAGCGCACACCTGGACATCACCGTCAACGGCAAGGTCACCGGCCTACCGTTGAAGAAACTGTCCGGTGACCTCACAAACGTCCCCACCACCGCCGTCCAGGGGGAGGCCACCATCACGATGGGCGGCTCCGACCTGGACGTGAAGATGGTCGTCGTGGACGGCACCTTGTTCGCAGCGCTCTCCGGTGACACCTTCATGGACATGGGGCCCGCCGCCGCGATCTACGACCCGTCGACCATCCTCAACCCGGACACCGGTCTGGCCAACCTGCTCTCCAACTTCCACGACGCGAAGTCCGTGAGCAACGAGAAGATCAACGGCCTCGACACCGTGAAGGTCACCGGCACAGTCACCAAGGACGCGTTCAGCAAGCTGATACCCAAGCTGAAGGTGGACGGCGACGTACCCGGCACGGCCTGGGTTGAGAAGGACGGCGATCACCGGCTGGTGCAGGCCCAGGTCGACCCCACCAGCGGCAACAACATCCAGATGACACTGTCTGACTGGAACAAGCCGGTCACCGTCACCAAGCCGCAGGTCTGATGCGGGACGGAACCCGCCGCTGGACCGCGATCAGCGCGGGCGGCCTGGCCGTGCTGCTCGGCGCGGTCGACACCTACGTCGTCGTCACGATCATGACCGACATCATGAAAGACGTCGGCATTCCCATCAACAAGATCCAGCAGGTCGCGCCGATCATCACCGGCTACCTGCTCGGATACATCGCAGCCATGCCGCTGCTGGGCCGCGCGTCCGACCGCTTCGGCCGCAAGATCGTGCTCCAGGTGGGGCTGGCAGTGTTCGCCATCGGATCTGTGGTCACGGCTCTGTCCGACGACCTCACCACGCTGTGCGTCGGCCGCATCATTCAGGGCACGGCCAGCGGCGCGCTGCTCCCGGTCACGCTGGCGCTGGCAGCCGACCTGTGGGCCGCACGCAACCGAGCAGCGGTGCTCGGCGGTATCGGCGCTGCTCAGGAACTCGGCAGTGTGCTCGGCCCCCTGTGGGGCATCGCCGTCGTCGCCGTGCTGAGCACCTGGCGCGACGTGTTC
>DASUGW010000120.1:0-13363 GCA_036273805.1 Mycobacterium sp.
GGCCTGCGGGATCATCGGCGAGATCGCGTTGCTACGGCACTCGATGCGCACCGCGACCGTCACCGCCGCCGAAGACGTGCGCGGTTGGGTCGGTCACGACGACGCGTTCGCGCAGTTGATCGATCTGCCCGGCGTGCTCTCGAAACTGGTTAGCACGGCGCGCCAGCGGTTGGCCGCATTCATCACCCCGATCCCGGTCACGCTGCGCGACGGCACCCGGCTGTTCCTGCGACCGGTACTTCCCGGTGACAACGCGCGGACGGCTCAGGGACACGTGGAGTTCTCGACGGAGACCTTCTACCGCCGGTTCATGAGCGCGCGGGAACCGTCGCCCGCACTGATGCAGTACTTGTTCGAAGTCGACTACGTCGACCACTTCGTATGGGTCCTCGTCGACGCCGAGGACGAGGTGGTGGCGGACGCGCGGATCGTCCGCGACCCCAACGATCGCAATGTGGGCGAGATCGCGTTCATCGTCGGCGACGACTATCAGCACCGCGGTGCGGGCACCCTGCTGATGAAGGCGCTGGTCGTGGCCGCCCATGTGGCCGGCGTCGAGAAGTTCACTGCGCGTGTGTTTTCCGACAACCTGGCGATGCGCACCATCCTCGACCATTGGGGTGCATCCTGGGAACGTGAGGATTTGGGAGTGGTGACGACCGTGATAGACGTACCCCACGATGTTCGACTGCCCGCGAAGTTGCAGACCGCGATCGCCGACGTCGCGCGCCAGGTGATGGAAGCGGTGAACTGAAATGCCCCGGCCTCCGCTGAACAAAGACACCACGCTGTGCATCTCGCTGGCTGCCCGCCCGAGCAACATCGGCACCCGGTTCCACAACTATCTGTATGACCAACTGGGTCTGGACTTCATCTACAAGGCATTCACCACCACCGACATCGCAGCCGCCATCGGCGGAGTGCGGGCCCTGGGCATCCGGGGATGCTCGGTGTCGATGCCGTTCAAACAGGACGTGCTGACGCTGGTGGACCGTGTTGAACGGTCGGCGCTGGCGATCGACGCGGTCAACACGATCGTCAACGACGCGGGCGTGCTGACGGCGTCAAACACCGACTACATCGCCGTGCAGAAACTCATCGCGCAGTACGGTCTGGACCCGAGCCGAAAACTGCTCATCCACGGCAGCGGCGGGATGGCCCGGGCGGTCGGATCCGCCTTCCGCGACAACGGTTTTCACGACGGTACGGTGATCGCCCGCAATGAGACCGCGGGCCCGGAACTCGCCGAGCGGCTCGGCTACCACTGGCGACCGCACGCCGGCGGGGCCTCCGCGTCGATCGTGGTGAACGTGACACCGATCGGCATGGCCGGCGGCGCGGGGGAGCACGACAGCCCGTTCGGCGCCGAGGCGATCGCGGGGGCGGACACCGTGTTCGATGTGGTGGCGCTGCCGTCGGAGACCCCGTTGATCCTCGCCGCGCGAAACGCCGGCAAGCAGGTCATCACCGGCGCCGAGGTGATCGCGCTGCAGGCTGCCGAACAGTTCGAGCGCTACACCGGGGTACGGCCGACGGCTGAACAGATCGCCGAGGCGTCCGCCATCTCGCGTGCCTGAGTGCGAGCGTGCGCAAAAGGCCCAATTCGGCAGGTGTGTCGGCCGGGGACACGCACCCTCGAGGGTGGGCTCAGGCCGTGATCTTGGCGTCCTTGTCGATCTGACTGGTGGCGTCCATCAGCGCGCTGGCGTCGGCTTGGTCGCCGGTGGCCTTGATCTCCAACACGAAGAGCGCGCCCTGCGCAGGAATGACCACCGTCTTCTGGGCGGCGAGGACCTTCTTGCCGCCCTTGTCGTACATGCCACCGATCACCGCTGAGTCGAAGTTGTCGAGCTTGTCGCGCTCGGCGCTGGTGGGGCCGTCATAGCCGGGAAGATTGCGCACTGTGTTGGGGGCCAGCGCGAGCACTTGTTGCGGGTCGACGGTACCGGTGAGCTTCGTCAGCGTGGTAAGGATCCGCGGCGGATTGTCAGGGGCCTTCGGGTTCTCGAATATGAGACCGCTGTAGCTGCCGGCGGGCAGGTCGGTGGCCACTTTCCAGCCTTGCGGCGTAGGCAGATTCACCGTGGGCCCGGGGTCGCCCGGCTTGATCGGCGTCGCGGCTACGTTGTTCTCCTTGAGGTAGGCGTCAAGCGTCTTGTTCATCCCGGCCACCGGGGCAGGGGCGGGTGCGGCTGGTGCCGGGGCGGAGGTCGTTGGGCTGGGGGTGGTTTGTGCCGCGGTGTTGGTGGACTTGTGGGCCGGGCCGCAACCGGCGACTCCGATACTCAGGGCCAGCGCAAGGACCCCGGTAGCGGTGGCGGCAGAGTATTTCTTCACCTGCGCAGCTAACCAGATCGCACTGGGGAGTTTCATAGCTTTCTCCCTCGGGTAATGAACCGGGATGCGGTTTTCGACCTTGCTGACCACTGCCACCGCGACGGCAGCGACAGCGCTGACCGGTGGTTTTGCCAACCAGAAGAGCATCGACACCTGGTATCGAACGCTCGACAAGCCGGGCTACGTACCACCGGACGCCGTCTTCCCTATTGCGTGGACTGCCCTGTATGCCGACATCGCGGCCACGGCCGCAGACGCCCTGGACCGCCTCGACGGTGCCGAACGCCGCAGATATGTCACCGCGCTGGGGGTGAATCTGGTGCTCAACGCCGGCTGGAGCTGGCTTTTCTTCGGATGGCGCCGGCTGGGACTCTCTGCACTCGCGGCGGCAGTGCTGGCGGCCAGCAGTGCCGACCTGGCGCGGCGGACGGCCCGAGTCTCCAGACGATCAGGTGTTGCGTTGGTTCCTTACCCCGCCTGGTGCACATTCGCCACTGTCATGTCCGCCGACATTTGGCGGCGCAACCGGGACCGCTGATGCCGCAAGGGCGTTGACGGCGCGCGTTGTTCCGATGCGTATCCGTGCTGCTCCGGCCTGTCGGTCGTTGGCGGTCGCGCCGCGGTGGTATCAAGGCGGTGTGCGTCCCTTCGTGCTGGGCGTGGCGGTGGCCGTGCTTGCCGCCGGATGTGGTGGGCAGCGGGCTGGTGACGGTCCGGCCCCGGCGTCCGCCCCTGCCGTCGCGGGCAGCCACGTCGACCCCGGCCGGATCGCGCGCACCGCCGTGAACCTGCCCCCGGACTATGAACGCGGAACCGCAAACGGGTTCGCCACGCCGGCCGGCTACTGGGGATTCGCCGGGTCGTGGTCGGCCGACCCTGCCGAATGTGCAGCACTGCTCGGGGCTGCCGGGCCCGCGCCGGCGGCGAGTGGGGTTTCGGGATCCGGGGCCGGCGGCACACTGTACATCGTGGTGACGCCCGCACCGGCGTTCGACGCCGGATTGGCGGCTCGGTGCACTCGGTGGATCGTCCGCGGTCAACATTCGTCCGCCGAGGTCAGCACGGTCTCGGCGCCGGACATCGACGGCGCCGACACAGTGGGGCTTTCGGCGCAGATTCGAACCGTCGTCGAATCCGGGTCGCAGACCGATACCGTCGCCGACACCTACATCGCGTGGCTGGACGAGTACACGGTGTTCGTCACGCTGATCACCGATCCGGGTGCACCCGGCCCTCCGCTGGCGCCCGCGTTCGCCGCCGACCTCCTCGTCAGATCGGTGGCGCTGCTGCGCGGTCGGTAGATTGGACGCCCGTGGCCACATCCATCAAGCTGCCGGCCCTGCTGTGTGTGGCGCTGGTGAGCGCATGCTCCTCGGCCGCCAACTACGAGCCCGTCGCCGACATCGCCAAAGTGGCTGACCTCAAGAGTTCGTTCGGTCCGGAGTTCAAGGTCACCGAAGTGCCCGTCACCGGCATAGACCCCAAGATGCTGGCCGCCCAGAAGATGCCCGAGGGGATGACGTTCGATCCCGCGGATTGCGCGAAATTCGCTGCGGGACAAACCATGCCGAGCGACGTGAAGGGCAATATGGCGGGGCTGTCCGCGGAGGGAGACGGCAACCGGTTCGTCACCATCGCAATGGAAACATCCGCGCCCATACCGCTTGTGGCGCCGGGGGACAACTGCGACAAGGTGTCCTTCAGCAGCGGCGCGGTTCGCGGGACGGTGGAGGTGGTGCCCGTTCCGCAGATCGCCGGCGTCGCTACGCTGGGAGTGCACCGGATTCTGCAGGCCACCATCGATAAGGTGCCCCAGACCGGCCAGATCTACAGCTACCGTGCGCAGTTCGGCAACTACCAGGTGATCGTGACCGCCAACCCGCTGGTGGCCCCGGACAAGCCCGTGGCCCCGGTGGACTCCAAGCGGGCGGTGGACCTGCTGACCGCCGCGGTGGCGGCGATAAAGAGGTCGCGCTAGCGCACGTCACGCGGCCGGAACTGGATGCTGATCCGCGGCCCCACCGGCCTGCTGGTCTTTGGGATCGCGTGCTCCCAGGTGCGTTGGCAGGAACCGCCCATGACCAGCAGGTCGCCGTGGCGCTGCTGAATGCGTAGTGCTTGGCCGCCGCCGCGGGGGCGCAGCGCGAAGGTTCGGGTGGCGCCGAGGCTGACGATCGCGACCATGGTGTCCTCGCTGCTGCTGCGGCCGATGGTGTCGCCGTGCCAGGCCACGCTGTCGGCGCCGTCGCGATACAGGCACATGCCCGCGGAGGTGAACGGTTCTCCGAGTTCGCCCGCGTAGATGTCGTTGAGGCGGCGCCGGAGTTGCTTGACGGCCGGATGCGGGCCGGCCTCAGTGTGCAGGTCGTGAAAGCTCACCAGCCGGGGCACGTCGAGCACGCGGTCATACATCTTGCGCTGTTCGGCCCGCCACGGCACCGCGGTGAGCAGTTCGTCGAACAGTTGGGCGTGCTCGGGGCCGTCCAACCACCCCATGCGGACGTCGAGCCAGGCGCCGTGGGCCAGCCGACGCCGCTCGGCGTGGTCGAAGAGCGACTCCTGCAGCGGCAGAGACACATCCGAGAGTGTATCGCACAGGTGTTCGACTCCCGGGTGTGGTGTTGCACGCGTCGTGCGGGATCGCGCGATACGGTGCTTGCTGTGAGCGTCACGCTGGGCTGCAATTCCGAGGTCGGCGCACTGCGGTCGGTGATCCTGCACCGTCCGGGGGCCGAACTGCAACGGCTCACGCCCCGAAACAGTGACTCACTGCTGTTCGACGGATTGCCGTGGGTGGCTCGCGCCCAGCAGGAGCACGACGATTTCGCCGCGTTGTTACGCTCCCGCGGCGTCGAGGTGCTGCTGCTGTCAGACCTGTTGGTCGAAGCGCTGCGCAGTGGTGCTGCCCGAATGCACGGTATTTCCGCCGCGGTGGATTCCCGGCGTCTGGGACTTCCTCTGGCGCAAGAGCTTTCAAGCTATCTGCGCAGCCTGGACGTCGAGCCGCTGGCGCATGTGCTGATGGCCGGGATGACGTTCACCGAGTTGCCGTTCTCGGGTGGCGAAGTATCGCTGGTGCGTCGCATGCACCACGGCGGCGACTTCGTGATTGACCCCCTGCCCAACCTGCTGTTCACCCGCGACTCGTCGTTCTGGGTCGGCCCGCGGGTAGCGATCACCTCGCTGGCCCTGGGGGCGCGCATCCGGGAGACTTCGCTGACCGATCTGATCTATGCGCACCATCCGCGGTTTCTCGGGGTGCGGCGGGCCTACGAATCTCGCTCAGCGCCGGTCGAAGGTGGGGACGTGTTGCTGCTGGCGCCCGGCGTGGTGGCGGTCGGGGTGGGCGAACGGACCACGCCGGCCGGAGCCGAGGCGCTGGCGCGCAGCCTGTTCGACGACGATCTGGCGCATACGGTGCTCGCCGTCCCCATCGCGCAGGAACGCGCGCAGATGCATCTGGACACCGTGTGCACCATGGTGGACGTCGACGCCGCGGTGATGTATCCGAATATCGTCGATTCCTTGTCGGCGTTCACAATTCGGCGGGTCGACGATGGTCCGGGTGGGGGCATTGCCATCTCCGAGGAAGCCCCGTTCGTCACCGCTGCCGCGGACGCGATGGGGTTGGCGAAACTTCGCGTCATCGCCACCGGCCTCGACCCGGTGACCGCCGAACGTGAGCAGTGGGATGACGGAAACAACACTCTGGCGCTGGCCCCCGGCGTCGTCGTCGCCTATGAGCGCAACGCCGAAACCAATGCGCGCCTTGAGGATTCGGGCATCAAGGTGTTGCGCATCTCGGCGTCAGAACTGGGGACGGGCCGCGGCGGCCCGCGCTGTATGTCCTGCCCGGTCGCTCGCGACCCGCTGTAGTCCTGTTGTAGGGGGTCAACGCCAGGACGGCAGCCAGATCTCCATGTTCCAGGTGTGCGCCGAGATCGGCATGCCGGTCAGCACCGGGTAGAGCCAGGCGAAATTGGTGATCGCCAAAGCCAGATAGCCGCAGACCACGAGGACGCCAAGTGCACGCCGTTCGGCGTTCTGCCCCGGCTGGTAGAGGATTTCGCCGCATATCAGCGCCAGTGCCATCACGAGGAAGGGTGCCATCGCCGCCGCGTAGAAGAAGTACATCTGTCGGTCGATGTCGGCGAACCAGGGCAGCCAGCCCGCGCAATAGCCCACCAGCACAACCGCGTAACGCCAGTCTCGCCGGACAAACGCCCGCCACGCCGTGTAGATCAGCACCGGCACCGCCAGCCACCACATCGCCGGGGTGCCCACCAAGAGCACCGCCTTCACACAGGACTGCGCTCCGCAGCCCGGCACGTTCTGCTGGTCGATCGCGTAGAGCACCGGTCGCAGCGACATCGGCCAGGTCCACGGCTTGGATTCCCACGGATGGTGGTTGCCCGCCGAATTGGTCAGCCCGGAATGGAAACTGAACGCCTTGTAGGTGTAGTGCCACAGCGAGCGGATCGCGTCCGGCGGTTGGTACCACGCACGTTCGCCGATGGACTGCCCCACCTCGTAGCGATTGATCGCCGTCTCCGAGGCGAACCACATCGAATACGTCGCCATGTACACCGCGAACGGTATGAGCACCAGCGCATACAGCGCCGGCCCGATGTCGCGCCGCAGGGCCCCCTGCCACGGCCGCGGGACCCGGTATTGACGGCGGGCGGCAACGTCGAAGGCCACCGACATCAGACCGAAGAACATCACGTAATAGAGCCCGGACCACTTTGTCGCACACGCCAATCCGAGCAGTACCCCGGCACCGAAGCGCCACCATCGCACGCCCAGCCGTGGGCCCCACGGAGTTTCGTCGATGCGACCGTCCAGCAGGGCGTGGTGCATGCGGGCCCGCACATCGTCGCGGTCGACGATCAGCGCCCCGAATGCCGCCACCACGAAGAACGTCTGGAAGCCGTCAAGCAGCGCGGTGCGGGCCGTCACGAACGTCACGCCGTCGACGATCAGCAGCAGGCCGGCGATGCCGCCGACCAGAGTCGAGCGGCTGATCCGGCGCACCGTACGGGCCACGATCACCACCGCCGCGACGCCCAGCATGGCGCCGGTGAACCGCCAGCCCAAACCGTTGTAGCCGAAAATCGCCTCGCCGGTCGCGATCAGCTGCTTGCCGACCGGCGGGTGCACCACCAGGCCGTAACCGGGGTTGTCCTCCACCCCCGAGTTGTGCAGCATCTGCCAGGCCTGCGGCACGTAGTGCTTCTCGTCGAAGATCGGCGTACCGGCATCGGTCGGGGACTGCACGTTGAGCAGTCGGGTGATCGCGGCCAGCACCGCGATCACCGCCGCCATGATCCAGCCGTTGAGCCGGTCCACCGGTCCGAAATCGGCGACGGGGACGAGCGGGCCGGGGCTGATCATGGGTACGGCGCGCTCCGGCAGCACAGTGGTGGGAGCGGTCATCGACCACGATGTTACGGACCGTAGTGTTAGTTGCCATGAATGGCGGTCGACTGTTGCTGGCCGCCACCCCGCTTGGCCAGCCCTCGGACGCCTCCCCGCGGCTGATTGACGCCCTGACCCGCGCCGACGTCGTCGCCGCCGAGGACACCCGTCGCGTGCGTGCGCTGGCGCAGTCGCTGGGCGTGCGCATCTCCGGCCGGGTGGTCAGTCTGTTCGACCAAAACGAGGCCACCCGGGTGCCCGCACTGGTCGACGATATGCGGGCCGGGTCGACCGTCCTGGCGGTTACCGACGCCGGGATGCCCGCGATCAGCGACCCGGGTTACCGACTGGTGGTGGCGTGCATCGAGGCCGGTATCCCGCTGACCTGCCTGCCCGGACCGTCCGCGGTGACTACGGCCCTGGCGGTGGCGGGTCTGCCGTGTGACCGCTTCTGCTTCGAGGGCTTCGCACCACGCAAACCCGGCGCGCGCCGCGCCTGGCTGGCGACGCTGGCCGCAGAGCCGCGCACCTGCGTGTTCTTCGAATCGCCGCGGCGGCTGGCCGACACCCTGGCCGACGCGGTCACCGAACTCGGCGGCGATCGCCTGGTCGCGGTGTGCCGGGAGCTGACGAAAGTCCACGAGGAGGTCATCCGCGGGTCGCTCGCCGAGGTCGCCGAATGGGCGTCGGGCAGCGTCCTCGGAGAGATCACCGTGGTGCTGGCCGGTGCGACGCCGCGCGCCGACGCCGACACGCTGGTCGCCGAGGTCCTGGCGTTGACCGACACAGGCATGGGTGTCAAGGATGCCTGCGCGCAGGTGGTCGCCGCGCATCCGGGCGCGCCGCCGCGACGTGAGCTCTACGATGCAGTTCTGCGTGCGCGGCAGTAGCGAACGCGCCTGCTGGGGGGATGGTCATGGCGATGCCGGCGTTGGTGCTGGTCCACGGTGGTGGGTACGCCGGCGACTGCTGGGATCCGACGGTGGCGGCGGTGCGCCGGCTGGAACCGCAACTTGCGACGCTGGCGGTCGATCTGCCCGGCCGTCGCGGTAAACCGGCCGCCAGTTTCCCGGGCTGGGTGGAGTCGGTGGTCGCCGACATCGATGCCGCCGGATACGACGACGTGGTCATCGTCGGGCATTCCATGGCGGGCCTGACGGTGCCCGAAGTCGTTGCGACACTGGGCCCGACGCGGGTGAGAGAGATGATCCTGGCCACCGCGTTCGTCCCGCCCCAGGGGATGTCGATACTTGACGCGCTCACCGGCCCGTTCGTTCCCGTCGCACGATACGGAGCGCGGTCCGACGGCCCGTCCACGACGCCGAAGTTGATGGTTCGCCTGGCTTTCGCAAATGGAATGTCCTCGGCACAAAGGAAATTCGCCTACGACAAGCTGTGTGCAGAATCGGCGAGGATCGTCACGGAGCCGGTAACCCGCCGCGGCATTCCCGAGGGGATCCCGCGCACGTGGATCATGGCGTTGCGGGACCGTTCACTGTCGCCGCGTAAGCAGTACGAATTCATCCAGACGCTCGGCGGCGTCGATAACGTCATCCCCATCGACACCTGCCACATGCTGATGATCAGCGAACCGGAACTGTTGGCGCAGATACTCGTTCAGCGTTGCCGGCAGTACACCTGAGCCCAACCGTCGCCGCCGCCTTGTGTAGGCATTCCTGCCATTCGGCGTCCGGATCGGAGTCGGCGGTGATGCCGCCTCCCACACCGAGTACTGCGTTGCCTGCGGCATCGAACTCGACGGTGCGGATCGCCACATTGAGTTCGGTTCCCGCCGCGGGGGACGCCAGGCCGACGGTGCCACAGTAGATTCCCCGCCGGTGCGGCTCCCATTGCGAAAGCAGTTCACGGGCACGGTGTTTCGGGGTGCCAGTGACCGAAGCGGGCGGAAACGTCGCGTCCAGGACGTCGTACATCGGGACGTCGACCGGCACCTCCGCCGAAACTGTGGAGACGAGATGCCAGACGCCGGGCGCGGGCGCGATCGCCAGCAACTCGGGCACCCGGACGGTGCCCGTCACCGCGACGCGGCCCAGATCGTTGCGCACCAGGTCCACGATCATGATGTTCTCGGCAACGTCTTTGGCAGACGTGCGCAATGCGGCCGGGTCGGCGCGCAGCGGCAGGGTTCCCTTGATGGGGCTGGAGTCCACGGTGTCCCCGCGCCGGCGCAGGAACAGCTCTGGTGACAGCGATGCGACCGCGCCCCACGTGCCCGCGATGTATGCGGCGCGCGCGGGTCTGGTCGCAGAGATGGCGTCGGCGAAGAAATCCAGCGTCGACCCCGTGAGGGCACCAGTGAACTGCGTACAGATGCAGGCCTGATAGACCTCACCGGCCGTGATGGCGGCCAGGCAGGCCAGGACACCGTCACGCTGCGACGCCTGATCCGGTGCGGTCCAATCGATGTGCCAGTGCCCCGGCGCCGTCGCGTTGCCGACGGCGTCGAGTATCCAGTTGGGTACCGTTGCGCCGGAAAGGCTTTCGTACCACCACTGACCGTCGTGGTCGAGGCGCAGCACACAGTCGGTCCACCCGCCGAGGGCTTCGGGGATGCGGTTGCTCGCCCCGTCGGCGCCGGGGTCGGGATAAGCCAGACATCCGACCCAGCCGCCCCCGATGGGGCTCCCGGCTTCCTGGCCCGGGCCGGTCCCGGTCGCTCGCGCAGGCCCGGCCGGGAGGCAGAACGCCCGCCCCGGATCGACGGGGACGACGTCAACGCTGGGTGCGATCACCGCGCGCGAACCGAACCAGTCGCCGGTCAGGGCGGCAGGTGCCGGTAGGCCGAGCCGCGCCGCCCCGGCGGACACCGCGCGCAGCACCTCGGCGGGGCCGCCGAGGTCGCCGAGCCGGTCGATGCGCATCCCCACAGCTTGGCAGATGCCCAGAATCCGGGCCGAGCGTGCATCTTTGTACCCGACACGCCGCGCGAATGTGTACAGACACGGCCGGTCGCGCGAGGGGGTTGGCGCGCGGTGGGTGGGGGAGCTGAGGCGCTCAGCGGCTGACTCGGTGGGGCACCGTCACACCGGCAAGCTTCTCCGGATTGCGCATCGCGTAGAAGTTGGTGATCTGCCCGTCGATCACCTCGATGCTGATCACGCCCTCGAGACGATCGCCCAGGTAGAGCACTAGGGCCGGGGCGTTGTTGTACAGCGCCGGCTCGGCCCGGCCGCCACCGTCGGTGCCCAGCCGCATGAGGCCCATGACCAGTCGCGCCACGTTGTCGGCTCCGACAACCGGCCGGCGGGCCGCACTGGCCTTGCCGTCGCTGTCGGCGGTCCACACCACGTCCGGTGCCAGCAGCGCCATGAGTCCAGTCATGTCGCCGGTGGCCGCCGCGGCGAAGAACTGCCCCGTCACCTCCATCGAGCGCTGCGGGTCCACCGAATCCACGCGCCGCCGCCGAGCCTGCACATGCTCACGGGAGCGATGCGCAATCTGGCGAACCGCGGCCGGGGATTTACTCACCGCCGCGGCGATCTCCTCGTACTCGAAGCCGAACACGTCGCGCAGCACGAACACCGCACGCTCGTCGGGGCTCAGGGTTTCGAGCACCACCAGCATGGCCATGGACACCGAATCGGCCAGCACCACGTCGGCGGCCGGATCGGCGTCGTCGAGCAGCAGCGGCTCGGGTAGCCACGGCCCCACGTACTCCTCACGCCGGCGGGCCGCGGCGCGCAGCGCATTCAGCGACTGCCGTGTCACCAGCCGGGCCAGATAGGCCTTGGTGTCGGCGACCGCCGACAACTCGACCTCGGCCCACCGCAGATAGCTGTCCTGCAGAACATCATCGGATTCTGTTGAACTGCCCAGGATTTCGTAGGCGATCGTGAACAGCAGCGGTCGTAGCGCGGTGAACCGCTCGGCGTGCTCGCTCACCGCACACCGGCCGTCTGCAGGCGCTCGGCCCGCTTGCCGCCCTTGAACCAGAAATACGATCCCGGCTTGCGGGCTTCCTTGCGAAGGAACGACAGTGTGCCCTTGCACACCGACTCCTTCACCCAGGCCCCGGCACGTCCGCCGATGTAGAACTCGCGCGGGCTGTCGTCGGTGTGGGCCACCTGGATGGTGGCGGCCCCGCGCCCCAGGCTGACGCACGACCCGGTAAACGCCTGGTTGATGGCGGCGGGTTCGGCGCCGGCGAGCCGGGCCAGCACGGTGTTCGCGGCCTGTGCGGCCAGCGGCATCGCGGCCTGGCAGCTCATGCGCAGCGGCTGATCCGACGGCGCCGCGGCGTCTCCGGCCGCAACGATCCGGGGGTCGTCGATGCTGGTGAGCGTTTCGTCGGTGAGCAACCGGCCCAGCGCGTCGGTGCTCAATCCGCTGGCTGCGGCCAGTTCCGGCACCCCGAATCCGGCGGTCCAGATGGTTGCGGCGCTGGGCAGTTCACGCCCGCCGGACAGGGTCACCGCGTGCTCGCTCACCCGGGTGACCACCGCTGCCGGGCCGTCGATGACGGTGACGCCGAGTTTGGACAGGCGTTTGGCCACCGAACGGCGGCCCGCGGCGCTCAGTGAGGGCCCCAGGATGTCGCCGACGAGGGTGACCGCACGGCCGGCTTCGGCGAGTTCGGCGGCCGACTCGATCCCGGTGAGCCCGGCGCCGACGACCACCACGGGAGCGATCGTCGGGACGTCGTCGAGCCGGGTGCGCAGCCGCGCCGCCTGCTCCAATTCGGCTAGGGGATAGGCAAATTCGGCCGCGCCGGGCACGCTTGCGGGCAGCGGAGTGGTGCTGCCGACAGCGTAGATCAGGTAGTCGTAGTCCAGATCGGGTCCGGACGTCATTTCCGCCCGCCGAGCGCCGGTGTCGATGCGCCGCACCGAGTCGACCACCAGTTGCACGCCCGAGCCGAGCAGTTCGCGGTAATCCACCACCGCGCCGTGATTACCCGCAACCAACTGGTGCAGCCGGATCCGCTCCACGAAGGCGGGTCGCGGGTTGACCAGGGTGACGTCGATGCCGGGCCGCTGCAGCAGGTGGTTTGCGGCCAGCACGCCGGCGTAACCACCGCCGACGACGACAACGCGGGCGTTCTTCTCGGTCATTGGTGACTCGGTCATGGCGGCTCCTTCTGTCGAGGTTGTGCCCTCAAGACACCGCTGGGGACCATCCTGTGACAGAACCGCCCGGAATGTGGCTCAGATCACTCCCAGGGCCGCCATCGCGTCGGCCACCCGGATGAATCCGGCGATTTCCATCAATCCACCTGATATCGAGGGAAGACGCCCAGGGGCGCCGGAAGTGTGGTGCCCGGCGCCAGACGGAGGCCGACCGCGGCGAAGTGGCGGGCATCCATCGGCTGGCCGAGCAGATCGAGCAGTTTGGCCGCCGATGTCGGCATGACCGGCTGCACCAGCAGCGCGGCGATCCGGACGGCCTCGAGCGTGGTGTACAGCACGGTGCCGAAACGCTGCTGGTCGGCCGGAAGGTCGGATTTGCGCAGCACCCACGGTTCCTGCGCGGAGAAGTACCGGTTGGCGGCTCCCAGCATCAGCCAGATAGCCTCGAGCGCCGAATGCATTGCCTGCCGGTCGAAATGGCCCCGAACGGTCTCCATCAGGGCGTCGGCGGTCGCAAGCAA
>DASUGW010000121.1:0-6170 GCA_036273805.1 Mycobacterium sp.
GTCGATCCCAACGACGGGCACCGCGCGTTGGCGGCGTGGCAGGACTACGCCGACGTCACCGTCATCACCCAGAACGTCGACGACCTGCACGAGCGGGCCGGTAGCACCGCCGTGCACCACCTGCACGGCAGCCTTTTCGAATTCCGTTGCGCCATTTGCGATTCCCCCTACCGGGAGGAACTTCCCGACATGCCCGAGCCGCAGCTCGAGGCATACCCGCCGTTGTGTGTGCACTGCGGCGGCCTGATCCGTCCGGACATCGTGTGGTTCGGTGAGCAGCTTCCCGACGGCCCCTGGGAAGCTGCCGTGGGCGCAGTGCGCTCGGCGGATCTGATGGTCGTCGTCGGTACCTCCGGGATCGTCTACCCCGCAGCCGGACTCCCCGAGCTGGCTGCGGCCCAGGGCACGGTGGTCGTCGAGGTCAACCCCGAGCCCACCCCGCTGTCGGAGTCGGCGACTGTTACGTTGCGAGAGAGTGCCAGCACCGCGCTACCGCGTCTCCTGCAGCGGCTGCCAGAGTTGCTCGGACTTTAGGACGGGCCCCGCGTAGTCAGCTACTCGCCCGGCGTGAACGACAGACAACGCCGGTTTGGCGGTGGCACCATAGCGGGACGCGTATAGCGCGAGACTGCATTTGGGGGATCCGTGTCACGCATATTCATGAGCCATTCCAGCCGTGACAACCGGCAGGCGATCGCGGTGGTGCGCTGGCTGGAAGCCGAAGAGCCGAGCCTGAGCGGGGAGGTGTTCCTCGACCTCGACCAAACCACCGGTATTCGCACCGGGCAACGCTGGACCGAAGCGCTCTGGCGGGCGAATGCGCGCTGCGAAGCGGTGATCTGTCTGCTGTCCGGCAGCTGGGCCGCCTCACCGGAGTGCCGGGCGGAGTTCCGCCAGGCCGAAGGCACCGGCAAGCCCATCTTGTGTGCACGGATCGAGACCTTTGACGAACCCGACGCAACATCTGCCTGGCAGCGCTGCGACCTGTTCGGTGACGGCCCGGCCGTCGCCATCGACATCGGTGACGGCCAAGCACCGGTCGAGCTGCTGGAAAGCGGTTTGCAACGACTACTGGCAGGCCTGCGCGCCGTCGGGGTGGGCGCGGACAGCTTCGCGTGGCCACCGGCCGCCGACCCGGACCGATCACCCTACCGAGGGTGGCAGCCACTCGAATCTGCAGATGCCGCAATATATTTCGGTCGCGACACGCAGATCGTCCGAGCGCTCGACGAGCTTCGCCAGATGCGTGACGACGGCCGGGAGTCCATATTCGTCATACTGGGGCCGACCGGGGTGGGCAAGTCGTCGTTCCTGCGGGCCGGCCTGCTTCCGCGACTGGACCGAGATGACCATAACTACCTCAGCATGCCGATCGTCCGGCCGGCACGTCACACCTTGACCGGTGACAACGGCCTGGCCCACTCGATTCACGGTTTGCGGGCCGGTGTTGGTCTGATGACTCCGAGCCTCGGCGAGATCAAGAGCGGCGTCACCGACGCCGGACAGGTGCGGCGCTGGCTGACCGAAGCGGCGGAGGAAGCGCCCAACCGATGGTCAGAAGCGGAGAAATCGCAACCGCCGCCGACGCTTGTGCTGCCGCTCGACCAAGCCGAAGAACTGTTCGGATCCAATGCCGGCACCGAAGCGCAGGGACTTCTCGCCTTACTCTCGGCCCTGCTGACCGCTGCGGGGCCACCGGTCCTGTTGGTGGTGGTCACGATTCGCTCCGACCGGTATGAACCGTTGCAGACAGCACCTCAACTGTCCGCGGTCCAGAGTCACCTGTTCGATCGGTTGAAGCCGCTGCCACCAGCGCAATTCGCCGAAGTGATCTGCGGGCCGGCCAGGCGGGCCGCCGAAGCCGGTTCGCGGTTCGCGATTTCACCTGAGCTCGTCGAGCGACTCGTCGAAGACGCTTCTCAGGGCGCCGATACGCTCCCGCTGCTCGCATTGACCCTGTCCAGGCTCTACGGCGACTACTCCGGCAGCCAAAGCGCCGTGACCATCACGCAGTACGAAGCGATGGGTGGGATCCACGGCGTCGTTCAGACCGAGATCGACGCGCTGCTGTCGGCCGATCCCGCCACACGCGACGACGAGTTGCGACGGCTCCGCAGTGCTTTCATACCGTGGCTGGCCACCATGGATTCCGAGACCGAAAGACCGATGCGCCGCATCGGGCGGTGGGCGGACCTGCCCGAGGACAGCCACACCCTGGTGGATGCGTTCGTATCGCGGCGGCTGCTGGTGAAGGGCGAACGCGACGGGCAGGTGGTCGTCGAAGTCGCCCTGGAGAGCCTGTTGGAGCAGTGGGACCAACTCGCGGGCTGGCTACGGGAGGAGGCAGCCGACCTGCGCGACACCGACGCCCTCGAGCGCGCACAGGTGGCGTGGGAGCGCAACGGCCGCCGCGACGACTGGCTGCTCGACGGAGAGCGGCTTGTCGGTGCCGAAACTCTTTGTGCACAAACTGGTTTCGGTGCCCGTCTGCAACCGGTCAGCGAGTTCGTGCTGGCGTCCCGCCGGCATGCGAACCAGAAACTCGAAGATGCCAAACACGCCGCCGAGTCCCATGCGAGGTCGCTGCGGCGGCGCTCCCAGGTTCTCTCGGCGCTCATGGTGCTCGTAGTTGTCGCCGCGGCCGGATTGGTATACAACCTGCACCGCGCGAGAGCCGCCGAGAACCGTGCCCTGCAGGAGACGGTGAAGGCTGTCACCGCCAAGCTGATCGGACAGTCGCGCGCGATGCTCGGTGGCACGCAACAGGGGGGTGATCGGCGCGCGCTGCAACAGATTGTGGCCGCCGAGGCGCTCTCACCCGGATCGGATCCGGATGCACTGCTCAACACCGTGGTCGACGAACGACAGCTTCTCAAGACCATCCGCACCCCGAACCGAATCAAGGACGTTGCCGTCAGCCCCGACAGCGCCGAAGTAGCCGTTGCCGGCAGTGACGGCCGCATCCGGCGGTGGGAAATGTCCTCCGGCAAGGCAATCGGCGAGTTTTCGGCCGAGGGTGACACCAAGGCCGTCGATTCGGTGACCTACAGCCGCGACGGCCGCTGGCTCGCCACCGCGGGTGAGGACGGGATCGCC
This sequence comes from Mycobacterium sp., assembly GCA_036273805.1. Taxonomy (GTDB): domain Bacteria; phylum Actinomycetota; class Actinomycetes; order Mycobacteriales; family Mycobacteriaceae; genus Mycobacterium. The sequence goes on from DASUGW010000121.1 coordinate 3,097, forward strand.
CGTATCTGGGACGTCCACACCGGCGGCCAGAGGGCACTCGGCGACGCCAAAACAGCGGCGTGGACGGCGGCGTTCAATCCCGACGCGTCATTGGTGGCAACCGGCAGCAAGAACGGCACGGTCAGGTTGTGGAGCACCACAACCGGCGCGCAGCTCGGCGAACCCATCCACGTACACGACGGGGTGGCCGTCGCGGCCGGCTTCAGCCCAGATGGGAAAACGCTGGTGAGCCAGGGGGTCGACGGCGACGTTCGACTGTGGGACGCAACCACCCGACTACCGAGAATGCCGCAGATGCCACACCTGAGCGGACCCGTGCTCTCGTGGGCGTTCAACGGTGACAACCGCCTGGTCGCGCTCAGCATGATCTTGGGTACGCAGTCGGGGCCGTCGTCGATGGGAACCCAGCTGCAGATCGTCGACGTCGACGCCGGGCGGGTGCTGGTGGCCGGACCGGTCGAATCGGGTCCGTCTGCCGCGCAAGGGATTGCGTCCACCCGTGACGGCAGGCACCTCGTAACTGCGACGGCAGACAACCGGATTCATCTGCTGGACCCGTCCTCGGGCACGGACATCGGATCACCGATCACCAGCCACGGTGGCTCCATGCAAGCGCTCGCCGTGAGCCCGGACGCCGGCAGGGTGATCAGTGCCACCGACACCGAGCTCAAGGTCTGGGCCACCGACCCGGGTCCGTCGATCGCCAGCCCGATTCCGGGGGCCGATGACCGCTACCAGGCGGTCGCGGTCAGCCCGGACGGCAAGACCGTCGCAACCCGCGACCCCCAGAACAACTCCGATATCGCGCTGTGGCAGATCGACACCGGCGCCCGCACGGCCACCATCAGCACCGGTGAACGCGGTCTGGTCAGCGCGCTCGCGTTTCGCCCCGACGGCCGGGTGATCGCCTCCGCCAACGGTGCGGATTTCAGCGTGCGACAGTACGACGTGGCGTCACGCGCGTCCGTTGGTCAGCCCCTGACAGGACCGACGGACATCGTGATGGCGCTCGCGGTGAGTCCGGACGGGCACCACATCGCTGCGGGTGGACAAGGTGGGCAGGCCTGGTTGTGGGACACCACGCAGCAACCGGCGCCCACCGGAAAGCGTTTGCCGGTCACCTCAGACGTGATCGGGACGGTGGCGTTCAGCGCCGACGGGCAGCGACTGCTTTCCGTGTCGCTGCTGCACACCACCGGAGGCGGTGGCGAATCGAACACCGATGTGGGTCAATTACTTAACACCACGGTGATGACTCCATCGTCTGCCCAGGTGTGGAACACCGACACCGGCGAGCCGGTGGGGCCTGCGATCACCGGACGGACCGGAACCGCCTCCGACGTTGCCATGAATACCGATGACCACCCTCCGATCTCCGCGGGCTCGATCAGCCCTGACGGCAAGCACGTCGCCGTCGCAAGTCCGAACGACGTCCGTTTGTACGACGCCGACAGCGGACAACAGATCGGCGACCCGTGGACGTGGGACTCGATGGCGATGGTGACGGGTGTGGCCTACACCGGCGACGGGAAACGCGTCGTGATCGCGCGTGGCTCCCCGTCGGTGCTACAGATCGTCGACGCGGAAACGGGCAGGCCCATCGGCCCGCAGTTGCAGGGTCTCCCCGGCCTCGTCGACCGCCTCTCGATCAGTGCCGATGACCGTTATATCGCTACCCGCGCACCGGAGGGCTGGCTGATCTGGCCGGGACCCACAGCCTGGCGGGAAACGTTGTGCGACAAGCTCACTGACGGCATGACCGCAGACGAGTGGCGGGGGTGGGTATCGTCCGACATAGCGCCGCGGACCACCTGCCCCGACGGCTCCGGTTAGCTACCAGCGGTCGGCTTGACCGCACGGCCGAGCGCGAACTCCGCCACTGGAAGCGGCAGCCACCGCGGCATGGTCCATTGGCGCCGGGCCGACTCGGTGACGAACCCCGCCCGCCGGATCGTGTCTTCGGTGTCGCGGTGTGTGTGACAGTTGCCGAACAGCGTCGGCCACACCGTCGCGTCAGCCACCCGCTGAATGCGACCGCGCCAGCCACCGCTGCGGACGTGCTCCATGTAACGCAGCTCACCACCCGGCTTGAGCCGCGAAAAGCACTCTTGCACAATACTTTCTGGGTCATCTACGGTGCACAGCACCAACGAGCACACGACAGCATCGAACGACTCGGTGCCGATACCGGCGTCATCGATCTCCTCTGCCGCCAGACCGCTGACCCGGACCGGCACGGGCGCCTGCTCGGCGGCGGTCCGCGCGTGGACCAACAGTCGCTGCTCCGGTTCAACGGCCACCACCGCGGCGACGGAGTCCGGGTAGTGGGCGAAATTGGTTCCGGTGCCGGCGCCGATCTCGAGCACTCTGCCGGACAACCCGGCGAGGTTCTCCTGTCGCAACCGGGTCAGCGCCTCGGTCTCGTGACTGGACATCAGGGTCCATACCCGCGAGAAGAACGGGTTGTCGATACTCACGGTGCGTTCACTCATGGGCACTCCTCTTTCTGCACATCCCTCGATATCGCCGTCACCGGCACGGGCCCACCCGGGTGGCCGGTGCGGCGTCGGAACTGTCATCGGGCGCCGCCTCGCTGATGCCGATCCGGTCGTACAGACGGGCCAGCGGCGCGGGCGCCCACCAGACCCACCGGCCCAGCAGATGCATGAACGCGGGCACCATCACCATCCGGACCAGCGTGGCGTCGACCAGCACCGCCAGGGTCAGGCCGACACCGAACATCCGCATGAACGACACTTTCGCGGCGATCAGGGCCGCGAAGGAGATGGACATGACCAGCGCGGCGGCGGTGATGACCCGCCCGGTATGCGCCAGGCCGAGCGCCACGCTCTCGTCGGCGTCGGCCGGCGTGCGATCACTTTCGAGCCAGAATTCGCGAATCCTGGACACCAGGAAGACTTCGTAATCCATCGACAGCCCGAACGCGATACAGAACAGCAGCACCGGCATATTTGCCACCAGCGTCCCTGTTGACGTCGTTCCTAGCGCCCCCAGATGCCCGTCCTGGAAGATCCATACCAGCGCGCCGAACGCCGCTGTCAGCGACAACACGT
>DASUGW010000122.1:0-2672 GCA_036273805.1 Mycobacterium sp.
TGGCGGCCGAATTCAGCATCTTCTGCATCGAGACGGCCGAGGGTCACGACGGCTTCCTCATTGTCAGGCTAATCGCTAAACAAAAACCAGCTGCATACTCCGTCTATACCTATATCTGGGTCCGCTGACATCCTGAGGAAATGCGCAGCTAGTACCGCTCAAGGCCTCACCAAGAAGGCCGCCGTGGTTCGTCGAGTTTCCCGAGTGCTCAGCGCACCTTCACCGGCACCAGCACCAAACCGGTCCGCAGCTGGGTAGGCCCAACACCCCCGCACCCCCCACACCAATGACCAAGCGGCGGCAGGAACGTGATACGCCTGGTCACCACCGCACGGGCGGCGCAGTCTGCGGGCCGGCCTCTCCAGCCTCCAGGGTGCTACGCATCGCTCACGCGACCAATGCCGCGGAGTTAGCGCTCTGGTGTGGCTGTCCAGGAACTACGGCGGTGTGGCGAGGGCGTATGTGCCGGAGCCGGTGCGGGTGAGGAATCCGAGGCGGGTCCATTCGGATAGCTGGGTGAGCATGTTGTGGAGGTTGATCTGCAGCGACTCGGCGAGCTCGTGTCCGCTCCAGGCCCGGCTGGGATCACTGTTCATGATCGCGGTGATGCGTTGTCGGCGGGTCGGTGGTTGGGGTGGGCGGGCTGGTGCGGGGGCAGGGTCGAGTGGTGGGGTGTGCATCGTGATGGTGATGGCGGTGATGGCGGTCGGCATGGCGGGACGGGCGTCGTCGCGGTCGTGGTAGCGCCCGGTGGTGCATTTGACCCTGCGGGCGCTGTAGCGGGGCCGACGCGCGGGCAACAGAGTGGCCAGCACGGCGCGTCCGATCACGCCGAGCAGGTCCACGGGCTCATCGGTACAGACGCCGGCCGCACTGGTGAGCTGGTCTCGCGCGGCTTGGAGGGCGGTGGTGAAGCTGGCCCGGTCGGGGTCGGTGGCTGGGCGGGTTTCCACCGCGGTGACCATGGCCATGCGGAGCAGTTGGTGGACGGTGAGCAGCGCCCACGTTTCCTGCTCCAGGCCGGGCCGGTCGCCTGAGCGCAGGACGTGCGCATCCAGCAGGGTGTGGCGCAGCGCCAGATAGGCCGACTCGATCTCCCAGCGTTCGTGGTAGAGCTGGACCAGCGCGTGGGCTGGGTAGCGGCGCGGATCGAGCAGTGTGGTGATCAGCCGGTAGCCCTCGCGCACCCTGCTGCCGTCGGATCCGGTCATCGTCAGCTCGGCTTCGATGATCCGCACGGCCAGCCCGCCGAGATCAGAGAGGTAGGAGCCATCGGGCAGGTGCGCCAGGACCGGCGGGCGGCGGGTGGACTTGGCGCGGGCCAGCAGCATCGCCCCGGTGGCGGCGATGTCGGCGAAAAAGGCGTTGGCGTCAAACCCCCGATCCAGCAAGACGAGCATGCCCGGTCCCAGCAGTCCCAGCAGCCGCCGGGCCAGGCTAGCCTCATCGCGGTCGCTGGCCGAGCCGATCGTGGCGCCGAGCAGGCCACGGGTGCCGGTCTCGACCAAGGTCATCAGCCGCAGCGTGGGGTATCCGGCGAAGCCCATCCGGTAGTGGATGCGCCCGAGCCAGGACCGGTTGCGGTCGGTGTCGGGCACTTTCAGCGAGTTGCAGCCATCGAAGGCGACTGTGTGGAGCTCGCCGAACCGCGTGCCGGGGGTGTGTGGCTGGGCCAGTGTCCCGGCTACCACCTCGAAGAGGGCTTTCATCGGTGCTGGACCGAGCCTGCGGCGCAGCTCCCGCAACGCCTTCTCCGACGGGGTGGGGACGGTCATGCCCACCAGCCCGGCAGTCAGTTTCTGCCAGACTCGGGCATAGCCCAGGCCGGGGAACATGCCCAACGCGAGCACGAAGTACACCCCGACCCGCGAGGGCAGCTCACGCAGCCGCCGCTGCACGGTCCTGGTCTGCTCCAGCACGTCATCGACCAGCTCGAAGGGCAAATACTGGGTCAACTCGCCGAGATGCCCAGGGGCGAACACCCCTGCGGCCACACAGACGGTACGGGTGATCATGGTCGTGGCAGACTGAGCGCGCAATGGGGCCTCTGGGAGCGGGAAGATCGTGATGGGTTAACCCGACCTACCAGAGGCCCCATCGCCCTACCGCCCGCCACGCCGCGCGCCTGCTTGATCCCATCCCCGAGCCCCTAACTCCGCGGCATTGCTCACGCGACCGCCTGCGGCGGCCCTGGACCCTGAGGTCTTTGCCGACCCTGCGGCAGCGACCGACGACCGCACCCCCGAGGAGACCAATGCTGATCGGTGATATCGACATCCATCCCGTCGCTGACGGGACCTTCCGGGCTTCGCCTGCCTACTTCGGCGACCACGCCCGCCCGGACGGCCACGAGGACCTGTTCACCCGCCACGGAATGGCCTGGCTGCCCATCGGCTGTTTCCTGGTGCGAACCGGTGATCGGACGATCCTCATCGACGCTGGCATGGGACCCGGGATGCGCGACGACGGCCCCCGCCGGCTGCTGGTCGGCGGTCAGCTGCTGCTCGGGCTGCGCGCCGCCGGCGTCACCGCACCCGACATCACCGACGTTGTCTGCACTCACCTGCACGCCGACCACTGCGGCTGGCTTTTTGACAGCGACGCCGCCCCGGTCTTCACCCACGCCACCATTTGGTTCGGCGCACCCGACTGGGACCACTTCGTCGCCGACC
>DASUGW010000123.1:0-25789 GCA_036273805.1 Mycobacterium sp.
CAGTACGGCCAGCCCGGTCAGTACGGTGCACCGCAGTACGGGCAGCTGCCCCCCGAAGAAGGTGCTGCCAACAAGTCGAAGGCGGCGCTGGCCACCATCCTGGGTGTGCTGGCCGCACTGGTCGTCATTGCCGTGCTGATCCTGGGCTTCTGGAAGCCCGGCTTCTTCATGACCACCAAGCTCGACGTCAACAAGGCCCAGCAGGGTGTGCAGCAGATCCTCACCGACCAGGCCAACGGGTACGGCGCGAAGAACGTCCAGGACGTCAAGTGCAACAACGGCCAGAACCCGACGGTCCGCAAGGGCGACACGTTCACCTGCGAGGTGAGCGTCGACGGCACCAAACGTCAGGTGACGGTCACCTTCCAGGACGACAAGGGCACCTACGAAGTGGGTCGGCCCAAGTAGCGGTAATTCCTTCTGCACAGACCCTCCGCGCGCTACATTCAGCCGCGGGGGGTTTGTTGTGTTAGACGACGCGATCGAAATTGGTGGCGTGGATCTGGCGGATCCACGCACATACGAGGCGGGCATGCCGTATGAGGCATTCGACCTGCTGCGTAAACGGGCGCCGGTGGCATGGCATCCCCATGGCGACGGGCCCGGGTTCCTCGCATTGACGGGGTACGACGAGGTTCTCGCGGTTTCCCGGGACAGCGCGATCTGGTCGTCACAGGCGGCCGGGGTCTTCTTCGATGTCCCGCTACCGGAGAATGCCTATCAGCTGGAACTGATCATGCTGACGATGGACCCGCCGCGCCACACCGCGTTGCGGGCCCTGGTGAGTAAGGGCTTCACCCCCCGCCGGGTTGCCCAGTTCAGCGAACGCCTGTCCGACATGGCCCGCCAGATCGTCGACGACGTGGCAGACCGGGGCACGTGTGATTTCGTCGAGGATGTCGCGGGCGCGCTGCCCTCGTATGTGATCGCGGAGCTCCTGGGCATACCGCTGGCGGACGGCCGGCGGCTCTACGAGCTGACCGAGACCATGAACACTGGTGAGATTAACGACGACCAGGTCATGCGAGCCCAGCTCCAGATGTTCGACTACGCAACGGCGCTCGCCCAACGCAAGCGCGCCGAACCCGCCGACGACATCGCCACCGCGCTGCTGGAAGCCGAAGTCGACGGGCGACGGCTCACCGACGTCGAGTTCAACCTTTTCTTCCTGCTCCTGATCAACGCCGGCGGCGACACCACGCGCAACCTGATCTCCGGGGGGATGCTCGCGCTGCTGGAGCACCCCGCGCAGCTGGCCAAATTGCAGGCCGACCCCGGACTGCTGCCGCTGGCGATCGAGGAGATGCTGCGCTATGTCAGCCCCGTCACCGTGTTCGCGCGCACCGCTACCAAGGACACCCAATTGCGGGGTGTGCCAGTGAAAGCGGGTGACCGGGCCGCGATGTTCTACCCTTCGGCCAACCGCGACGAGGCGCAGTTCGCCAATGCGAGTTCCTTCGACATCACCCGAGACCCCAATCCGCACTTGGCTTTCGGCGGTGGTGGAACGCACTTCTGCCTCGGTGCCAGCCTCGCGCGTGCCGAGGCCGCCGCGATGCTCGGCGAGGTACTGCCGCGACTGAAGGACATGGAACTCGACGGGCCGGTGCGGCGGGTCCGCTCGGCACTGATGAACGGAATCAGTTCGATGCCAGTGCGTTTCACGCCATCAGTCAAGTAGGTCCAGCGCCTTCTGCAGCCGGGCGATCGAGGACCCGACGCCGTACCGCGCGGCCAGCTCGGCTACCCGCTGCGGGTCTGCCGCGCTCAGCGGCAGCGTGTCGGACCTGGTGGTGAACTCGACGGGGGCGTCAGTGGCCACGCGTACCACCGGGAGCGCGCACTCGAGATAGTCCGACGCGGCGCCCAGCTTCCCCCGGACGCCTTTGGCCACATCGGATTTCGGATCGGCGGAGGCGACCAGCAACTCCTCCAGTGAACCGTGCCGGGTGATCAGCCCCGCCGCGGTCTTCTCGCCGATACCGGCCACGCCGGGCAGCCCGTCGGAAGGATCACCGCGCAACAGGGCCAACTCGGCGTACGCCGCGCCGGCCCTGTCGGCGGGCAACCCGTACTTCTCGGCGACCTCGACCGGGCCCCACAGCGTGGCCTTGGCCAGGCCACGCCCCAAATACAGCACCCGCACCGCCACCGGCTCGTCGCGCACGACCTGCAGCAGGTCGCGATCACCGCTGACCACGACAACCGGGTCCTGCTGTTCTTGGGCGGCCAGCGTGCCGAGCACATCGTCGGCCTCGAAACCCTCGGCGCCGGCCGCGCAGACCCCGAACGCCTCCAGCAGCTCCATGATCATGGCGACCTGCGGAGTGAGGTCGTCGGGAACCTCCTCGACATCTGGTCCGTCGCCCGGCGTTTCAGCCTCGACGCGATGCGCCTTGTATGACGGGATCAAGTCCACCCGCCATTGCGGTCGCCAGTCCAGATCCAGGCATACCGCCAGCCGGGTCGGGCGCTGCTGGGTGATCACCGTCGCCACGGCGTCGAAGAATCCGCGCACGGCGTTGACCGGACGGCCGTCCGGCGCGGTGATCGACGACGGCACGCCGAAGAACGAGCGAAACCACATGCTGGCGCCGTCGAGCAGGACCAGCGGACGCTGCGAAGCTGTCATGGCCACCCATCCTGCCAGTACGGCTTATCCGGCCATTGTCGAATCGGGTGCGGCCCAGTCGGTCGAGACATAGCGGTGCTCGATGAGCCAGCGGTCGCCCACCGGCACCAGCGCGTCGCGGTAGCGGCCGTAATGGTCCAGGCCGATCTCGGTGAACACCGTGAAGTACGACGACACCTCGATGCGCTCCGCCGTCACGCCGGTGAAGCGGATATTGGCCAGGTTGTGCCGCACGATTCGCTTGACGCCCGTGCCGGCGGCCGGTGTGGCCGCGACGCCGCGCAGCATGGCGATGATCTGTCCGTGACCGTGCAGCGGCTGCTGTCCGCGCACCTCGAGCACGCCGTCAGGGTGAAAGGCCAGCGCCAACTCGTCGATCTTCCCGGCGTCACCGGACCAGGTGTATTGCGCCAGCGTGTCTCGTACGCATTCACGCGCCTGCAGTTCCCACAATTCCACGACGCTGACACTAGTGGCGTCGCGCAGGTTCCCGGTGTGATGGCATGCTCGTTGGACGCAAGCAGATGGCCGTGGAGGAGAACAGATGAGCTCGAACCGCTTCGACGTCGACGTCTACGCCGAGCGGTTGCGGGCCGCTGCGGCGGCCACCGCCGATGCCGGACTGGCCGGGTTGGTCATCACCCCCGGTTATGACCTGCGCTACCTGGTCGGGTCCCGGGCCGAGACCTTTGAACGCCTCACCGCGCTGGTCATTCCGATCTCGGGCCCGGCCACGGTGGTGGTGCCGCGGCTGGAGTTGGCGGCACTGCGGGAATCGGCCGTGATCGATCTGGGGTTGTCGTTGCGTCCCTGGGTGGATGGCGAGAACCCGTATGCGTTGGTGCAGGAGGCCCTCGGTGGTGGCACGGTCGCCACCGCGGTGACCGAATCGATGCCCGCACTGCACCTGCTGCCGCTGGCCGAGATCCTCGGTGTGGTGCCGGTGCTGGCCACCGATGTGCTGCGGTCGTTGCGAATGATCAAGGACCCGGCCGAAATCGATGCGCTGCGCAAGGCCGGGGCGGCGATCGACCGCGTGCACGCCCGGGTGCCCGAATTCCTGGTTCCGGGCCGTACCGAGGCCGAGGTTGCGGCCGACATCAACAAAGCGATTGTGGCCGAAGGGCATTCGTCGGCCGCGTTCATCATCGTCGGCTCGGGCCCGCATGGCGCCGACCCGCATCATGAGGTGTCCGACCGCGAACTGCAGGCCGGCGACATCGTCGTCGTCGATATCGGCGGCCCCTACGAGCCGGGCTACAACTCCGATTCCACCCGTACCTACAGCATCGGTGAGCCGAGTGCCGAAGTCGCCCAGCAATATTCGATTCTGCAGCAGGCGCAGCGGGTGGCCGTGGATGCGGTACGTCCCGGTGTCACCGCCGAACAGGTCGACGCCGCCGCCCGCGACGTGCTGGCCGACGCGGGGCTGGGGGAGTACTTCGTGCATCGCACCGGGCACGGCATCGGGCTGTCGGTGCATGAGGAGCCCTACATCGTCGCGGGCAACGACCTTCCGCTACGTCCGGGCATGGCGTTCTCCGTCGAACCCGGCATCTACTTCCCCGGCAAGTGGGGAGCGCGCATCGAAGACATCGTGATCGTCACCGAGGACGGCGCCGAGCCGGTGAACCACCGGCCCCACGAGCTGATCGTGGTACCCGTCGGCTAGCCGGCGAGGTACTGCCGCACCGCGATTTCGAGCACCCGCACCGCGGTGATCATGGTGTCGATCGCGATGCTTTCGTCGTAGACCGCCCACCCGTCATCGCCGGGTCCGAACGTCACCGCGGGAATCCCGGCATGGCGAAAGCGGATGGTGTCGTTGAACGCGGGCTTGGTGTAGGTGCGCACGTCGGTGCCGGTGACCTCGCGGTAGGCATCGCTCAGGGCGGCCACCAGCGGGTCGTGGGCGGATAGGGGCTGGGTCCCGGCGACGAACGTCGGTCCCGCTACGAAGTCGACGTCCACCTCGATGCCCTCGGGCCGCAATGCCGTGAGGCGCCGCTGAAACTCGGCCAGGAGGCCGCCCGCGGTCACTTCGGGGCCGATGTTCACCGCGGCGATGCGGGCGCTCGCATGCAGGGGCGTGAACTGCGCCATCCCGGCTTCTCCCGCGCTGAGGCCCACCACCGAGACCGGCCACTGCGCGACCGGGTGGGCCGCGATGTCGGCCAGAGCGTCGGCCAAAAAGCGGGCCGGGTTCGCGCCGGTGTCGGGGCGCCAGATGTGGCTCGACCGCCCGCGGGCGGTGATGTCCAGCAGCGCGTGTCCGGTCTGTGCGACCGCCAGGGCGATACCGTTGTGACCATCCCGGGCCCACGCGGTCGGTTCCACCGTGATTGAGGCGTCGGGGCGCAGGCCGTACTCCTCCACGAGGAACTTCGAGCCGTCGACGCCGTTTCGCTCCTCGTCCACGGTCAGCGCCAGCAACAGCGTTCCCCGGGCGGGCGGGTTGGCAACGACGCGCTTGGCAGCGGTGAGTAACGCAGCCAGATTGGCCCGGGTATCCGACGTGCCCCGCGCGTAGATTCTGCCGTCCAGTTCCACGGCCCGGTATGGGCTTTCCGCGCACACCCGCCAACGGCTCGGTGGCCCGGACGGATAGGTGTCGAGGTGGTCGTTGAGCATCAGCGTCGGGCCTTCGCCGAATCGCTTGGTGGCGATCACATTCGGCCGTTGCGGCGTGCGTCCCACCAGTTCGACGGTGAAACCCCACTCTTGCAACAGGTTTGCGAGGGGGCGCGCGATGCGTTCCTCCTCGGGTGGCCGTAACGGGCCGTCAAGGCTGTTCTCGCACCACGGCTGGCCTTCTGCGACAAGACGGGTTGTCAGGTCCACGAGTTCCTGCCGGTCCACCGCCGACGGCGCGACGACGCTGGTCACGCCCGCACTTCACTGTCGATCCGGGTCCGCAGCCCGGCGTGGTCGAGACCCTGAGCGTGGCCGAGCGTCACCAGTAACCGCGCACGGTGCGGTGAAAGGCCGTCGGCGAGCACAGCGCCGTACGCTGCGAGGCCCGCCACACCACCGGGGTATCCGTAGACCGGCGCAACCCGGGCGTCGGTCGCGCGGGTCGTGATGACGACCAGTACCTCGTTGTCGATCAATTCCCTTGCGGCTGTGGCCTGTTGAGGTGGCAGGTTGCCCGCTCCGTTGGCTGCCACGACGACGGCCGGCTGGGTGGCGCCGGCAGCGCGCAGCAGCGAACCATCATCGCCGAGCGCCGCGAGCACTACGGGCACCGGCTGGATCGGTCCGAGCGGATCGCCATGAGCTTTCGCCCGGGCCGGCGTGCGATGCCAGCTGACCCGGCCGCCGACGACGTAGCCGACCGGACCGCGTCCGGGCGCATCGAACGCGTCGCGCACCACGCCCGACACCTTGATCACCTCACGACCGTCGAAGACCTTGCCGGCGAACACGACGACGGGGTCGACGGGCGAACCCGATGCGGCCACGGCGAGCGCGTCGGCGAGGTTGGCCCGGCCATCGCTGTCTGCGCGCGCCCCTACGATCATCGAACCCGTGACAACCACTGGTACCGGCCAACTCTTGCGATACGCCAGCCAGGTCACGACCTCCTCGATGGAATCGGTACCAGTCGTGACGACAATGCCGTCGGCGCCGTCGGCAACGAGTTCGCGCGCCCTGGCGACAAGCCGCTCCAGCACCTCGAAATCGACCTCGGAACCTCCGAGGAGTGCCAGATCCTCAGCACCGGAAAAGCCGTCGACCACATCGGCGAGGCCGGCGGCGCCGGTCACGGGTACCGCTCCCGCGGCGGTTTCCCGCATCGAGATGGTGCCCCCGAGTCCGAGCAGGTGTATCCCGCTCATGAGTTGCCGCCCGAAACGACCGACCCGACGATCACGCTCTGGTAGTCCGGGATCGTCTGGTTGGCGGGGATGCGTCCAATGCTCTGTGCCCAGCGGGCGCGGTCGGCCAGATCTCCGGCGAGTTCGGGGCCGAGATGAGTCTTGTACACAAACTCGGTGGTGACCTGGTTGATCAGATTCTGGTCCAGTCCAACACTTTTCGCGACCGCCGCCAGGGCTTCGGGATTTTTTTCGGTCAACGCCGCGTCGGCCTCGCGAATCGAGGCGACGAACTTTGTGACCGCCGGCTTCTTCTCCGTCAAGGTGTTGTCGTTGATCAGGTACAGGCTGTGCTGGTTGTACTTCTGCGTGCCCTGCAACTCAATGGCGTCGGTGCCGAGCGCCTGCACCGCCTTGGCGAGCGCCGGCTGGAAGACGGCGATGGCGTCGACATCGTGGTTGGCGATCGCCGTGACGATCTCAGCCGGCCCGGTCTGTACCAGATCGGCGTTGACGTTGCCTTCGGCGAGGAACCGGCTGGCGAAGTAATGCGCGCTGCTGCCGAGCGGGACCGCGATCTTGCGCCCACCCAGCGCGGCGATCGAATCGATTCCGGCCGACCGGCGGGCGACGAATCGTCCCTCCGGCCAGATAGCGCCGTCGGCGATGATCCGCAGGTGCGAATTCTTCAGCACCGCAGCCGAGGTCGGGACGTCCCCACCGTTCGCGATGTCCACCGCGCCGCCGTTGAGCGCCTCGAGTGCGGCGGCACCGGTGGGAAACGGCACGACCTTGACATTGACTCCGTTCTGTTTGAAGTAGCCGAGGTCGTTGGCCACCGGCACCTGTGCCCAGGACGGGTCGACCACCCATCCGACCGTCAGCGCATCAGCACTGTCCTTATTGCCACTGCCACTGCAGCTGACGGCCGCGACGACGGCGGAAGCGGCCACGAGTATCGCGGCAAGTTTTCGAAGCGGTGTCATAGGTGATCTCCCATCGTGATGGTCGACGCCGGCTGCGTTGCCCGCAGCAGGTCGTGTAAACGGCGGCGCAACGCCGCATAGTCGTCGAATTCGGCGAGCCTGCTCACGGGTCTCGGCCTCGGCAGCGGGTTCGTGATGTGGTCCGCAATCGCGCCGGATTCGTTCATCACGACGATCGACGAGGCGATGCGGATCGCTTCGTCGACGTCGTGGGTGACGAAGATGATCGTCGTCTGGCTGCGATTCCACAGTTCGACGACCAGGTCCTGCATCTGCTGACGGGTCAATGCGTCCAGGGCGCCGAACGGTTCGTCCATCAACAGCACCCGTGGGTTATTCGCCAGCGCGCGAGCGATTCCGACGCGCTGGCGCATCCCGCCGGACAGCTGGTGCGGCCTCTTGCCGACGACGTCCGGAGCCAGGCCGACCGCGTGCACCAGCGCGTCGATCTTTTCGCGGCGCAACCGTCGCGGCACCCCGGCGGCGCGGAGCGCGAAGCCGATGTTGGCGCCCACCGATGCCCACGGGAACAAGACGTCACGCTGGAACACCACGCCGCGTTCGGGGCCTGGACCGGTGACCGGTGCGCCATCGAAGGTCACCGAACCCGAAGTGGGAAATACAAATCCGGCGATCGAGTTCAGCAATGTCGACTTTCCGCATCCCGACGGGCCGAGGATCGCCATGAACGTCCCGGCTTCGATCACGAGATTCAGCCCATCGACAACGGCGCGGCCACGTTCGCCGTAGTGCACCGTCAACGAGGAAACGTCGATATGGGTTGTCACGACTGTTCTTTCGCCCAGCGCACGGTACGCCGGGTTGCCTGGTGGAACAGTTGGTCGGCCAACGCGCCGACGATCCCCAGGGCGCCCAGGCAGACGAAAAGCCGGTCGGGCTGGCTGAACAGTCGCGCCTGGTCCAGCCGGAAACCCAGGCCTTCGGTGACGCCCGACTGCTCGGACGCGACGATCAGGATCAACGACGTTGCGATGCCTTGCCGTAACCCGGTGAGGATGAACGGCAGCGCGGCGGGCACCACGACGTTGGTGAACGTCAACAGTTTCGGCGCACCCAGCGACGCCGCCACCCGCAGATAGTCCGTGCGGGTCGCGGCGATGCCGGCATGGGTGTTCACCCACACCGGAAAGAACACGCCCAGGCTGGTGAGGAAGAGCTTGGATTCCTCACCGATCCCGAACCACAAAATCGCCAATGGCACCAACGCGATTGCGGGAATCGGGCGGATGACTTGAATTACCGGCTCCAGCAGACCCCGCGCGATGGCCGACCGTCCGGTGAGGGTGCCGATCACGACGGCGATGGACGATCCGACGACGAAACCCTGTAGTGCCCTGCGGAAGCTGGCCGCCGCGTCACCGGCCAGGGTGTCGTCAAGGTACATCTGCCGTCCCGCTTCCAAGACCGCTGCGGGCGAAGGCAAGAGACGGCTCGAAAAGAACTCGAGCCGTACCGCAGCGTCCCAGGCGAGCACCACGGCCACCAGGCTCACGACCGGTAACACCAGCAGAAGGATCTGCCGGGTGGCCGGACGCTGTGCGGTGGTTCGAGTGGGGGTCACGACGGCCGGCGCCGGCCTCCCGGACGTGAGGGCGGCCGATGTGTGGTGGGCGCGTGTCGGTGCCGACATCAAATGGTCTTCCTGCGGGCGGGCTGGTCGGGCAGGAACGTAACACCGCTGAACAGGGCAGATGCGGCAGTCAGTGCCGCCTGAGAATCGATGAGATCGGCTTTGCGCCACCGTGCTGATCTCGGCTACCTGCACAAAGTGTGGGCGTGGCGGCTATTGCGCCACCGGGGTGCCATCGGGCCACGTTTGGATCAGGATGAGCGGATGGTTCGGCGCGGGCGCCGCCGGCAGCCTAGCTGTGGTCGGTGCTGCGGTCGAGCAGCTGGGAGGAGCCCAGCACTCGCTCGATGTGCACCTCGATGACCACCCGGCGTGGATTAGCCCGCGGCGTCCGGTACCGCTGGGCGTAGCGCAGCTCGGCGTCGCGGATGGCGTCCGGATCGGTGTTGACGCTCGCCCGGCCCTCCAGCGACAGCCAACGAGCCCCGTCGACCTGACTGAGCACCGCCACCGCGCCACGCGCGGCGTTGACAGCCTTCTGTGACCCGCCGGTGGTGATCACCCGCGCGATGTGGGTACGGGGATCGAAGGTGAAGCCGACCGCCACGACATGCGGGGAACCGTCGGCACGCAGCGTCGCCAGCATTGCCAGGTGACGCTCGGACAGGAAGGCGAGCGCGTCGTCGGTCAGGCGCGTGGTTGCGTGCGGCATCGGGCCTCACGCTAGCGCAGGACATAATCACAGCCATGCACGACACGGGCACTGTGGTCATTTTCGGTGGTCGCAGCGAAATCGGAACAGAACTGGCGCTGCGGTTGGCGCCCGGCGCGACCATAGTGTTGACCACCCGGCACGGTCATCGCCTCGAAGACCAGGTCACGGCGCTGACGGCGGCCGGTGCCGGCGCCGTGCACGTCAAAGCCTTCGACGCCGACGATCTGGCAAGCCACGGTGCGGTGCTCGACGAGATCGCCCTGGAATACGGCCCCATCGGCACCGCGGTGCTGGCATTCGGGATTCTCGGTGATCAGGCCCGCGCCGAGAGCGATGTCGAGCATGCCGTCGCGATCGTGCACACCGACTACGTCGCCCAGGTCAGCCTGCTGACCCTGCTGGCCGAGCGGATGCGCGCGGCGGGCCGCGGCCGGATCGTGGTGTTCTCCTCGATCGCCGGGGTGCGGGTACGTCGCGCCAACTACGTGTACGGCTCGGCGAAGGCGGGGCTGGACGGTTTCGTCAGTGGTCTGGCCGACGCGCTGCACGGCAGCGGTGTGCAGTTGTTGATCGTGCGGCCCGGGTTCGTGATCGGGCGGATGACCGAAGGCATGGATCCCGCTCCGATGTCCAGCACCCCGGCTCAGGTCGGTGCCGCTGCCGCGCGGGCCCTGGCGAAGGGCAAACGCGCGGTGTGGGTGCCCTGGGGTGTGGGCGTGCTGGCCTTTGTGACGCGGTTCGTGCCGCAGGCGGTCTGGCGCAGGATGCCCCGCTGATGGCGGATCGGATCGTCGTGGTCGGGATCGGCGCTGACGGACTCGCCGGGCTCTCGGCTGCTGCGCGGGCTGAATTGCGCGGTGCACGGGTAATTTTCGGTGCTCCGCGGCAGCTGGCGCTGCTCGATGACACGGTGCCCGCGCCGCGCCGGGAATGGCCGACGCCCATGCTCCCCGGACTGCGTACCGTCCTGGAGGACACCGGCGGCGACGTTCACGTGGTGGCGTCCGGGGACCCGATGTTGCACGGCATCGGCGGCACGCTGGTGCGCATCTTCGGGGCCGAGCGGGTACGGGTGCTTCCGCACGTCTCCAGCGTGACACTGGCCTGTGCGCGGCTGGGCTGGGCCGCCGCCGACACCGAGGTGATCAGCCTGGTCACCGCACCCGTCGAGACCGCTGTGCGGCGCGGTGGCCGGGCGGTGGTGCTGGTCCGGGATGCGGAGACGCCGACGGCCCTGGCCCGGCTGCTCACCGAGACCGGGCGGGGCGAATCGCAGTTGAGTGTCTTGGAGCAACTCGGGGGCTCCGCGGAGCGCCGCCGTGACTCCACCGCTGCGGCGTGGGCCGCCGACCCGCCGCGTGATGTCGATCCCCTCAACGTGGTCGCTGTTGAGTACCTGCCCGACGAGCGGATCCTCGCACCGCTGCCCGACGACGTGTTCGCGCACGACGGGCAGATCACCAAGCAGATGATGCGCGCATTGACCCTGACCGCATTGGCGCCGCGTCCCGGTGAGCTGTTGTGGGATGTCGGATCCGGCTCGGGCAGCATCGCCATCGAATGGGTGCGTTTCGGAAGCGGTTGCCGTGCCGTCGCATTCGAACGTGACGAGCAGCGGCGTGCGCGCATCGTCGACAACAGCGTCGCGTTCGGTGCCGGTATCGATGTGCGGGGCGGTGCCCCCGAAGGCTTCGATGGGGCGCCGGAACCGTCGGTGATCTTCATCGGTGGGGGTCTGACCCAGCCCGGGCTGTTCGACGCCTGCCTTGCGGCATTGCCTGCCGGTGGCCGTCTGGTGGCCAACGCGGTCACGGTGGAGTCTGAAGCATTTGTGGCACAACGCCATAGCGAGCTGGGTGGTGAGTTGCGGCGGTTTCAGCACTACACCGACGGGCCGGTCGGAGGCTTCACCGGATGGCGTCCGGCACTGCCGGTGACGCAGTGGTCGTTCGCCAAGGGGGAGGCGGCTCAACGGTGACGATCTACTTCATCGGCGCCGGTCCGGGTGCGGCCGACCTGATCACCGTGCGGGGTCAGCGACTGCTGCAACGGTGCCCGGTGTGCCTGTACGCGGGGTCGATCATGCCCGAGGATCTGTTGGCGCTGTGCCCGCCTGACGCCCGTATCGTCGACACCGGCCCGCTGAACCTGGACCAGATCATCGCCGAACTCGCCGACGCGGATGCCGCGGGCCACGATGTGGCGAGGCTGCATTCCGGGGATCCGTCGCTCTACAGCGCGGTGGCCGAACAGTGCCGTCGCCTCGACGCGCTGGGAATCGAGCACGAAATCGTGCCCGGGGTGCCGTCTTTCGCCGCTGTCGCTGCGGTCCTGGGCCGTGAGCTCACAGTGCCCGGCATCGCCCAGACGGTGACACTGAGCCGGGTCGCGACGCTGTCGACGGCCATGCCGGAAGGGGAAGACCTGCGCACACTGGCGGGTGTCGGCGGCACGCTGGTGCTGCATCTGGCCGCCGCGCAGATCGACACCATCGTGACCGAGCTGACTGCCGGCGGCTACGACGCTACGACGCCGGTGGCAGTGGTGGCCTTTGCGAGCTGGCCCCAGCAGATCGTGCTGCGCGGCACCCTCGCCGATATCGCCGGGCAGATGCGGGCCGCCGGAGTGACCAAGACTGCGGTGATCGTGATCGGGGAAGTCCTTGCCGCCCAGGGATTCACCGACAGCTACCTGTACTCGGCGGACCGGCGACGCGGAGCCCGGCATTGAAAATCTTGCTGCTCGGCGGCACCGGAGAGGCTCGGGCATTGGCGGCCCGGTTGCATCCGGATGTGCAGGTGATCAGTTCCCTGGCGGGCCGGGTGCCCGACCCGGCGCTACCTGTCGGCGAGGTCCGCATCGGCGGGTTCGGTGGGGTCGACGGACTGCGGACCTGGCTGCGTGAGCATCGCGTGGATGCCGTCGTCGATGCCACCCACCCGTATGCGGCGGGCATCACCGCGAACGGCGCCCAAGCGTGCACGGCCGAGGGGGTGCCCCATTTGGTGCTGGCGCGCCCGGCGTGGGACCCCGGCGACGTCACGCTGGTGCCATCGGATTCCGCTGCGGCTGAAAACGTTGCCCGGCAAGGGTATTCGCGCGTATTTCTGACCACCGGCCGCTCGGGTACCGCGGCGTTCCTCAACAGTGACGCCTGGTTTCTGGTCCGGGCCGTCACCGCGCCGGATCCTGCGACGTTGCCGGCGCACCATGAGCTGCTGCTGTCCCGCGGGCCCTACGACTACGACGGCGAATACCGGCTGCTGCGCGAGCATGGCATCGACGCGCTGGTGACAAAGAACAGCGGGGGAGCGATGACCCGGCCGAAACTGGATGCGGCTGCGGCGCTCGGAGTGGCCGTCGTGATGATCGACCGGCCCGCGCTGCCGTCTGGCGTCGACAGCGTCCCCACCGTCGACGAGGCAGTCGCTTGGGTGGCGGGTCTCGGCTGACCTAGCTCGGGTAGGTCCGCGGTGTGAACACCCGATCACCGTCCCAGACGGTTTGCGACGACCCGACGATCAGCATGCAGCGCATATCGACCTCAAGCGGGTCGAGGTCGCCGAGGCGGACGATCCGGATCTCCTCGCGGGGCCCGGCCACGTCGCGCGCGATCACCACGGGCGTCTCGGGCGAGCGGTGTTCGAGCACCAGATCACGCATCGCGGCGACCTGCCAGGTGCGGGTCTTCGACGCCGGGTTGTAGATCGCCATCACCAGATCGGCCGCTGCGGCGGCCGACACCCTGGCCGCGATGATCTCCCACGGCTTGAGGCGATCGGACAGCGAGATCACGGCATAGTCGTGGCCCAGGGGCGCCCCGACCCGGCTGGCCACTGCTTGGGCCGCCGTCATCGCCGGGATCACCCGAACCTGCACATCGGGCCAGTTGACGGCTTCCTCCAGCACCGCTGTGGCCATCGCGAACACTCCGGGATCGCCGGACGACACCACTGCCACCGTGTGGCCGTCGGTGGCCAGCTCGCAGGCCAGCCGTGCCCGCGCCGG
Organism: Mycobacterium sp.; assembly: GCA_036273805.1. GTDB lineage: Bacteria > Actinomycetota > Actinomycetes > Mycobacteriales > Mycobacteriaceae > Mycobacterium. The sequence continues at coordinate 13,751 of DASUGW010000123.1, forward strand.
TTCGTCGGTGTTATCGCTGGGGTGCCTGCGCTGGCCGTCACGCAGCGGCACCCGATCCAGATACGGCCCATAGCCGATGAGGTCGGTGGCGTTCGCCAGCTCTTGGCAGGTCTGCGGCGTCATCCACTGCGGGTCGCCGGGTCCAAGACCCACCACAACCACCGAGCCGGTGGCCGCAGCCTCGCACTTGCGCATCCCCGGCACCATCACCAGCGAGAAGTACGGGACCTTCGCGCCGTCGACCTCGGCGGCCGGTACCACTCTCTGCCGTTCCGTGCTCGCACGCTCCACATAGTGTGCGCGGTCCAGCTTTCCGGACTGCGAAAGCGCTTCCCGCACAGACGGATACGATCGGCCGAGTTTCAGCACCACGGCGGCGTCGGCATCGGCGAGGCGCCGGGTCAGCTCGGCCGTCGGCAGCGTGCCGGGCAGGATGGAGAGCACCTCGTCGCCCTGGACCAGAGGGGTGGCGACGGCCGCGGAGGCCGCGCTCACCGACGTGACACCCGGCACGATCACGGCGTCGAAGCGCTCCGTGAGTCGGGTGTGCATGTGCATGTAGCTCGAGTAGAACAGCGGATCGCCCTCGGCCAACAGCGCCACGTTGCGACCGGCTTCCAGATGCGCGGCGATGCAGTCGGCCGATATCCGGTAGAAGTCCTCCATCGCCCCGGCGTAGCCGCCAGGATGGTCGGCGGTCTCGGTGGTCACCGGGTAGACCAGGTGCTCCTCGATCTGATCGCCCCGCAGATAGGGCTCGGCGATACCGCGGGCGATGCTGTGCCCATGCCGCGCGCTGTGATAGGCGATCACATCGGCCTCGCCGATGACGCGGGCTGCCTTGACCGTCACCAGTTCCGGATCACCGGGGCCCAGGCCGACGCCCCACAGCGTGCCCATGCCGGCTATCTCGCTCATTCGCGCTCGCTCGCAATCGCATTCACGGCAGCGGCGGCCATCGCACTGCCGCCGCGCCGACCCGTCACCATGAGGTACGCGATGTCTCGGGGTCGGTCGATCAGCTCCTGCTTGGACTGGGCAGAGCCGACGAAGCCGACGGGCCCGCCCAGCACAGCCGCCGGTACCGGTGCTCCCGCATCGACGAGCTCCAGCAGCCGGAACAGCGCGGTCGGGGCATTGCCGATCGCCACCACGGCACCGCCGAGCTTTTCGGCCCACAGTTCGACGCCGGCGGCCGACCGGGTGTTGCCGGTGCGTTCGGCAAGCTCGGGGGCGCGCGGGTCGGCCACCAGCGACACCACCTCGTTGCCGGCGGGCAGGCGTGCCGCCGTGATGCCCGCGGCGACCATCGACGAATCGCACAGCACCGGGGCACCGGCGACCAGCGCGGCGTGGGCGCGCGCCACCACGTCGTCGGTGTAGACGACGTGTTCGGCGACGTCGACCTGACCGCAGGTGTGGATCAACCGCACCACCACGCGCGCCACGTCGGCGGGAAATCGTGACAGGTCGGCTTCGGCGCGGATAGTCGCGAACGACTGCCGATAGATCTCGGCGGCGTCGCGGATGTAGTCGAGCACCCGCCCACCCTACGAGGGTTTGCGCAGGCGGTATCCGTCCGGGGTGGCCACCATGACCTCGCCGTCCAACGGACTGCCACACGCCCGCTCGCAGCCCACGTAGTGCACCCGGCCGGTGACGTCACCGGATTCCACCGCCGCCACGGCATCGGCCCGGACGTCAGCGGCCGACCGTTCGCAGCCCGGACTGCCGGTGCACGCGGTCACCGACAGCCACGGCGAATTCTCGTCGAACACCAGGTCCATCGGGGCCAGCACCCGAACGGATGTCTCCGCCACCCCTTCGGACAGGTCGCACACCAGCAGCGAGCGCCACGGCGTGATCACGATGGGCGCTTCGATGGCCGCCAGGAACTCCGCGGTGCGCGACGGCAGTACACCGAGCGGGACGCCGGCGCCCAGCGCCACCAGCGCCCCGGCAGCACGGTCCTGGGCTATCCAGCCGATCGGACCGCGGGTCACCGGATCGGCGAGCGCGCCCGCGGGCGCTGACGGCGAGAAACCGTCAAGCAGCACCGACATGTCGTCAAGTTCTGCTGTACGCCAACGGGTTCCGCGAATCCTCTGAAATGCCGACGCGACCCGCAGGAGGGTGGCCACGGCATCACCGGATGCCAGCCGCACCCCGGTGTCGATACCGGACACCAGCAGCGCGACGGTGTCCTCGCCGACTGCCTGAACCCCGAGGTCGGCTCGTAACCCCGACACGTCGGCGCGCCCGTCGTCGAGTGAAATCCAGAACCGGCCGGGCAACCCGGCTAGCGCGGTGTCGGCCTGGATCGCCGAATCTAGTTCGGCCACCCAGGGCCGCACGTCGATCAGCCCACCGGCACGCCCGGACAGCGGTGAGGCCACGATGTTGCGCACCCGTTCATGGGTCGCCGACGGCAACAACCCGGCACCTGCGATCGCGTCCGCCACCGCGTCCGGATCGGTGATGGCGCGCAATTGCAGGCTGCCGCGTGAGGTCAGCTCGAGATTTCCATTGCCGAACTCAGCGGTCGCGTGCGCCAGCGCCTCGAGTTGTCGGCCGGAGATCGCACCGCCGGGTAAGCGAACGCGGACCAGGGCGCCGTCGGCGGCCTGGTGTACCTGCAGAGCGCCGGGGCAGGCGTCCTGATCGCGGGTGCGGGTCACGGCATTCACGGTACGACGCCCGCGTCGCGGGCGTAATCTGCGCTGGTCCGTAGCCGGCGATTTGGGGGAAGTGGCCATGGCGGGGAACAAGCACGTCGACATCGCGATTATCGGTGCGGGCATGTCGGGCCTCTGCATGGCGAGCAAGCTGCTGGCGGCCGGGATCGACACCTTCACGGTCTTCGAGCAGGCCGACGAGGTGGGCGGCACGTGGCGCGACAACACCTATCCGGGACTGCACTGTGACGTGCCCTCGCGCTACTACATGTACTCGTTCGCCCCCAACCCGGACTGGTCACATCTGCTGTCGCCGGGACCGGAGATCCAGGACTACTTCCGCACCACCGCCGACGAGCGGGGCCTGCGGCGCCATGTGCGATTCGGGACCGAGGTCACTGCGGCCACCCACCGGGACGGAAAGTGGTGGATATCCACGCCGGGCGGCGAGGAAGCCTTCGATGTCGTGATCACCGCGACGGGGGTGCTCCGCGTGCCCAGGTTGCCCGACATTCCAGGCCGGGACAGCTTCGCCGGACCGGCATTCCACACCTCCCGGTGGGATCACGATATTCCTTTGTCGGACAAGCGAATCGGGATGATCGGCACCGGGTCGACAGGCGTGCAGATCATTGCGGCCCTCGGTGGCGAGGTCAAAGGGCTCTCGGTCTTCCAGCGGACTGCGCAGTGGGTGTTTCCGTGGCCCAACCATCGGTATTCGGCGGTAACCCGCCAGCTGTTGCGTCGCTGGCCGGCGCTCAACAAGCTCGGGTACGACTTCTGGGGATTTGTATTCCGGGGCGTCCTCTCGCGCGCCGTCATCCGGCCCTGCTGGCAGCGCCGCCTCGTCGAAACGCTCTGCTCCGCGAATCTGCGATTGTGGGTGCGCGATCCGCAGTTGCGCGCCAAGTTGACGCCGAACTACCGCGCGATGTGCAAGCGGCTGATCTTCGCCGGCCACTACTACCGTTCCGTTCAGAGGCCCGGAGTCGAAGTCATCACGGAGCCGATCGCCCGTATCGAACCGGACGCCGTGGTGACCACCGGCGGGGCCCGGCACGAAGTGGACGTGCTGGTCTTCGCCACCGGATTCGACGCGCACGCATTCGTGCGCCCGATGCGGATCGTCGGCCCGGGTGGCGTGACCATTGAGGAAACCTGGATCGACGGACCGCACGCCTACAAATCCGTCGCGCTGCCCGGCTTCCCCAATCTGTTCATGCTGATGGGTCCGCACGCACCCGTCGGCACCAACTCGCTGGTGGCGATCGCCGAGAACCAGGCCGACTACATCATGTGGTGGATCAACCAGATGCGCTGCGGTGCCGTCGTCTCCGCCGAGCCCACCGAGGTCGCCACCAAGCTCTACAACGAATCCATGAAGGCTGCGATGGGGTCGACGATGTGGGTCACCGGCTGTAGCAGCTGGTATCTGGGCAAGGACGGGCTGCCGGAGCTGTTCCCGTGGGTGCCCGAGCGGTACACCGAACTGATGCGCCGTCCGGACGTCAACGACTACCAGGTGCGCTAGCTCAACGCCCTGGTAGGACGGGTGCCGCCGACGCGGCGTCGCGGGTGCGGTACGAATAAGCCGTGACCTCCGGCCATACCTCCACCACTCCCACCGTCCTGTTGCTGTCCACCTCGGACACCGACCTGATCGCCGCCCGCGCGAGCGGGGCCGCCTACCGCTGGGCCAACCCGTCGCGACTGCTGGACAGTGACCTGGCCGACGAACTCGCCGAACTGCTGCGCGGAGTGGACGTGGTGGTGGTGCGGATCCTCGGCGGATACCGCGCGTGGGAGGAAGGCATTGACGCCGTACTGGCCAGCGGCCTGCCCACGGTGGTGGTGAGCGGTGAGCAGGCGCCCGACGCAGATCTGATGGAACGTTCGACGGTGCCGGCCGGTATCGCCGTGCAGGCGCACATCTACCTCGCCCAGGGCGGCGTGGACAACCTGGCCAACCTGCACGCGTTCGTGTGCGACACCGTCCTGATGACCGGCGCCGGGTTCGAGCCACCGGTCACCCTGTCCAGCTGGGGGGAGCTGCAGCGCGTTGCGGCACCGGTGGCCGGTCCGACCGTGGCGGTGTTGTACTACCGCGCCCAGCAGCTGGCCGGCAACACCGGCTACGTGGAGGCGCTGTGTTCCGCCATCGAAGCCACCGGCGCCCGCCCGCTGCCGTTGTATTGCGCCTCGTTGCGCACCGCCGAACCCGAGCTGTTGGCGCGGCTGGGCCAGGCCGACGCCATGGTGGTGACCGTGCTGGCCGCCGGGGGAGCGCGGCCGGCCACCGCATCGGCGGGCGGCGACGACGACAGCTGGAACGTCGAACACCTTGCCGCCCTGGATATTCCGATTCTCCAAGGGTTGTGCCTGACGAGTTCGAGGGCACAGTGGGACGAAAATGACGACGGGATGAGCCCGCTGGACGTGGCCACCCAGGTCGCGGTGCCCGAGTTCGACGGCCGCATCGTCACAGTGCCGTTCTCGTTCAAGGAGATCGACGACGAAGGCCTGATCGCATATGTCGCCGACCCGGAGCGCTGCGCGCGGGTGGCGGGCATGGCGGTGCGCCAGGCGCGACTGCGCTATGTGGCGCCCGCCGACAAGAAAGTGGCGCTGGTGTTCTCGGCGTATCCGACCAAGCACGCCCGCATCGGCAATGCCGTCGGCCTCGACACCCCGGCCAGCGCGGTCGCCCTGCTGCGGGCGATGCGCGAGGCGGGGTATGTCATCGGTGACATTCCAGGGGTGGACGCCGGCGATGGCGATGCGCTGATGCACGAACTCATCGCCTGCGGGGGACAGGATCCCGACTGGCTTACCGAAGGGCAGGTCGAGGGCAACCCCATTCGAGTGCCCGCCGCCGACTACCGGGCCTGGTTCGCGACCCTGCCGGCCGAACTCGCCGACGCCGTCGTCGAGCACTGGGGGCCGCCGCCCGGAGAGCAGTTCGTCGACCGCAGCCGCGACCCAGATGGTGAAATCGTGATCGCCGCAATGCAATCCGGCAATGTGGTGCTCGTAGTGCAGCCGCCGCGTGGATTCGGGGAGAATCCCGTGGCCATCTATCACGACCCCGACCTGCCGCCGAGTCACCATTACCTGGCCGCCTACCGGTGGCTGGACAAGAGTTTCCCCGGAAGTTTCGGCGCCGACGCGGTGGTGCACATCGGAAAGCACGGCAACCTGGAGTGGCTGCCCGGTAAGACGCTGGGCATGTCCGCGGCCTGCGGGGCCGACGCGGCACTGGGCGACCTGCCGCTGATCTACCCGTTCCTGGTCAACGACCCCGGTGAGGGCACCCAGGCCAAGCGGCGGGCCCACGCGGTGCTCATCGACCACCTGATTCCGCCGATGGCCCGCGCCGAAACCTACGGGGACATCGCCCGTCTGGAGCAGCTGCTCGACGAGCACTCCACCATCTCGGCGCTGGACCCCGCCAAGCTCCCCGCCATCCGCCAGCAGATTTGGACGCTGATGCGGGCGGCCAAGATGGACCACGATCTGGGCCTGGAAGACCGGCCCGACGAGGACGCGTTCGACGACATGCTGCTGCACGTCGATGGGTGGCTCTGCGAGATCAAGGACGTTCAGATTCGCGACGGCCTGCACATCCTCGGTGAAAAACCCACGGGTGAGGCCGAACTCGACCTCGTGCTGGCCATCCTGCGGGCCCGGCAACTCTTCGGCGGTGAGCAGTCGGTGCCCGGTCTGCGCGAGGCGCTGGGCCTGGCCGAGGACGGCACCGCCGCCCGGCTGACGGTCGACGAGGTCGAGGAGCAGGCCCGCGGACTGCTCTCGGCATTGCAGTCCGCCGAATGGGATCCGACTGCCGTGCCCACCCTGACCCAGGACCCGGCCGTCGCGACGGTGTTGCGTTTCGCGGCCACCGAGGTGGTACCGCGGCTGGCGGGCACGTCACGCGAGATCGATCAGGTACTGCGTGCACTCGATGGAAGGTTCATCGCGGCCGGCCCGTCCGGCTCGCCGCTGCGTGGACTGGTCAACGTGCTGCCCACCGGCCGCAACTTCTATTCCGTCGACCCCAAGGCGGTGCCCTCCCGGCTGGCCTGGGAAACCGGTGTGGCACTGGCAGATTCGCTGCTCGAGCGCTATCACGCCGACCACGGCCGCTGGCCCGAATCGGTGGGCCTGTCGGTCTGGGGCACCTCGGCGATGCGCACGGCCGGCGACGACATCGCCGAAGTTCTCGCGTTGCTCGGCGTTCGGCCGATCTGGGATGACGCATCGCGGCGCGTCGTGGACTTGGAGCCGATTTCGCTCGCCGAACTCGGCCGGCCCCGCATCGACGTCACGGTTCGCATCTCCGGGTTCTTCCGGGATGCGTTCCCGCACGTCGTCACGATGCTCGACGACGCGGTTCAGCTGGTCGCCGGTCTCGACGAATCAGCCGAGGACAACTACATCCGGGCACATGCCTCCGCGGATCTGGCCGAGCACGGTGACGGGCGGCGCTCCACCACAAGGATATTCGGCTCCAAGCCCGGCACGTACGGCGCCGGGCTGCTGCAGCTCATCGATTCTCGCAACTGGCGTGACGACAACGATCTGGCGCAGGTTTACACGGTGTGGGGTGGGTTCGCCTACGGCCGCGACCTCGACGGGGTCCCGGCGGCTGATGAGATGACCCGGGCCTACCGCCGAATCGCGGTGGCGGCCAAGAACACTGATACCCGCGAGCACGACATCGCCGATTCCGATGACTACTTCCAGTACCACGGTGGCATGGTGGCGACCGTGCGGGCGCTGACCGGCCGGGACCCCGCCGCCTACATCGGCGACAACACGCGGCCGGACGCGGTGCGCACGCGCACCCTCTCGGAGGAGACCACCCGCGTTTTCCGGGCCCGCGTGGTCAACCCGCGCTGGATGAACGCCATGCGCCGGCACGGCTACAAGGGCGCGTTCGAGATGGCCGCTACCGTGGATTACCTGTTCGGCTACGACGCGACCGCGCATGTGATGTCGGACTGGATGTACGAGCAACTCACCAGCAGTTACGTGCTGGACCCGGAGAATCGCAAGTTCATGGCCGAGTCGAACCCGTGGGCGCTGCACGGCATGGCCGAGCGGCTGCTCGAGGCCGTCGAACGCGGCATGTGGGCAGAACCCGACAAGGACACACTCGCAGGCCTGCGGCAGGTGCTGCTGGAGACCGAGGGCGATCTCGAGGCCTGACCTTCCACTCCCCACCCGACCTTCCCCTCCTCGCGAGCGCCCGTGTTTGTACGCAACACGCCGCCTCTTGGCGTACAAATGCGGCCGGTCACGAGGTGCAGGACCGGGCCGCATTCACCGGGGACCCGCTTTCACCCGGAATCCTGTCGGGCAGTCGAATACGGTTGTCCCATGGCACTGACGTTCGCCGACATCGCGGGATCCGAGTACATCCTGCTGACCACGTTCACCAAGGACGGCCGTCCCAAGCCGACACCGATCTGGGCGGCGCCGAACGGTGACGGCCTGATCGTCATCACGCAGGGCACCTCTTGGAAGGTGAAACGCATTCGCAACACCCCGCGCGTCACCATCGCCGAGTGCGATATGCGCGGCCGGCCGAAAAGTGAGGCGGTCGACGCCGTCGCCACCATCCTGGAGAAATCCCGCACCGGCGATGCATATGACGCGATCGCTCGCCGCTACGGGCTCATCGGAAAGACGTTCAACTTCTTCTCCAAACTGCGCGGCGGCATGGAGAACAACGTCGCCCTGGAACTCAAAGCCGCACGCTAGGCCACCCGCCCCGGAGCCGACGGAACCCTGGCTGGGGCCTGTACGTTGAACTCAATATGGCAATGCGGTTGTTCGCTCTCTACATGGTCATCGAGATGGCGGTGATCGTCGCCTTGGTGGCCACCATCGGCTTCGGCTGGACCGTGCTGCTGCTCGCGAGCGCATTCGCGTTGGGTCTGATGCTGGCCGGTTCACAGCTCAAACGGCAGCTCACCGTGCTGCAGGGGGGCATGCACAACCCCGCCGCCCGGATGACCGACAGCGTCCTGGTCGCGCTCGGCAGCGTGCTGATGATCGTTCCCGGCCTCGTCACCAGCGTCGCCGGACTGCTGATGCTGTTGCCGCCCACCCGCGTCGTCATGCGACCGCTCGCGACTGCCCTCGGCGCCCGCACTCTGGGTCGCCGGATTGCCGTCGTCGACCTGGCGGGACGGCAGGCGTCCGGCGGGGACTACATCGACGGCGAGGTCATCGAGGTCCACGACGTGGCAGACAGTGCCGATCCGACCGCACCGACCAAGTACCTTGCTCAGCGTGACCCCCGCCGCGACGAGGCTGCTGCTCAACGGCCGCATCCATAGCCCGACACATCCAGACGCCACCGCCATGGCGGTGCGCGGGGATGTGATTGCGTGGCTGGGCAGCGATGACATCAGCCGGGCCCAGTTCCCCGACGCGGAGGTCGTCGACCTCGGCGGGGCGTTCGTCGCACCCGCGTTCGTCGACAGCCATGTCCACGTCACCGCGACCGGCCTCACCCAGCTGGGCCTCGACCTGCGAGGCGCCACCTCCGGCTCCCAGCTGCTGTCAATGCTGGCCGACTATGCCGCCGCCCATCCCGACTCGCTGATCTGGGGTCACGGCTGGGATGAGTCGACGTGGCCCGCCGGCGAGGTGCCCAGCACCACCGACATCGACACCGTCGTCGGCGTGCGCCCGGTCTACCTTTCCCGCATCGATGTGCACTCGGCGCTGGCATCCAGTGCGCTGCGCGGCCCGGACCAGGGGCAAGAGCCCGTGACGGCCGACGCGCATCACCGCGTACGGGCCGCCGCGCGCGCTCTGCTCACCCCTGCACAGCGGACCGTGGCGCGCACCGCGGCGCTCGATGCCTTCGCCGCCGCGGGCATCGTCGCCGTGCACGAATGCGCCGGACCCGATATCGGCGGCCTGAAGGACTGGCAGGAACTGCGCGACGCCGACCACGGCGTCGAGGTCACCGGTTACTGGGGCCAGCCCGTCGAGACCGCGCAGCAGGCCAATGCCCTGCTCGCCGAAACGGGAGCGCGCGGACTGGCCGGCGACCTGTTCGTCGACGGCGCGCTGGGCTCGCACACCGCGTGGCTCACTGCGCCCTACCACGACGGCCCGCACACCTGCGGCAACCAATACCTGGATGCCGATGCACTGACCGCTCACCTGGAGGCCTGCACCGAGGCCGGGATACCGGCGGGCTTTCACGTCATCGGCGATGCCGCCGTCGGTGCCGTCGTGGACGCCCTGCAGCGGGTCGTCGACCGGGTTGGTGTGCCTGCGGTGGCTCGGTGCGGGCACCGCCTCGAACATCTCGAGATGGTCGACGCCGGGCAGGCGACCGCGTTGGGATCCTGGGGTGTGATCGCCAGCGTGCAGCCCAACTTCGACGCCCTCTGGGGCGGCGGCAACGGCATGTACGCGCAGCGGCTTGGTATCGACCGAGCCGCCGGTTTGAACCCGTTTGCGCTGCTAGCATCCCATGGCGTGCCACTTGCGTTCGGCTCCGACAGCCCGGTGACGGGTATCGATCCCTGGGCGACCGTGCGGGCGGCCACCAACCATCACACCCCCGGGAGTGCACTCTCGGCGCGGGCGGCGTTCGCCGCATCCACCCGCGGCGCGTGGCGCGCCGGGGGAGTTCGCGATGGCATCACCGGCACCCTGGCTCCGGGCGCCATTGCGTCGTATGCGGTCTGGGACGCCGGCGAACTCGAGGTCGCCGCGCCGGTCGACTCGGTGCAGCGCTGGTCCACGGACCCGCGTTCCCGCGTTGCCGCGTTGCCGCGACTAGGCCCGGGCGACCCGCTGCCACGCTGCCGCGCCACCGTGCATCGCGGCGAGGTGCTCGCCGGAAGCCAGCATGGCTGACGAGACCCTCGGAACCGTCGGGTTTGGGAGTGAGGACGAAGTCCCCAGTGACCCACCCCGCGCGCGCCGCACCGCACGATTCGGGCGATGGCTGAGGGTCTGGCTGCCGCCGCGCCTGCCGTGGATGCTTGGCGCGATCGGTGCCGGGCTGCTGCTGTTCGCCAGTTTCGCACCGGTGGGCTGGTGGTGGGCTGCGGTGCCGGCGTTCGCGGTACTGGCGGGCATCCTGGTGCGCCGGCAGACCACTCACGTCGGCGGGTTCGGGTATGGCCTGCTGTTCGGGCTGGCCTTCTATCTGCCGCTGCTGCCGTGGATCAGCGCATTGGTGGGTCCGGTGCCGTGGCTGGCGCTAGCACTGATGAGTGCACTCTTCTCGGCGCTGTTCGCACTGTTGGCGACGGTGGTCCGCACACTGCCTGGCTGGCCGCTGTGGTTCGCCGCGCTGTGGGTCGCAGTCGAATGGCTCAAGTCCACTGTGCCGTTCGGCGGTTTTCCGTGGGGTGTCGTCGCCTTCAGTCAGTCGAACGGCCCGCTGCTGGCGCTGGCGCGGATCGGGGGCGCACCGCTGGTGTCACTGGCAGTGGTGCTCGTCGGATGTGCGCTCGCCGAGTTCGTTCTGGAGGTCATCAGCTGGACCCGTCGCCACGGCGCATTCCGGGGCGCACATGCGCCCGAACCCCCCGCCGTTGTCGCCGCGGGCGTGCTGATCGCGATCGTCCTGCTGTCAGTCGCGTTGGTACATCCGCAGGTGCGCCGGTCTGCCAACGGGTCCGGTGGCGAACCGGTGGTGACCGTTGCCGCGGTACAGGGCAACGTGCCCCGGCTGGGTCTGGAGTTCAACGCCCAGCGCCGCGCTGTGCTGGACAACCACGTCGAGGAGACGCTGCGGCTGGCGGACGACGTCCGCGCCGGGCGCGCACCGCAACCGCAGTTCGTCGTTTGGCCGGAGAACTCCTCGGACATCGACCCGCTGGTCAACACCGATGCCGCCGAACAGATCACCCGCGCCGCGCAGGCCATCAATGCGCCGATCCTGGTGGGCGCCGTGCTGACCACCCCCGATGCGACGCAGGAGAATCCGACGGCAACCAACTCGGTGATCGTGTGGGATCCCCACAGTGGGGTCGGCGAGCGGCACGACAAGAAGATCGTCCAGCCTTTCGGGGAGTACCTCCCGTGGCGGGGATTCTTCCGGCACCTGTCGTCGTTCGCCGACCGTGCGGGTTACTTCGTGCCCGGTGACGGGAATGGCGTCGTGCATGCCGCGGGCGTGCCGATCGGCGTGACCACGTGCTGGGAGGTCATCTTCGACCGGGCGGCCAGGGAGGCGGTGCAAAGCGGCGCGCAGGTCCTGACCGTGCCGACCAACAACGCGACCTTCGACGAGACCATGAGTGAGCAGCAACTGGCCTTCGCCCGGCTGCGGGCCGTCGAACACGACCGCTACGTCGTAGTGGCCGGGACCACCGGCATCAGC
>DASUGW010000124.1:0-3615 GCA_036273805.1 Mycobacterium sp.
GCCCACCCCACCAGCGATGCCGAAGCTGCGCAACGACTCACTCCAGTCATGCGACACCGGCGGCGGCACCGCGGACTTTGCCTGCGCCGTGGAGGATGCCGAGTCATCCATCAGTCCCGTGGTGCGCTCCACGGCATCGGCATGGTCAGCTGACCACTGGTTGATCGGGCCCAACGCAGTGAGCGCCGCATCGGCCGACGCGCCACGCCACCCATCGAACACGATCGCCTGCAGATCGCGGGTGAGTCCGGTTACCAGGTCGTCGGCGTGGCGGCCTTGATCTCGCCATGCTCTGGCGGCATCGTCGATATCGGCGGGATCGACTGAAGTCTGCAGCATCGAGCAGATCTCCTCGTGCCCCCAGGCCGCCCAGTTACTCGACGCGTGATCGTTACCGCTGGGCCCCAAGCCCAGCGCATCGGCCACCACATCCCACGCTCCGGCCATCTCAACTCCCCGCCTTCGGCAGTCGCGGCTCGATCATCTGCGCGATCCGCAAGGCCTCAGCACAAGAATCGATCTTCGGACCGGTATAGAGACCCGCCGGCGATACGCTCACCGTCAGCGACACCGGCCCACCATCGATCAACTGGGTGCAGTCGTCGCGGGCACGATCAACCGAAAGGCGAGCCCCGGCCCGGCCGTTCACCGTGTTATCGCCAAAGCTGGTAAACGATGGATCATGCCGGCGGGCTTTATACGAGGCGACAGTCTCCTTGTCGCGCTCCAGGCCCAGCACGAAGGGCGTTCCCCCCCAGTGGCAGCCAACCAAGCCGAGCCGGTTCACGGGCTTACGTCTGTTCAGCTCGGCGCCCAGTCCGGTCAGTTCGGCATCGGTCAGAATGGTGCACATGTCCACCCGGCTCGCATCGGCCACCGAAGTCGACGGCGGTGCCTGCGCCGCAGATCCGCACCCTCCCGCAAGCAACGCCAACACGGCCACCGGGACCAGGTCACGCCTCATTCGAAGGTACTCCGCAACCTCTGCTCGTTCGCCGCGTCGGTCTCTGCGATCGTGCGCCCGGCCGCCCGGTAGGTCGCCGCCATGTTTCGGAACACCTGCTGAGCGTTGCGCATCGAGTCGATGTAGTCGACGCCGGCCTGGGCGAACCGCTCAGCGGCGGCGTTGCCGTCCGCGTTGTCACCGAACTTGCGCTTGCGGGTGAGGTCTTGCGCGTCGAGCACCAAGTCGTCGATCTCTCTGACGGTTTGTTCGCAGCGGGCAGCGGCGCGTTCGGCGACGCCGGACTCGAGCCACAACTCACCCGCGGCGACAGCGGCCGCCAGAGTCCGCTGCTGCTGGACGACGCCGGCCAGCGAGCCGCCCTCCTGCTCGACGCCGCTCGCCATCGCCTACCCTCCTCGGTCCGACCCGAGGCACCGTACCTGGCACCGCATTGGCTGAGGATGGCTGGCCGGCTCTGCGCCATTCAGTGACTGAGCAGTCGGACGGGCATTCAGAACGGCGCTGGTCCGGGATGCGGCCGGATGTCTGTGTAGAACTCGATGCGCGGCGGCGCACGGAAGTGGTAGATACGGCCGGTGGGGCTGGTCCAGAGGAACAGGCCGGGTTCGGGTTGGGATAGTGACCAGCTGGTGTGGGTCTTGAGTCGGTGGTGATGTCGGCATAGCGGACCCAGATTGGCTGGGTGGGTGGGGCCGTTTTGGTCGTGCGGGATGGTGTGGTCGAGGTCGCAGCGGTGCGCGGGTTGGCGGCAGCCGGGAAAGCAACAGGTTTGATCCCGGGGCGGCGCGCCAGCGTTGGGCGGTGGTGGCGAGGTCGCGGGCCATCTGGGCGGGGATGGGGCCGAATCCGGCGAGGTGACCGGGGTTGTCGGCTAGCCCGGTCAGGATGGCGGCGTCGAGGTTGACCTGGACCTCCACGGTGGTCTGCGCTGCGCCGGGCACGTCACGGCCGAGTAGCAGGTCGGTGAGGATGTCGGCGCGGCGGGCGTCCATCCCGCGCGGGTCGTCGCCGGGCAGATCGCGGACCAGAGCGTCGAGCCGCGCGTAGGCCACTGTGGCGTCGTCGGCCGGGAGAAACGCCCAAAGGCGGCCATCCCATCGGCATGGGGGTGCAGTTGGACGCGGCGGTCGTTGCGGGCGGCGCGGTGGCGGCGGTCGGTGGCGCCGGGGTCGGCAGCCAACACCGCTCGGGCCAGCGCGGCGCGCAGTTCCCCAACGGTCTGGGTGGACGCCTTGGTAGCACTCGGGCTTGTACTGCTGCGGTGGTCGCTGCGTCGAGTACCTCGGTGGCCTCGCTGATCGCGCGGGCTCGGGGTAGGTCGATTGCACCACACTGAAGAGCGTCGAGCGTGTCGGGCAGCTGGGTCGACAACCGGGTGGCCAGGTGCAGCCGCGCGTCGGCCGCTCCACGGGACAGATGCAGCACCGGGGCGACTTCAGCGGTGGCGAATTCGTCGAGATCCGTGCCCGCTCGTAGGGTGGCGAAACGAGCCAGCGCCCGCAACTGCTGAGCCGTAGCGTGTGCGATCAGCCGCTCCCACCCGGCCGCGGTCTCCAGCGCGTCGTCGGCGTCCAACCCGTCGGCATTCAGGCTGGACAACAGATCGGTGAGCAGACCGGATGGTTCGAACTGCGCCCACGGCACGCCTGGCATCAAGCCAGGCACCGAAGTCTCGGTATCGAACATAGGTTCGATACTAGCGCAACGGGACACCACTAGCCACCGGAATGCTCGACGCTGTCCGCCATTGCGTAGCCTCCTCGTCCGACCCGGCGCCGCGTACCCGTCACCGCCCGTCGCCCAAGGAGGCCTCATGTACGACACCGATCCCGACGAGATGGAGCGCCGGCTGTCGCAGTGGACGCAGGGGTTCGCCGAGAAGGCCAAGCAGTTCCACGCCATGCGCACCCAGGTCGAGCAGGTTGCGGTCACCGAGTCATCCAGGGATGGCGCGGTTCGGGTCACGGTGGACTCGCGCGGGCTGCTCACCGACCTGGCACTCACTGACAGGATCCGCGAGATGTCGCCGCCGGAACTCGCCGTACAGGTGATGGCCTGTTTGCGGCGCGCGCAGCAGCAGCTCGCCCCGCTGGTCCAGGACGCCATGCAGGCCACCGTCGGTGGCGACGAGCCCGTTGTCGAAAAAGTGGTCTCGGGGTACCGGGAGCGCTTCGGTGAAGACCTGGCCACGGCACCGGACTCGATGGTGCTCGGACTGGGCGCGATCGAAGACGACACTGCGCCGCAGCGTTACTCGCCACCACCGAGGCGGCCGCCCCGCGCGGCGCCTCCTGAGGATGAGGAGTACTTCGCCGACCGGGGCTACCTGCGCTAGGAGCATGACGAATGGCCGACGAGTACGAAGTACTTACCGAGGCACTACGGGAACACGCCAAGAAAGTTGAGCGTATCAGCGACAGGTTGACCGAGGCAGTGGATGCGGCGCGGGAGATGAGCCTGCCCACGGATTCCTACGGCACCTATTGCCAGACGTTGCCGATGATGCTCAACCCGCTGCAACACCTGGCAGCGACCGCGCTGGACAGCAGCGCCAACCGCCTGAGCAGCACTGCGACTGGCATCAGGGCAACCGCCGTGGACTATGCGGACATCGACGACGCCAACGCGATGGCCTTGTACCGGACGAG
>DASUGW010000125.1:0-8070 GCA_036273805.1 Mycobacterium sp.
GCGGCGCTGGATACCGCCGGTGTGCCAGTCATCGAGGTCACCCACGGTGACGGCCTGGGCGGCTCGAGCTTCAATTACGGGTTCTCCAAGACGCCGGAGCAGGAGCTCATCAAGCTGGCGGCCGAGACCGCAAAAGAATCCAAGATCGCCTTCCTGATGCTGCCCGGTGTGGGCACCAAGGAAGACATCAAGGAGGCCCAGAACAACGGTGGGTCGATCTGCCGCATCGCAACGCACTGCACCGAGGCCGATGTCTCCATCCAGCACTTCGGGCTGGCTCGCGAACTCGGCCTGGAGACCGTCGGCTTTTTGATGATGAGCCACACCATCAGCCCCGAGAAGCTGGCCCAGCAGGCCCGGATCATGGCTGACGCGGGTTGTCAGTGCGTTTACGTCGTCGACTCCGCGGGAGCACTGGTGCTCGAGGGTGTCGCCGACCGCGTCGCCGCGTTGGTTGCCGAACTGGGAGACGACGCTCAGGTCGGTTTTCACGGGCACGAGAACCTCGGCCTCGGCGTCGCCAACTCGGTGGAGGCCGTGCGCGCCGGTGCCAAGCAGATCGACGGCAGCTGCCGCCGGTTCGGCGCGGGTGCCGGAAATGCACCGGTCGAGGCGCTCATCGGGGTGTTCGACAAGATCGGCGTCAAGACCGGCATCGACTTCTTCGACATTGCAGATGCCGCCGAAGAGGTTGTCGCACCGGCTATGCCGGCCGAATGCCTGCTTGACCGCAATGCGCTGATCATGGGCTACTCGGGTGTGTATTCCAGCTTCCTCAAGCACGCGATCCGCCAGTCGGAGCGTTACGGTGTGCCAGCCCATCAGCTGCTGCACCGGGCCGGTCAGCGCAAGCTCATCGGCGGTCAGGAGGATCAGCTGATCGACATCGCGTTGGAGATCAAGCGCGAGCAGGACGCCGCCAACGCCTAGGGCGTCGCCGAAATCGACGTTTGGGTGACGACACGCCGGTACTTGTGCGTCCAAACGTCGATTTCGGCGTTGTCGGGTCGTGCAAACATGGGGCCATGGCAGGTGCGGACGACGGGGTGGCTGGGGCGCCCCGAGTAAACAAGGGTGCACGTGCCACCAATGCGGATGTCGCTCGCCTGGCCAAGGTGTCCACCGCGACCGTCAGCTATGTGCTGAACAACGCTGAAGGCCGCCGGATTTCGCCGCGCACCCGCGAGGCGGTCTACCGTGCTGCCGCCCAACTGGGGTATCGGCCCAACTTCGCCGCGCGGAATCTTGCACGTGGCAAGAGCGGTGTCGTGCTCTACGTGGTGCCGCGGGTCGCGGTCGGTGAAATGCCCATGCAGGCGGGCAGCAGAATGACGACCGAGTTCGGCCGCCTGGGGCTGCTGCAGGTGCAGATCTTCGAAACCGAAGACGACCAGCACGTGATCGACGCGGTTCACAACCTCGATCCCATCGCGATCACGAGCCTTTTCCCGCTGAGCGCTTCCGTGCTCGAGGTGGTGCGGGCCGCGTCGATCCCGCACATCGAGATCGGGACCCTGCCGGCCCTCGGGGACCCGCACATATCCGTCGGTGAGTTGCGTGTAGACCACCTGTTTTCTCGCGGTCATCGGCGAATTGCCTTCGCCTACACCGGAATCGATCGTTGGCGGTCGCTTGGGGACTACTGGCTGGAGGGTGTTCTCCAAGCCGCATCCAAGCGCGGGCTGCCGACTGTCCAGATCGCCGAGATCACCCAGGACAACGCGGCCGAGGTGGTGCGGGGTTGGGTGGCAGATGGGGTCACCGCGGTGTGCGCGCAGAGCGACGAAATCGCGTACGTCCTCCTTTATGGCATCAGGGAGGCGGGGCTGCGCTGCCCGGAGGACCTCGCGGTGATGGGTGTCGACGCCACCACGCTGGGGGCGCTGAGCGCCCCGCCGTTGACGACGGTGGAATTCAATCCGATCGCAGTCGCCGACGCCGCCATCGCCGCGGTGCTCACCGAATTGGGGTACCCGGCGCCGCCGTCGCCCCAGCCGACCGACATCGCCCGCCTCATCGTGCGGGCTTCGACCTGACCGCCCAGGGCGCAGTCCAGACACCGGCAGATACGCTGACCGACATGCTCACGGGCGTGTGCCACAGCTGGCCCTCAGCCGCTGAGTCGATGATGTCCGGGTGACAGACGCCGCGGTTGCTCGCCACCGACGCATCGGATCGCTGGAGCTGCTGCTTGTCGGCCTGATCGCGCTGGCCTTCTCAGCCGGCGCCATGAGCGCATTTGTGGCTGACAACCCGAAGCTGCGGGTGGCGGCCACGGTGTTTTGCGGCGTGTTCGTGCAGGCGTTGCCGTTTCTGCTGCTCGGCACGGTCATCGGAGGCCTGATCGCTGCCTTCGTGGACACCGAGGCGTTGTCCCGCAGGCTCCCAGGCAACCCCGCCGTGGCGGTGACCGCGGCGGGCGTCGGGGGCGCGCTGCTGCCCGGCTGTGAGTGCGGTTCGGTTCCGGTGGCCCGCAGACTCTTCGGCCCGGGGACACGTGGCGCGGCGGCGCTCACCTTCATGCTGTCGGCGCCGGCGATCAATCCGGTCGTGCTGGTTGCCACTGCGGTCGCCTTTCCGGGTCGCCCCGGTGTGGTGCTGGCACGCTGCGTGGCGTCGCTTCTGACCGCGGTGGTGATGGGCATGATGTGGTCGCGCTGGGGTCGCGACGAATGGATAACACGGTCGCTGCCGGAGCCACATCATGACGGTGCTTCACGTTGGACCGTCTTCGTGGAAGCCGCCCGCCATGACTTCCTTTCGGCGGCGCCCTATCTCGTGCTCGGCGCGGCGGCAGCGGCGGCGTTGCGGGTCGCCGTCCCGCCGTGGATCTTCACCCACGTGACCGGTCAACTGTTGCCCGGTGTGCTGGTCATGGCGCTGCTGGCGGTGGTGCTCGCGCTGTGTTCGGAGGCAGACGCCTTCGTCGCGGCGAGTCTGACGATGCTGCCGCTGGTGCCGCGGCTGGTGTTCCTGGTGGTCGGCCCCGCCGTCGACGTCAAGCTGGCGGCCATGCAGACCGGCATGTTCGGCCGCCGCTTCGCGGTGCGCTTCGGACCGGCCACGTTCGTCGTCGCGACGGTCGTCGCCACGGTCGTCGGCCTGATCGTGCTCGGTGACCACTGATGGGTCGGGGAGCGCAGAACCTGGTGCTGTTGTTGACCGGGCTCGCCGTTGTGCTGATCGTGCTCAACGGCGACTACCTGCGGTATGTGAAGCCAGGGTTGATGCCATGGTTGGTCGCTTCCGCGGTGGTGCTGATGGCACTCGGTGCGGTGTCGATCATCCGTGACCTACGACTGCAGCCCCGGGGCGAAGAGTCCGCCCCGGCGGGTCATGAAGGGCACACTCACCGTACGTGGTTGGCATGGGTGCTGGTGATCCCGATAGCGGTGCTGGCCTTTGTCGTACCTCCGCCGCTGGACGCCGCTGGCGCGTCCCCGTCGCAGGCAGCGGTGGCGCCACCGAAGCGGGCCTTCCCGCCGCTGCCGCCGGGTGCCGCGCCCGTCGTGTCGATCCCGGAGCTGATGATGCGTGCCGCGGCGGACTCGACCAACTCGCTGGACGGCAGGACCGTCACGGTCACCGGCTTCACGCTGAAGCGTCCCGAGGGCGTCGATCTGGGTCGCGTGGTCATCGTCTGTTGTGCCGCGGATGCGCAGCTGGCGCAGGTCCGGTTGTCCGGTGCGGTGGCGTCCGCGGTGGCGGCATACCCCGACGACACGTGGGTGCGGGTGCAAGGTGCGGTGGTACCGGGATCGGCGGACGGCGGCAACGGTTTCGTACCGACCCTGGTGGCGAGCAGCGCGACCCGGGTCGACAAACCCGCCAACACCTACGCCTATTGATCGACCACCGAGCGAGACTGTCGGTGCGGCCGGGCAGGATGACCTGATGGCAACGCGAGCCCAAGCCCAGCAGCTTCTCGAAGATCTCGCCGGCTCGGACGCGGTCCTGCGTGATGACCAATGGACTGCCATCGAAGCGCTGGTGGTGCAGCGACGCCGCGCGCTGGTGGTGCAGCGCACCGGATGGGGCAAGTCGGCGGTGTATTTCATTGCCGCCAAACTGCTTCGGTCGGCCGGGCGGGGGCCGACGGTCATCGTGTCGCCCTTGCTGGCGCTGATGCGCAACCAGGTGGAAGCCGCGGCCAGAGCCGGTGTGCGCGCGGCGACCATCAACTCCGCCAACGTCGCGGACTGGGACGGCATCCATGCGCGTGTCCGAAGTGGCGAGCTCGACGTGTTGCTGGTCAGTCCGGAGCGGCTCAATAACCCCGATTTCCGCGACAACGTGTTGCCGGCGCTGGCCGCCGACGCCGGGCTGGTTGTCGTCGACGAGGCGCACTGCGTGTCGGACTGGGGCCATGACTTCCGGCCGGATTATCGGCGCATCCGAACTCTAGTCGCCGAATTAGGTTCCGATATACCGATTTTGGCCACGACGGCGACGGCCAACGATCGCGTGGTCGACGACGTGGTGGCGCAACTGGGGGTCGGCGGGGCCGACACACTCGTGTTGCGCGGAGGCCTCGATCGCGAGTCGCTTCGGCTGTCGGTGGTGCGCGCCGGGAACCCGGCCCGGCGTGCGGCCTGGCTTGCCGAACACCTCGGCGAACTGCCGGGATCCGGGATCGTCTACACGCTCACCGTTGCGCAGGCCCACGACATCGCGGCATTGCTCCGGGAGCGGGGATACCCGGTCGCGGCCTACACCGGGGCTACCGAAGCCAGCGAGCGGGAACAACTCGAGGCTGACCTGCTGGGCAACCGGGTCAAGGCGCTGATCGCGACGTCGGCTCTGGGGATGGGTTTCGACAAGCCTGATCTCGGGTTTGTCGTGCATCTTGGTGCTCCGTCGTCGCCTATCGCCTACTACCAGCAGGTCGGCCGTGCCGGCCGCGCCACCGACCGGGCTGAGGTCATCCTGCTGCCCGGCCGGGAGGACCAGGAGGTCTGGCGGTACTTCAGCTCGGTGGCGTTCCCGCCAGAACCGCTGGTGCACAAGGTGATCGGAGCCCTTGAGATGGACCGCCCGCAGTCGGTGCCGGCGCTGGAGCCGTTGATCGACCTTAACCGGTCCCGACTGGAGATGGTGCTCAAAGTTCTCGATGTCGACGGCGCGGTTCGGCGGGTCAAAGGAGGGTGGATCAGCACGGGCCGGCCGTGGAGCTACGACGAGCCGCGGTATCGGCGCCTCGAGGAAGCCCGCGACCGCGAGCGTCAAGCCATGCTCGACTATGAGGACACCGAAGAATGCCGAATGGTGTTCCTGCGCAGGCAACTCGACGATCCGGAATTGTGTGCAGGCCAGCGCTGCGGTCGCTGCGACAACTGCACAGGAGTTCGTTACGACAGTGAGGTCGGCATTGACGCCGTCGCCGACACCAGGGCGCGGCTGCTGCGGCCCGGTGTGGAGGTCACTCCACGTCGGCAGTGGCCGTCCGGTCTGGACAAGCTCGGCCTCGATCTGTCCGGGCGCATCGATGACGGTCCCGGACCGGGGCGGGTCATCGGCCGGCTGACCGACCTCGGTTGGGGTGCCCGGCTGCGGTCCCTGCTCGACGGACCTGACGCGCCGGTGCCCGACGAGGTGGTTTCGGCTGCGGTCGACGTGCTGGCCGCGTGGGACTGGGAATGCCGGCCGGTGACGGTGATGGGCCTCGATTCACAAACCCACCCCGTGCTGATCGGTTCGCTCGTCGACAAACTGGCCCAGCTGGGCCGGTTGACGAACCTTGGTGTATTGCGCTATTCGGTCGGGCGTACGCCGGTCAGCGCAGCCAACTCGGCCTACCGCGTTGCCGGGCTGCATGATTCATGGCTGGAGCCCGATCGCTCTCAGTTCGTGGGGCTGACAGGCCCCGTGCTGCTGGTCGACGATGTGACCGACACGGGCTGGACCATGACCATGGCGGCCCGGATGCTGCGGCGGGCGGGGGCCACTCAGGTCCTACCATTCGCGATCGCCGCCGTCAGTTGATCGGGTCGCCGAAATCGGGCTTCCGGCCGCCGAGTTGGGCCGTTACCGCATCGGCCGCGGTCACCAGATCCTTTGCACGCCGGGTGATTTCCACGTCGGTGAGCGGCGCGCCCACGTGCAGGGACGCGACCATCACCTGTCGGCGGTGATGGTCGTAGACAGGTGCGGAAATGACACTCACGTCGGTACGCCGGCCTCCGGCGGACGCCGATTCATCTCGCAGGTATACCCGCTCACCGATATCGGAGATTAACTCTCCCAACAGCATTCGCAGCTCGTCTGGCAGCGTGCTCGATACCCCAGCCATCAGCGCATACAACCGACGGCCGTCCGGAGTCAGGCGCTCGACGAGGTAACCCGCGGAACGGCAATGCGTGATCACCCGGTCGAGCCGTTCGCTGTCGGTGTGCAGTGGGACGGTCGCGGGCTGGGAGAGCCAGTCGCCCAGGGCGCTGTCGTCCCACAGCACGAACATCAGGCCGACCGGGGGAGCGAAGGGATAGCTCTCGCCGACTCGAACACCTGCGTCGACGCCGGGTGGTGCAGCGAGATCGAGCAGGGTGATGCGATCGTCCAACACTGCGGACAGACCCGCAATGGCGTTGTGAGTGACCGACAATCGGTGAAGTTCGTCGCGGGCCTTCGGACTGACGCGCAGGGTTTCCTGGGCCGTATGGCCGAGGGCGATGAGAGCCGGGCCCAGCCGGTAGGTCTTGTCCGCCGGGTCGCGGACGAGGTAGTTGCAGGCAGTCAAGGTGGTGACGATGCCCAGGCACGTCGGCTTGCTGAGCCCGAGACGCCGGGCTAATTCGGAGAGCCCGAATCGTTGGTGCGGATGTCGGGACAGGAAGTCCAGGACAGACACCACGCGCTGGGTCGGGGGTGACACCCGGACGGACGATTCACCCAGCGGCATATCAGAAATGTACCAAGACGGTGCAGATATGGAACGGCAGCGTTGCAGTTCGTCGTTGACGGCGACTGGAACACGTTCTAGGGTCAAGGCAGATTTATCCAAATATCTACCATATTAGTACAGTATTGTACCGATGGAGGTGAGCGTTTATGTATGCTGAGCCCCTCAGGGAGGCAATTGCCGAGGCCGAGAGGCTGGTCAGCGAAGCGCCGCATATCGAGTCCGAGGCCGATTTATTGGAAGGCCTGCAATACCTCGCGGGGTGTATTGCGGCCTGCACGCATGTCGCGTTCGACTATGACCGCGACCACCCGTTCCTGCATAGCGGAACCGGACCATTCACCAAGATGGGCCTGGACAACCCCGACACCATGTACTTCGGCACCCGCGTGCAGCCGGGCCACGAATACGTCGTCACCGGCCGGCGTGGCACCACGACCGACGTCAGTTTCCAACTGATCGGCGGCGAATACACCGACAAGGTGGTGCCGGACAGTGAAACCGCCTTCGATGACCGCAAACTCGACATCGCGTCCGACGGCACGTTCGAGTGGCGGTTCGTGCCGGACACACCGTCGCAGCTGGTGATCCGCGAGGTCTACAACGACTGGTCGGCTCAGCGTGGGTCTTTCGCGATCGCGCGCACCGACACCGAGGGCACCGCGCCGCCGCCGCTGACCAGAGAACTCATCGAGAAGCGCTACGCGGTGGCAGGAAAACAGTTGGTCCAGCGGGTCAAGACCTGGCTGCAGTTTCCCAAGTGGTTCTACGACAACTTGCCCGTCAATACCCTGACAGCACCACGGCTCACGCCCGGCGGTTTGGCCACCCAGTACTCCTCCGTCGGGCATTACGACATCACGCCCGATCAGGCAATCATCATCACGCTGCCGGTGACCGATGCGCCGTACCTGGGCTTTCAGCTCGGCAGCTTGTGGTATATCTCGCTGGACTACATCAACCACCAAACGTCGCTCAACGGCACTCAGGCACAGGCGGATCCGGACGGCAAGATTCGAATCGTGGTATCCGACGCCAATCCCGGAGTGACCAATTGGTGTGAGACGTTGCAGCATGGCAAGGGCTATCTGCAGTTCCGGTGGCAGCGGGTGTCGCGCGAGTTGACCGATGCCGACGGCCCGACCGCGGAGATCGTCGATTTCGGTGCGGTT